>CAYYXD010000001.1:0-24809 GCA_964475575.1 uncultured Gammaproteobacteria bacterium
CATATTATATTAGATCTAAACCCAGAATGTAACCCTAATTGCTGCAATTGGAACAAAAAAAGTCAATAATTATTAGGGTAAAATGGTTATATACAAAGCTATTGACAAATAAAAATATATGTGATATTATTCAGTATTCTTTAACAATAAAATAAAGTAATAATAAGTATAAAAAAATTAGCCATGAGAATATTCAGTAAAAAAACACAAGACGAGGAAGTACATGAAAAAACAACCTCTATTCCAGTAATTATCTTAGCAATAGTTGTTGGGTCGTTGGTAATAGGCATCATAACTATTTTAGTTGTGACGGATTGTCAAAAAAAGAAAATTGTCGATGACAATAAAATTGAAAATTTGCAAGTTGTCAATGAACAGCTTGAAGATTTAGTAAAGGATTTGTCTTCGGAAAATAAAAATTTAAAAGAAAAGATTGCCGAAAAACAAAAAATTTATTCCCCCAATCCTAATTATCGTGACCGTTATGATCGTGATAAAACGACGATTACAACAACCACCCCGGTTCAAATTCCAACACAACAGCCCAAAAAGGGAGATTTAAAAGAGTTGATAGAGTTTATAAAAGCTCTCCAAGAAATTTCTTAGAAGTTTTTTAAACATATTTATAACGAGAGTATAAGTTTATTCTCGTTTTTTTTATACATTTTCCCCTTATTTTAAGCTATGTTTAGAAGACTTGACAAAAAAAACTATATGTGATATTATACTACGTTATGTTTAGTAATAAGGAACATAATATTTCTTTGAAAATTAAATAAAGTAAAAAAATATAAAAAATCAGAAATCATGAAAAAGATTTTAGTTGTAATAAGCTTAGTAGTTTTTGCTGTTTCATTATCGGCACAGAATACCACATTAAATGATTTGAGTATCAAATTTGGAGATTTTACCTCCACTTTGATATTTAAAAACACTTCTTTAATAACAGATATAACACTTCATCCAATCGAAAACGAAACGATGAAGAAGTTGTACGGTCAAGAAAATTGGGGAACCATTTTTCAAAAAGAAAATTTTTCTCCATCCGTATCCTCAAATGTTTGCTTATTTTGGTATATACATCGAATAAGTAAATTAGAAACCATTAAAGCTGCTGGTGAAGCTGGCGAAGAAGAAGTATTAAGTATGCCTCAAAAAGACAATGAGGCAAAATTAATATTACTTTATGCCGAGTTTATCGATCCTGTGTCTGGCGTACTTGTTAAAAAAATAATTCAGGTAGAAGCAATGCCATCTGATGCAGGAGTGATGGAACCGGTAAAAAGTAAATTTACCGCCATCATTAATAATGAAGTTTTAGGTCTTAACACTTTGAAATTCGTTTGTGAAAACGAGATTAAAAATCGTGTGGAGTTAACGAATGAAGAGTTAGGACTTAAGATAGTCCTAAAAAACGAGAAGGAAAAAGTTGTTCTTGCTCCTAACTTGGTTCTTGATGGTCTCTATCAATTTGAGGCCCGTGTAGAAACTGATCTGGATATTCCTCCTATAAGAATGAAAGTGGAATTATTTATTGAAGACGGAAAAATGTCTTTCTCAAAGAATGCTGTTAATAGCTTCTTCTTAGAAGATAAGGAAAAAGTTTTTGAAGAGGAAATAGTAAATGTTCGTTTTCGTAATACGCGAAGTGAGCCAATTACTATATACATCCCTAAAAGATGTATCTCTGAAAAAACAGGTAATAACAGAGCGGCTGCCGTTGAAGTTTCTTCTGGAAACTCAGAGTATTATGCTTTTACACTTCAACAAAATCAGACAAAAATACTTAAATTAAAATCCGGGTTAATTAGAACAGTTGTATACAACGGTCGTTCTAGCAAAATATTCAATATAAGCGTAATGGAAAAATTCTGTAATGCGAGATATTGATTATTTAAACTAAAACATAAAGGTGTGTCTATAAAAGGCCGCCTTTTTTTATTTGACCCGACTATTTTTTTTTGATATAATTATATAGGATAATCCATATTTAAAACCCACAAAAAGCTAAGAAATTGGCTTTTTATATATTAAATACAAACTTATGAATATTTCATATTTCGGACATTCTTGTTTTAAAATTGAAGAAAAAATTGATAATGAAAATATTGTTTTAGTAACTGATCCCTTTAATAAAGAGATAGGCTTAAAGGTTCCTAATATTGAAGCTGATATTGTTTCCATAAGTCATGATCATAAAGATCATAATAATTCATCAGCTTTAAGAGCCAATCCTTTTGTAGTTAATAGTGCCGGAGAATTTGATATTAAAGGAATAATAATTGAAGGAATATATTCTTATCATGATAATAAACAAGGAACTGAGTTAGGAAGTAATATTATCTTTCGTTTTGATATTGAAGGTATTAGTTTGGTTCATCTAGGTGATTTAGGAGATGTTTTAGATAATAAACAATTGGAAAAGATAGGTGGAGTTGATATATTATTTGTTCCGGTTGGTGGTAAATATACCCTAGACGCTAAAAAAGCAGTTGAAGTTATTTCTCAAGTAGAACCTCGTATAGTTATTCCTATGCATTATCAAATGCCAGGTTGTGCTATTAAAGATATTGATGGAGTAGAAAAATTTATTAAAGAATTAGGTATTGAACCAAGTTATGAGGAAAAAATAAAAATAAATAAAAAAGATTTACCGAGTGATGATATGCGTTTAATAATTTTTAAATAATAATATTATGACCAATCCTAAAAAAGAATTAACTTTTGTTATCTTAAAACCAGATGCTATTCAGCGATCAATGATCGGAGAATTAATTTCACGTATTGAAAGAACCGGTTTAAAAATGGTGGCTATGAAAATGATAAATGCTACTCCTGAACAATGTTGGAAGCATTATAATAAAGATGAAAAATGGTTTTTAGAAAAAGGGACTAAGATAGTTGAAAATATGAAAAAAACTGACCGACCAGTAGAAAAAGAAGCTATTGAATATGGGCGAGATATTATTGATGCTTTAGTAAAATTTATGACTTGTGGCCCTATTATCCCTATGGTTTTTGAAGGAAATCAAGCTGTTGGTATAATTAAAAAAATTGTGGGAGGTACTGAACCATTAAGTTCTGATGTTGGGACAATTCGGGGCGATTTCACTTTAGATTCTTATGAATTATCAAATTTTGATAATCGAGCTGTTAGAAATTTAATTCATTGTTCTGATCAAGTAGACGAAGCGTTAAGAGAAATTTCTATTTGGTTTAATGAAAATGAAATAATGAAATATCGTTTAATATCAGAACAAATTTTATACGATATAAATTTAGATGGAATAAAAGAATAAATTTTAAAATATGAAAAATGAAAAATGGTCAGAAAGAATAAAACAAGTAATCAAAGAAAGAGATGGTAGTTTTTATTTAATGATTTTTGTTATTTTCTTTACTTTTTTAACCATTTTTTTATGGGCTACTAATTTAAAAGCTTCTTTTGCGGAGAACAAAAAAAATAGTCAGAAAGTTATACAAATAGATGAAACTAAAAAAGAAGATTTAAATGAATCAATAGATAATCTAATGATAGCCCTTGATAATCTGGATAAGCAAAACAATACTATAACAACCGAAATTAATACTTCCTCTACTTCTACTAATGATTTATCAGTGGAAATAAGTGAAAATGAATTAGAAGAAGTAAAACAAAAATTAAATGATAAAATAAATGAATTAAATACAACAAGTTCTTCTTCCATTCCAATTCTTTCGCAGGAGTTAGATGATAGCGAACAAGAGATTGATGAATTAAAATTAAAAATTGCTGAGTTGGAAGAAAAATTAAATGAAAAATAATATTAAAAAAATGAAAAAATCAGATAATAAAAAAAGATTAACAAAAAAAACATTTAATAAACCAGAGAATGATAATAAAGAAGAAAAGAAGGTAGTTATTGAAGAAGAAATTATTAATAGCGAAGGTTATCAACAAACTAAGTATGGATTAGTTAAGAATCAATCTATTAAAGAAGAAATGTGTGGTTGTTATTTGGATTATGCTATGAGTGTTATTGTTTCTCGGGCTTTACCAGATGTTCGTGATGGTTTAAAACCAGTTCATCGTCGTATCCTATATGCAATGTGGGATATTGGTTTAAAACATAATAGTAAATTTAGAAAATCAGCTACTGTGGTCGGTGAAGTTTTAGGTAAATATCATCCTCATGGTGATTCAGCTGTTTATGATTCTATGGTTAGAATGGCTCAAGATTTTTCAATGCGTTATCCATTAGTAAAAGGACAAGGAAACTTTGGTTCTATGGATGGTGATGGAGCCGCTGCTATGCGTTATACCGAAGCTAAATTAGCAGCTATTACTGAAGAATTAATTTTTGATATTGATAAAGATACAGTTAATTTTATTCCTAATTATGATGGCTCTCAAAAAGAACCTCAGGTGTTACCAGCTAAATTACCTCATTTATTATTAAATGGTTGTATGGGTATTGCAGTTGGTATGTCAACCAATATTCCCCCTCATAATCTTAAAGAATTAGTTGGAGCGATAAATTTATTAATAGAAAAGCCGGAATCAACAGTTGAAGATTTAATGGAATTTGTAAAAGGACCCGATTTTCCTACTGGTGGAATAATTTATGATAAGAAAGATATTTTAAATGCTTATGCCACTGGTAAGGGAGGAATAGTAACTCGTGGACGAGCTGATATCAGAGAAGATAAAAATGGTAATTTTCAAATTATAATTTCTGAATTACCTTATCAAGTAAATAAAGCGGTTTTAGTAGAAAAAATAGCTGATTTAATTAAAGATAAAAAAATTGAAGGAATAAAGGGTTTACGAGATGAATCAGATAAAGATGGAGTTAGAGTAGTTTTAGATTTAAAAAAAGATTCTTATCCTAAAAAAATATTAAATAGTTTATACAAAAATACTCAATTACAAACTACTTTTCATGTGAACATGTTAGCTTTGATTGATGGTATTCAACCCAAGGTCTTAACATTAAAAATGGTTTTGGAGGAATATATTAAACATCGAGAATCAGTAGTTTATAGACGAACCGAATTTGAATTAAATAAAGCTAAAGAAAGAGCTCATATCTTAGAAGGTTTAATGATAGCTTTAAATAATATTGATGCCGTCATAAAAACTATTAGAGCTTCAAAAGACAGGGAAATAGCTAAGATCAATTTAATAAAAAAATTCAAATTAACTGATAGACAAGCAGTGGCTATTTTGGAAATGAAATTACAAAGTTTAGCTAACATGGAACGAACTAAAATTGAAAATGAATTAAAAGATAAATTAAAGATTATAAAAGAATTGAGTATTATTTTAGCTTCTAATACTAAAATAAGAAAAATAATAAAAGATGAAATTTCTGAATTAGCTAATAAATTTGGTGATGACAGACGAACAGAAGTTGTGGCTCATGGAGTTAAAAGTTTTAATGTTGAAGATTTAGTTCCGAATGAAGAAATTATGGTAATGATGACTAGAGATGGATATATTAAACGATTAGATCCTAATACTTTTAAAGTACAAGCTCGAGGTGGCAAAGGGGTTATTGGTCTAACTACTAAAGAAGAAGATTTAGTTGAATTTATGTTCATAACTCAAACCCATAATGATATGCTGTTTTTTACTACTAAGGGTAGAGTATTCCAATTAAAAGCCTATGAAATTCCTCAAGCTTCTCGTACAGCTAAAGGGACTCCAATAGTTAATTTTTTACAATTGTTAAATGGAGAAAAAATAACATCTATTTTACCATTAGATAAAATATCTGTTTATAATTATCTATTTTTCGCTACTGAAAAAGGATTAGTAAAGAAAGTTAAAATCAATGATTTTTCTAATGTTCGTCGTAATGGTTTAATAGCTATAAAAATAAAGAATGATGATAAATTAATTTGGTGTAAGCCAAGTTCTGGTTCTGATCAAATTGTTTTAATTACATCTAACGGTCAAGCTATTAGATTCTCAGAAAAAGAGGTTCGTGATATGGGGCGAAATGCTTCTGGTGTTCGTGGTATTAAATTGAAAGGTAAGGATTTAGTGGTTGGAATGGGTATAGTAAAAACAGATAAATCTTTAAAATTTAATTATCAAATTTTGACAATAATGGAGAAGGGCTATGGAAAAAGAACTGATTTAAATTTATATAAAACACAGGGTCGAGGAGGAAGTGGTATTAGAACAGCTAAAGTTAGTGATAAGAGTGGACAAATTAGTAATGCCTTTGTATTTAATAAGGAAATGATGGAAGGTAAAGATATAATAATAATTTCAGATAAAGGACAAGTTATTAGAGTTCCATTTAAATCAGTTAATCAATTAGGTAGAGATACTCAGGGGGTTAAAATTATGAGATTTAAAGATGAAGGAGATTGTGTGGCTGGTGTAACTTATGCTTAATATATTAAATATTTATTAAAATATTATTAGTAAAAAGGGACTTTAATTAGGTCTCTTTTTGCATAGATTTTAAAGATGTTATTTTGATAATAAAATATATTTTTTGTTTAGTATTAGCCAAAATTTATCATTTTTTAATTTTTCGTATTGCATAGATTTTCTATAAATGTTATAATATAAATATGAAAAAAGAATTAAAAATAAATGAAGCAGCTGATTTTTTGGGAATAAATCCTGATACTCTTAGGCGTTGGGAAAGAATTGAAAAGATAAAACCACTAAATCCAGGAGTAGGTAATCATCGTAAGTATGATTTTTTACAACTAGAAGATTTTTTATTAAAAAATATTGATTATTTTGCTAATAAATGGATAAACGATGACTCTTCCAATCCTCCAAATAATTTATTTTATTGTCCAGACTCTTATATTTTTCAGGGTCGCATTCATAAACTAGAAAAAGAGTTGAAAGGAGCTGGGTTTGATATTAATCTAATCTTTTTAGTTTTGGCTGTAGTAGGTGAAATTGGCAATAACTCTTTTGACCATAATATTGGTAAATGGTCTCAGGTGGTGGGGATATTTTTTGCTTATGATTTGGAAAAAAGAGAAATTTTTTTAATTGATAAGGGGCAAGGAATTTTTTCTAGTTTAAAAAAAGTTATTCCTAATTTACCCAATGATTTCGTAGCCCTAGAAAAAGCTTTTACCGAAGTTATTTCAGGACGATCTCCAGAAAGTCGTGGTAATGGTTTAAAATTTGTTAAAAATGTAGTAATAGATAGTGGAGTAAGTTTATATTTTCAAAGTGGGGAGGCTTATTTAATGTTAGATGATAACAATAAAAAAATAAGAATAAAAAAAGCTAAAAAATATTTTAGAGGATGTTTGGCAAAAATTAATTTTTAAAAATATGATTATTGAATTAAAAAAATTTGGTACTATTTTAAATTCTAGGCAGTTGGGCAGAGAGGCTTTTTTAGCTTTATCTTCTGATTTAGAAGAGTGTGATAAAGCTGATAAAATCTATATTGATTTTTTGGGTGTTTCTTCTATTTCTCCTTCTTGGGCTGATGAGTTTTTAGTCCCCATTTTTAAAAAGTTTCCCAATAAAGTAATTTTAAAAAAGGAAAAAAATAGTCCGATTTTTTTTGTGACTAACATTCTTGAAAAAACTAACAACATCAAATTTAATTGGGAATAGTTTAATTTTTAATAATAAAAAATATGACAACTACAATAATTGTTTTATTAATTATACTAATTGCCTCTATTGGCTTTTTAATTTATTTATTTTTTAAAAATATTTCTAATGAAAAATCCGATGAGAAATTAATAATATTTAATGAAAAATTAAGTGAATTAAGTCGCCAAAATGAAGTCTTACGTCAAGAATTGGATAAGAAATTAAGTGAGACCTATAAAATGAATCAAGACAATGTTAATAAATCAGCTCAATTAATTCAAGGAATAAGTAATCAATCCTCCAAACTTATTTCAGAGATAACTGAAAAATTAACTAAGTTAGATGAAACCAATAAACAAGTAATAAGTTTTTCTGAACAATTAAATAATTTGGAAAAAGTTTTAACTAATCAAAAAACTCGTGGTAATTTAGGTGAAGCCGGATTAAAATTAGTTTTGGAAAATATTTTACCACCTACTGCTTTTAAATTACAATATTCTTTCAAAAACGGAGATATAGTTGATGCCGTTATAACTACCAAAGAAGGATTAATCCCAGTTGATGCTAAATTTTCTTTAGATAATTATAATAGAATAATAAATGAGAGAGACGTTGATAAAAAAGCGATCTTAGAAAAAGAATTTAGAAATGATTTAAAGAAAAGAATTGATGAAACATCTAAGTATATAAAACCAAAGGAGGGAACTATGGATTTTGCTTTAATGTTTATTCCAGCTGAAGCTATTTATTATGATTTGTTAGTTAATGAAGTGGGAGCGGTAAAAGTTAATACTAGAAGTTTAATAGATTACGCCTATAATGAAAAGAGAGTTATTATTGTATCTCCCACTACCTTCGCTGCTTATTTACAAACTATTCTTCAAGGACTTAGGTCTTTACAGATTGAAGAAGGAGCTAAGATTATTAGAAAAAATGTAGAAAGTTTAAGTCGTCATCTTTTAAGTTATGATGATTTTATGAAAAAATTAGGGGCTAGTATGTCTACTACTGTTAATCATTATAATAGTGCTTATAAAGAATTTAAAAAAATTGATAAAGATATAGTTAAAATTACTGATAAAAAATCAGAAATTGAAGTATTAGAAATTGATCGACCACAGTCTTTAGATTAATTTTATAAAATGGAAAATTTAAATGATAACAATTTGCAATCTCAGATATTAAGAACAATAGTTTGGTTTGATTTATTTTCTCAACCTCTAACTGCTTGGGAGATTTATAAATATTTAAATTATCCCACTTCTTATAATAATGTTATTTCAGCTTTAGAAACTTTATCCGATAAAATAGGTTTTAAAGATGGATTTTTCTTTTTAATTGGTCGGGAGAATATTATCACGGAAAGATTTAGAAAGTATAATTATTTTAAAAGAAAAATAAAAAAAGCACGAATTTTTACTAAGCTGATATCTTTATGGCCATCAATATTGGGAGTAGCTGTTTCTAATATTATTGGTGATCATAATTTAAAAGACAGTGGAGATATAGATTTGTTGATCATAACTAAAGCTAAGAGAATATGGTCGGGACGCTTTATTTGCACCTTAATTGCTAAAGTATTAGGTTTAAGACCTAATATTAAAACTAAAAGAGATAAGATTTGTTTAAGTTTTTATATTAGTTCTGATAATCTTAATTTAGAAAAATATTTATATAATGAACAAGATTTCTATTTTGTTTATTGTCTAGCAGATTTAACAATTGTGTATAATTATAATAATATTTGGTCAAAATTTTATAAAGAAAATGTTTTTCTAAAAAAATATTTACCAAATAATCCTGAGCCAATTTTTAATAAAGAAGATATAGCTAATAATTTTAAATTAGGATTAATAGGCAGCGGATTAGAAAAAGTATTAAAAAAATTTCAATTAAACATAATGCCTCAAAATTTAAAGAATCAAGTTGGTCAATCTTCGGGAGTGCTATTAGATGATAATATAATAAAATTATTTTTAATTGATAAACGTCCCGAGTTTATCAATTTATTTAATAATCGTATAAAATAAGATATGTTCAAAAGAATAAAAAATATTAACTTAAAAAGAATAATTGAATATTCTTTTTATTTATTCGCTTTCTTTTTCCCCTTACAAACAAAATTAATAATTAAATCAGGGGATAGTAATTATAACGAAATAGCTTTATTCGCTAATTATTTATTATTAGCTATTATTTTTTTACTGTTTTTAATTTATAAAATAAAGAATAAGAAGGAAGAGGGAGTATCAACTGGTTTAGATAAACATTGGATAATTTTAGCCGCCATTGAGTTTTTTATTTTTCTATCTATTTTTGTTTCCATTTCTACTGATTTATCAATATTTAGATACATCCTATTTTTATTATCAATAGCCATGATGTTTATGATGCTTAATTTTAAGTTTGATTTTAAAAAAATAATTTTATTTTTTTTAGCTGGATTATTATTACAGGCTATTTTGGGTATTGGGCAAGTTTTCACTCAAAAAACTTTTTCTTGTAAATATTTAGGAATAGCTTGTCATGATGTTACCGAATTAGGAACTTCAGTTATTGAAACTATTAATGAACGATTTTTAAGAGCTTATGGGGCTACTGATCATCCTAATATTTTTGGAGCTTTAATGTTTTTTGCTGTTTTTTTATCAATAATGATAATAGTTAAAAATAATTATCATGGAACACGCCGATTATTGGCCTACTTATCGTTATTTGTTTTTTTTATAGCTTTATGGGTTTCTTTTTCTCGTAGTGCTTTATTAGCTACGGGGATTTCATTATTATTTCTTTTGGTAGCTTTTTATTTAGAGAGCAAAAAGTTATTTATGAAATATTTACCTATTTTTATATTATTAATTTTATTGAGTGGTGTCTTAACTATATTATTTAAACCCATAATGATAGTTAGAATGGAAACTAATTCTCGTTTAGAAAAAATATCTATTAATGAACGACAGGAGCAAATAGCCACTGCTTCCACCATAATAAAAAAATACCCATGGTTAGGGGTAGGTTTAGGAGCTTATCATGATAAATTATTAGTTTTAGATTCTAATTTAGCTTCTTATGAAGCTCAACCGGTTCATAATACTTTTATACTAATATGGGCCGAAATAGGTTTATGGGGTCTAATGTTTTTTATTTATTTACTTTTTTATCTCTTAAAGAGAAATATAAAAAAACTTTATTATTTTCCTTTATTTATTGGTTTACTAATATTTATGTTATTTGATCATTGGTTATGGAGTTTACCGTGGTCATATTTATTTCTATTTTTTATACTAGCCTTAACTTTTTATTTAAAACAAGATAATTCTTTTGAAAATTGGAAATAATATTCTAATCTCTTTTTTTGATTACAAAACTTTTTTGTAAATATCTTAAATCTTTATCTAAACTTTTAAATATTTTTTTTAATTTATCTCTATCATCTAAAATATAATCTTGATTTAAAAGATTGATGATAGTAGCTAAGGTACCAAAGTAATCATTTTGTTCAACATGCCAATTAACACTTTTTTTATCTCTAATAATTAAATAATTTTTATTAATACTATATTTTTTATTCATATTAAATCAAGCTAACAAATTTATTTTTTGAAATTATTAAATGATCCAATATTTCTATACCCAATAATTCACCAGCTTCTTTTAATTTTCTAGTTATATCTAAGTCTTCGGATGTAGCTTTTAAAACTCCTGAAGGATGATTATGGGCAATGATTATAGCTGAAGCTCCGTGTTCTACAGCTGGACGAAAAACTTCTCGAGGATGAAGTATACTAGCATCTAAGGTTCCTATGGATATGGTTTCATTATGTACTAATTTATAGCGACTATTAAGATATAATCCTCTAAAATGTTCTTTATTTAAATTACTCATGTCTTTCAAATAACTAAAAGCTTGTTGAGCATTTCTGATAGTAATTAAACTTCCTTTTTCTTCTTTAAAAAAACGACGACCCAATTCAAAACAAGCTACTATTTGACATGATTTAACTAAAGGTAGACCAAACTCTTTTTCTAAATTTTTTGGATTTTTTTCATTAATGATAGCATTTTTACCATAATCTTTTAATACTCTATCAGCCATATTTAATACTTCTTCTTTTTTAGTTCCGGTACTTAATATAATAGCCAATAATTCAGCTGATGACAAAGAGTCAGCTCCTAATCTTAACATTTTTTCTCGGGGTTTATCATCAGTATCACGATCTTTAACCGCTAAGATATTATACTTTTTATTTCTATTGATAATTAAATTATTATCTTTTATTTTGTAAGTCATAATTTTTTACATTAATTTTATGTTATTTTAATTATAGCAAATATGTGATAGAATTGAAATAAATTAAAAATATAATAAATAATATGCCAATAAAACAAATAAAGTTAAAAAATGGACTACCAGTTTTTTTAATTAAATTGCCAGCCCATAAAACAATTACTGTTTTAGTAATGTTTAAAACAGGTTCTAAATATGAAGACAGAAAAACTTCTGGTTTATCTCATTTTTTGGAACATATGTTTTTTAAGGGAACAAATAAACGTCCCGATTCTTTAATATTGAGTTCAGAGTTAGATGCTATGGGAGCTGATTATAATGCTTTTACTAGTAAAGAATATACCGGTTACTACATTAAATCAACTAAGGATAAAATTGAAGTATCATTAGATATTTTAAGTGATATGTTGCTTAATTCTAAATTTGATAGTCAAGAAATAGAAAAAGAAAAAGGAGTAATTATTGAAGAATTAAATATGTATGAAGATAATCCAAGAATAAAGATTGAGGATGTTTTTGAAAGTTGTTTATATGGCGATACTCCGGCGGGTTGGGATACTATTGGCAATAAAGAAACAATAAGAAATTTTAAACGATCAGATTTTATTAAATATTTTTCTAATCAGTATGGTATTAAAAATATGGCTGTATTTGTAGCTGGTAATTTTTCCGATAAAGAAATTAAAAAAATGTTAGCAAAGAATTTTTCCTTATTTAAAAAGAATAATTATAGAAATAAACTACAAGTTGTTGAAAAACAAGTTAAACCAAATTTACTTATAAAAAATAAAAAGACAGATCAAACCGTATTATCCTTAGGTTTTAGAGCTTTTTCGGCCAATCATCCCGATGAATATATTTTAAAATTATTAGCTGTTATTTTGGGCGGATCTATGAGTTCTCGTCTATTTACTGAAATTAGAGAACGTCGAGGTTTAGCCTATTTTGTTAGATCAAGTATAGAAACCTACACTGATAGTGGCTATATTAGTTCACAGGCTGGCGTTCCTAATGATAAATTAAAAGAAGTAGTTAAAGCTATTTTAAATTGTCATCAAGAATTAAAAAATAATTTAGTCGGAACAGAAGAATTACAAAAAGCTAAAGATTTAATTAGTGGTAAAACTATTGTTCAAATGGAGGGTAGTGATGATTTTTCTTCTTGGTATGCTTACCAATTTATTAAAAATAGAAAAAAGTTTTTATCACCAGAAGAATCTTTAAATAAAATAAAAAAAGTTACAGCTAAAGATATTAGACGAGTAGCTCAAAAAGTATTTATTAATAAAAATCTTAATTTAGCGATTATTGGTAATGTTAAGAATAAAGAAGTTGTAAAAAATATTTTAAAAATTGATTAATATAACATGTTAGAAGAATTAAAGAAATTAAATAAGGAACAATTATCAGCGGTTAAGCATGAAGCCGGACCATTATTAGTAGTAGCTGGAGCCGGAACAGGTAAAACAACGGTTTTAATCAATCGTTTAGCTTATTTAGTTATGGAAAAAAAGAATAAAACCGATAATATTTTACTATTAACCTTTACTGAAAAAGCAGCTGGAGAAATGGAAGAACGAGCTGATAGAATATTACCTTATGGCTATGTAGATTTATGGATACATACTTTTCATGGTTTTTGTGAAAGAATTTTGCGTCAACAAGCCTTAGAAATAGGTTTAAATCCTGAATTTAAATTATTAGATGGAACAGCTCAGTGGGTTTTTTTAAAAAAGAATTTACAGTTATTTAATTTGAAATATTATACTTCAGTCGCTAATCCTAATAAGTTTATAAGGGAGTTATTAAATCATTTTTCTCGTTTAAAGGATGAAAATATTTCAGTTGAAGATTATAATAAGGTAATAAAAAAAATTGGCAATAAAAAGAAAAAAGATAAGGCCGAAGAATTAGATGAAGATCGTTTGAAAGAATTAGCCACGGCTTATGAATTATATAATAAATTATTATTAGAAAATAATTATTTAGATTTTGGTGATTTAATAAATTATACTATAAAACTTTTTCATCAACGTCCTAATATTTTAAAAATTTATCAAGATAAATTTAAATATATAATGGTTGATGAGTTTCAAGATACTAATTTATCGCAATATGAATTAGTAAAGATATTATCTCAAAAAACTAATAATTTAATGGTAGTGGGGGATGATGATCAATCAATCTATAAATTTAGGGGAGCCTCTATTTCCAATATTATGCAATTTAAAGATGATTATCCTAAAACTAAGGAAATAGTCTTAAATAAAAATTATCGTTCCCGACAAGAAATTTTAGATTGTGCTCATAAGTTTATAAAAAACAACGATCCTAATCGTTTAGAAGTTAAATTAAATATAAGTAAACGTTTAATTTCTTTTTCTGATTCTAAAAATAATAATAAAGCCATATCAGCTTTTAATTTTGCCGAAGAATCGGATGAATTATCTTTTGTCGGAGCTAAAATAAAAGAAATTTATGAAAGAGAAAGTGATACTAATTGGTCGGATTTTGCTGTTTTATGTCGAACTAACGATTCAGCTGATAAATATACCAAAGAATTAACTCGCTTAGATATTCCTAATCATTTTGTTTCACTCAAGGGATTATATTTTAAACCAATAGTACTTGATATAATTTCCTATTTTAAATTATTAGATAATTATAAAGAATCATCGGCTTTATTCCGAGTTTTAAATATGGAAGAATTTAAAATTTCATATAATGATTTGATGATTTTAAATTCTGAAGCTCGACGAACTTATTCTTCTTTATTTGATGTTTTAAAACAAGCTGATAAAATTAAAGGATTAGATCCGTTAGCGGTTAATAAAATAAATAAATTATTAAGATTAGTGGAAAATCATTCTACTTTCGTTAATGATAAAAAACCGAGTTTTATTTTTATAAAATTTATTTATGAAAGTGAAATATTAAAAAATTTAAATCATGAAAAAGATAGAGAAACTTTTTCATATATAAATCAATTGTATCAAAAAATAAAGAAGTTTGAAGAAAGTGGAGAAGATGTTCGTTTAGCTGATTTTATTGAAGCTTTGAATTTTGAATTAGAAGCTGGTGATACCGGAACTCTAAAAAATGATTTTGTTGATGCCGATACTGTTAAAGTAATGACGGTTCATTCTTCTAAGGGTTTGGAGTTTAAATATGTTTTCCTAGTTGATTTAGTAGAACGTCGTTTTCCAAGTGATAATAGAGCAGATAAAATTCCAGTAATTAAGGAATTAATAAAAGAAAAAATAATTAGTGATGAAAATTTTCATATTGAAGAAGAACGTCGTTTATTCTATGTGGCCTTAACTAGAGCTAAATTATCTTTATTCTTAAGCGGGTCAAGAAATTATGGGGGAGCTAGAGAAAAACGTTTATCACCCTTTTTAGAAGAAGCTGGAATAAAGGTTGAAGTTATTAAAGATATAGATTTTTCCGAATTAGAGTTTATGAAAGATATAAAATCTTTTATTGAAATTAAACCCAAAAAAGAAATAAGTTCTGAAAAATATAAACTGCCAAATTATTTTTCTTTTTCTCAATTTGCAGCTTTTTCAAAATGCCCCTTACAGTATAAATATGCTCATTTATTAAAAATACCAGCTTCTGAAGATAAGCCAAGTTTAGTTTTTGGACGAGTAATTCATAATGTTTTGTATAATTTTTTACTTCCACTTATTGCTAATAATAATTTACAAAAAGATTTATTTTCCAAAAAAGAAAATAATAAAAATCTCCTAAATGAAAAAAAGATTTTAGAATGGTATAAACATTTTTGGGTAGATGAAGGATATGGTGATTTAGAAACTATGGAAAAATATCACGAAAAAGGATTAAAGATAGTAATGGATTTTTATAAAAAATTAATGTCTGAAGATTTACCAAATGTTTATTTTTTGGAAAAAGATTTTCGTTTTAAATTTAAAAATTATTTCATTAAAGGTAAAATTGATAGAATTGATAAAATAGCTGATAATCAATTTGAAATCATTGATTATAAAACTGGTTCTGGTAAAGAAGAATTAAAAACAGAAGATCGTCATCAATTACTTTTATATAAAATGGTTAGTGAAGCTGCTTTTGGTATTAAAGTTGTTAAATTAAGTTATTATTATTTGGAAAGCGGAGAAAAATTAAGTTTTGAAGCTAAGGATAAAGATATGGAAAAAGTGGAAGATTGGTTATTAAGTAGTATAACCGAAATAGAGAAGAGAGAATTTATACCAAATCCTGGTCCTTATACTTGTTCCTATTGTGATTTTAAGGGTATTTGTGAGTTTAAGAAGTAATAAAATTTATAACTCTTTACTTATTTTATAATATAATATATTATATATGTATAAAAAGATATATCTTTTTATACATTATATGCTAAAAAAGTAATATATTTTTATGCAAAGACATCTTGATAATAAAATAAGTCAACATTTTAATAAATATAAGCAAATTTTAATATTGCTTGGCTCTAGGCAGGTTGGAAAAACTACTATAGTTAAAAAAATTTTTCCTCAAGCTGACTATTTTTTAGTTGATAATGAACCAATTAAAAAAATACTAGAATCTTATGATGTTGAAGCTTATAAATCTTTATTTAGCAAAAATTCGGTTGAAGTTATTATTGATGAAATTCATTTACTAAGAGATCCAGGAAGAGCTGCTAAAATAATTTATGATCAATTGGATCATATTAAATTAATAATCACCGGCTCATCTTCTTTTCATATCAAAAATAAAACTAGTGAAAGTTTAGCTGGTAGAAAAATCGATTATCATATTTATCCTTTAACTTTTTCTGAATATCTTTATCAAAAAAATATTGAGAAAGATTTAAATTTTAATATTTTAGAAAAAATAGTTAAAGATGATTCCAAAACTTCTGACGGTGTATATAAATTTGATTTAGAAAATATTTTAAATAGTGTTTTAATTTATGGTCAATATCCTCATGTTATAAATTATCCGCAAGACAAAAAGTATCTTTTAAATTTTGTTGATAGCTTAATTTTTAAAGATGTTTTAGAATTAAGTTTAATTGATAATAAAAAACTAGCTAAGGATTTGTTGAAACTTTTGGCTTTGCAAATAGGTAATCTCATTAATTATTCGGAATTGGCCATTAATTTAAAAGCTGATCAAAGAAAAATTAAAAGATATATTGAAATTTTTGAGCAAAGTTTTATTTTGTTTCGTTTATATCCTTATTCAAAGAACAAAAGATATGAAATTTCTAAAACAGCTAAAATATTTTTTTATGATGTTGGAGTTAGAAATGCTTTAATTGAAGATTTTTCTGATTTAAATTCTAGAATAGATAAGGGAGCTCTTTTTGAAAATTTTATTATTAGTGAATTAATCAAACAAAATAGTTATTCGGAAGATGGTTTTAAATTTTATTATTGGCGCACCAAACAAGGTTCGGAAATTGATGTTGTTTTAGAAAGAGGAGAGGAATTAATTGGGGTGGAAATAAAATATAGAAAAAGAAATATTAACAAAGCTTTTAAAAATAATTATCCTCAAGCCAAGTTAAAAATGGTAACCATTAATAATTTTTATTAAAAAGATTAATTGTTTTTTATCTCTTTAAATGATATTATATTTAAATATGAACAGTGAAGATAGGGTTGTAAACCCGGAAGAAAATAATCAAGATAAGGCTTTTGATCTTAGTTTAAGACCAAAGTCTTTTTCTGATTATATAGGCCAGGATAACATTAAAACCAATCTTGATATTACGGTTAAAGCCGCGTTAAAAAGAAAAGAACCGATAGAGCATGTTTTGTTCTATGGTGCTCCAGGTTTGGGTAAAACAACCTTGGCTCATGTTTTGGCTAATGAAATTGGAACTAATATAAAAATAACTTCCGGTCCAGCTATTGAAAAAAGTGGAGATTTGGCTGCTATTTTAACTAATCTTAATGAGGGTGATATTTTATTTATTGATGAAATTCATCGTTTAAATAAAACTATAGAGGAAATACTATATCCAGCTATGGAAGATTATGCTTTAGATTTAGTGGTTGGAAAAGGTCCGGGGGCTAGAACCTTGCGTTTAGATTTACCCAAGTTTACCATTATTGGGGCTACTACTAAAGCTAGTCTATTATCAGCTCCTTTACGAGATCGTTTTGGTATTATTCATCATTTAGATTTTTATGAACATGATCATATAGAGAAAATTATTAAACGTAGTGCCGGTATTTTGAATATTGAAATTAATGAAGGAGCTGAATCTTTAATTGCCAAAAGATCTCGTCGTACTCCTAGAATTGCCAATCGTTTATTAAAACGAGTTCGTGATTTTTCTGAAGTTGAGGGGCAGGGAATAATTAATGAAGAAATTTGTTTAAAATCTTTTTCAGTTTTAGATATTGATGAATTTGGTTTGGATTGTGTTGATAGAAAAATATTAAAAACGATTATAGAAAAATTTGGTGGTGGTCCAGTGGGAATAAATACTTTATCAGCTTCTACTGGAGAGGATATGGCTACCATTGAAGATGTTTATGAACCATATCTTTTACAAATTGGATTTTTAGATAGATCTCCTAGAGGGCGAGCGATTACTGATTTAGCTTTAAGACATTTAGGGTATAAAAATTTATGAAACTGTCTGATTTTGATTATAATTTACCTACTGGTTTAATAGCTCAACAACCAGTTTATCCGCGGGATCAAGCCCGTCTTTTAATTTATAATAGTAAAAATCAGAAAATAGAACATAAGAAATTTTCTAATATTATAGATTATTTAAATAAAAATGATGTTCTGTTTTTAAATAATTCTAAAGTTTTTGCTGCTCGTTTATTAGGGCATAAAGAGAGTGGAGGACAAATTGAAGTTTTTTTATTAAAAAATATAGATAAAAAGAAAAATATTTGGCAATGTCTAATAAAGGGTAAGGTTAAAATTGAAACTGAAATTTTATTTTCAAATAAATTATTAGCTACAGTTTTATCAATTAATGATGGAATCAATGAAGTGTCTTTTAATTTTAATTACAATAGATTAATAAAAAGCTTAGATAAAATAGGACAAGTTCCTTTACCTCCATATATTAAAAGAGATAAACAAAAAAAAGAAGACAAAAAAAAATATCAAACTATTTATGCTAAACATGATAAATTAGGTTCGTCAGCTGCTCCAACGGCTGGGTTGCATTTTACCTCATCACTTCTAAAAAAAATAAAGAAGAAAAAAATTAAGATAATAGAGGGAACATTACATGTTGGTTTAGGGACTTTTAAACCGATAAAAGAAGAAAATATATTAAATCATACAATGCACAGTGAGGATATTGAAATATCAACTAAAGCTATTAATGATATTATAAAAGCTAAAAATTCTGGCAAAAGAATAATAGCTGTTGGTACTACTTCTTGTAGAATTTTGGAAAGTTTATCTAAATATTTAAAAATTAATTCTAATACTGGAAAATATTTAAAATATCAAGGGCCAAGTTTAAAATTTTCAACCGATATTTTTATTTATCCCGGTTATAAATTTAAGATTACTGATGCTTTAATAACTAATTTTCATTTACCGAAATCAAGTTTAATTTTATTAATTAGTGCTATGATTGGCAGAGATCAAGTTATGTCCATATATAATTTAGCTATAAAGAAAAAATATCGTTTTTTTAGTTATGGCGATGCTATGTTAATAGTTTGATTTTTTACCTTTTTTTTGCTATTTTATTTATATAATAATAAAAAAATAATATGTTAAAAAATATTTGGGAATTTCTAAAGATAGTTATAGTGTCATTGTTAATAATTTTACCTATAAGGTATTTTATTATTCAACCTTTTTATGTTAAAGGAGCTTCTATGGAGCCTAATTTTCATGATCGGGAATATTTAATTATTGATGAAATTTCCTATCGTTTTAATGAACCACAACGAGGTCAGGTTATAGTTTTTCGTTATCCTAATAATCCTCAAGAGTATTTTATAAAAAGAGTGATTGGATTACCAGGTGATACTATTGAAATGATAGATGGAAAAATAATTATTCGTAATGGAGATAATCCTGATGGTTTTCAATTAAATGAAAGTAAATATTTGGCTGATAGTGTCAAAACTTATGCTATTAATGAAGAACCAGTTGTTTTAGGAGATAATGAATATTTTGTCTTAGGAGATAACCGTTATGCTTCTAAAGATTCTAGAACTTTTGGTTCTTTAAATAAAACTTATATCACTGGAAAGGTTTTACTTCGAGCTTGGCCTTTTTCAAACTTTTCTCTATTTGATTATTCTAATATATATAATAATTAATTAATAAAAATATGGGTAGAAAAAAAAAGAATGATAAAATTAAAACTAAAACACAGAGTACAATAAAAAGAGGTAAAAAAACAGTTATTCCTAATAAGAACTTAGATAAAAATATTTTCAGATTATTGGGAACAAAAGACATAATTCATTCCGATGAAAAGTTTTTTACTTCAGTTATTAAAAAAATAGAAGAAACAGCTGATTGTTATAGTTTTAATAAAATAATAACTCCCGTTTTAGAAGATTTCAATTTCTATAAAAAAATTTTTGATAAAAACAAATTTAAAAATATTTTTTTATTAGAATCAAAAGGTTTGGAAAAAATGATTTTACGTCCTGATTTAGTTCATAGTACGGTTAGAGTAGCCATGGAATATGGAAACTTAAATATTTTAGAAAAACCTTTAAAATTTTTTTCTATCGGGCCGGTTTTTAGACAGGAAAAAGTTAAGGGTGGTGTTTATCGTCAATTTAATCAATTTAATTTTACAATCATTAATGATGATAAACCAACTACTGACGCTTTTCTTATTTTTTTAATTTATAATATTTTTAAAGAATTACAAATTGAAGTTCAAGTTCAAGTCAATAGTTTAGGTGGAGTTGATTGTCAAAAAGAATTTTTACATAAGTTTAATAAATTTATAAAAGAGAAGGGTAATCGTTCTAGATTATGTCCAGAGTGTAAGAAAAATTTACTTAAAAACCCAACATTATTATTAGAATGTCAGGAAGATGAATGTCAAAAAGTTAGAAGTGAAATGCCTCAAATTGTAGATTTTTTATCAGAAGAAAGTAATACTCGTTTCTATAAAACAATGGATTTCTTGGATAAAATGGAAGTTAATTATAATTTTAATCCATATTTAACAAGGGACTTATCTCACTATAATGATTTAATTTTCGAAATTTGGCCACTAGATAAAAATGGTGAAGTTAATTCTAAATTAGTATTAGGACGAGGAGGTCGTTATGATAAAATATTTTCTAAAGTTATTGGAAAAAATATTTCTATGATCGGTTTTAGTGGTGGATTAGAAAGAACTATGATTAAAGCTAAAGAAAATAATTCTTTTATTGATAGTGATAAAGATGTCATTTTTCTAACTCAAGTAGATGTTCAAGCTAAGGCTAAAGCTATGACTATGTTTAAAGAATTATTATCAAAAGGTTTTAATGTTAAACAAGCTTTTCATTTAGATGGATTAAAAGAACAATTAGAAGAGGCTCGTAATTTAAAATCAAAAATAATATTAATACTTGGAAAAAAAGAATTAAATGAAGAAACAATTTTATTTAGAGACACAGATTCAGGCATTCAAGAAATTATAGCTCAAAAAGATTTAATAAATCGTTTAGAAAAAAGTTTATTATAATATTTTATATTATAAAAATATTGGTAACAATGGAAAAAAAAGAACAACAAGTTAATGATAATAAACCCGCTTTCACTCTCATAGAAATATTGGTAGTTATAGCTGTTATTGGAATATTAACTGTTTTAGCTGTAGTTTCTCTCCAAAATTCTCGTCGTAGTGCTAGAGACGCTAAAAGATTAGCTGATGTCAAGCAAATACAAAATGCCTTAGAACTATATTATACGGATAATAATGCTTATCCTGATACATTAATACCAGGAGAAACACTTTCATCGGGTTCTGTCATTTACATCCAACAAATACCTTCGGCTCCTACTCCTAACGATGGAGATTGTTCGGAACAAGAGAATACTTTTACTTATGTTACATCAAAACTTCAATTTGATTATTTTAATGTAACAACTAGCGGAACTAATCATTCTTCGTTATATAATTGCTCTAATGATAACAATAATTATAGTATTAATTTTTGTTTAAGTGCTAATACCGGATCATTTTTAGCTGGAGAAGTAGTAGCTTCACCTCGAGGTTTAAATAATTGGACCTGTGGTGATTCTTTTTTAGATTATCGTGATGGACAATCCTATGATACTGTTCAAATAGGTAATCAATGTTGGATGGCTGAGAATATAAATTATGATAATGGTTGTTCATCAACACTTTGGGTTAATGGTGTTGAAGATGAGGGTTGGTGTGGTTATAGAAATACTAGTAGTTGTGGAGTTAAATTTGGTAGATTGTATCAATGGAGTGCCGCTATGAATAATGAAACCGAAGAAAGATCTCAAGGAGTATGTCCCGATGGTTGGCATATACCTTCTTTAGAAGAGTGGATTGAAGCTACCACTACTATTAATAATAATATAAATTATCGTTGTAATGGAATTGAAGGAAATATTGCTAAGGCCGTATCTTCAATTCATGGTTGGCTTTCCACTACTACTGATTGTTTGCCGGGAAATAATACATCTACCAATAATACAACCGGATTTAATATTTTTCCAACAGGTTATAGGGGGTATAACAGTGGTACTTATTATGACGTTACCTGGGGTGCTTATTTTTGGACATCAACACTTGAATGGGTAGAAGCAAAACAAGCATATTTTCCTGATCTTATAAGCACATATGAGGATCAGTCTTATATTTATAAAGCAAGAAACTATCGTGCTTCTGGCTATGCAGTTCGTTGTATAAAAAATAGTGAATAATGAGTATATTAATAGTAATAATAATTGAAGGCCTTGAAAAACAATAAATAGTGTGTTAAGATTATTTCACTTAATAATTAATCAGACAATTATTATTGTCAAATAGAAAGGAAGGTGTCTCTATGGCCGATTTAAAGAAGAAAAAGGGAGAGAGCTTTGAATCTTTTTTAAGACGTTTTAAAAATAGTTTAAAGAATAACAAAAGATTAGAGTCTTTTAAAAAAAATCGTACTTATTCCAAACCAAAAACCAAAACTCAAATGAAAAGATCAGCTTTGGCTAAGATTGAATTAGGAAAAAAGTTTGAACATTTACGAAAAACCGGAAAATTAAACGAGAATAAATAATAATTTTCATAATAAAAAAAGAAGAATTTTTGTAAGTTCTTCTTTTTTATTTTTATGATACATCTTTATAGAATATTTTTTTAAATTTATCCAGAGTTTTATTTTTAGAATATTGTTTGATACGCTCTTTGGCTTTTTTTGTTTTTACAAAAGATAACCATTCACTATTTGGACTTTTACGAGATTTATCAATAATTATTTCTACTAAATCTCCATTTTTTAATTCATGATTTAAAGTTACTATTTTTTCATTAACTATAGCTTGGGTGGTTCTATTTCCAATATCGGTATGAATAGCATAAGCGAAATCAATAGGAGTAGATTTAATTGGTAATTCAATGACATCTCCTTTTGGAGAGAAAACAAAAATTCTATCTTGAAAAATATTAAATTTTATTTCTTTAACAAAATCTTCGGTATTTTTATTTTCTTTTTGAATTTCTAACATTTCATTAACCCATCCTGGTTTTTTAGTTGAAGAATGATCATTTTTATAATTCCAGTGAGATTGAGAACCGAAAAGAGATTCTTCATACATTTCTCTAGTTTTTATTTGAAATTCAGTAGCCTTATTATCAATACCGATAACAGTAGTGTGTAAACTGCGATAGCCATTTGGTTTAGGAACGGCTATATAATCCTTAAAACGATTTAATAATGGTTTCCATATTGTATGTATTATTCCCAGAACCTTATAGCAATTTTCTATATTTTTAACAACAACTCTTAGAGCAAATACATCATAGATTTCATCAAATTTTCTGTCTTTTCTTTGCATTTTTTGCCAAATACTGTATAAATGTTTAAAACGAGCAGTGATTTCATAATCAATTTTTGTTTTTTTTAATTCTTTTTCTAATATATTTTTAGTTTTTTGAAAAAATTGATTTCGTTCAGATCTTTTTTCTATCTCATATTCGTATTCCAACTCTTGATATTCTTTAGGATAAAGATGTTTGAAACAAATATCTTCCATTTGCCACTTCAATCGCCAAATACCTAATAATCCAGCAATGGGAGTATATATTTCTAGTGTTTCTCGGGCAATTCTTTCTTGTTTATTTTTTGGCAAAGCATCTAAAGTTTTTAAATTATGTAAACGATCACAAAATTTTATATATACTATCCTAATATCATCAGTTATAGCTAGAAACATTTTTTTTAAATTTTCTCTATATCTTTCTATCCCTCGATATTTTATTTTTCCTAACTTAGTAATTCCATTAACTAAACTAGCAACATCATCACCAAATTCTTTTCTTATATCTTCGATGGTATATTGGGTATCTTCGGGAACATCATGTAATAATCCAGCCACTACCGTATTTAAATCAGCCTTTATTTGAACTAATTCAAAAGCGGTAAAAATGGAATGTTCAATATATGGTTCACCACTTTTTCTAGTTTGATTTTCGTGGGCCTTTTTGGCAAAATTATAAGCTTTCATTATGACTTCAGTATCAACTTCCGGTATATTTTCAACAGCCCTTTGTATTAATCGTTCAATAGTCATAAAAGGTTTAATTATTTTTTTTTCTATGGTATAATAATAATACAAAATTGATAAATTAGCAATTTTATAAAAAATAATTTTATAATTTTTTATGTTAAAAAATAAAAAAATATTTTCCTTGTTTTTATTGACAGTAATAATGTTTTTTACCTTTTGGGGGTTAGACGTTCAGGCTTCCAATACTGATATTCTTGGTACGGAAATAGT
>CAYYXD010000001.1:24909-39420 GCA_964475575.1 uncultured Gammaproteobacteria bacterium
GTAGAAAGTGTTTATCCAGAACCGGATCAAAAAAATGTTCCTCGTAATACTTCTATTATGGTAACTTTTAAAACTCCCGTTGATGAACCTTCAGTTTCTTCTTCCACTATTTCGGTTTGTGAAAAAAATAATTTTAATTTTGAACAAAATACCTGTTCATCTTTAGTTCCGATTAATGTTAATTTTGCTGCTTCCAGCACTATCCTTATAATCAGTCCAATATCGTATTTAGGTAATGAAGATGGTAATACTGATTATGTGGTTCATCTTTCTGGTAATATTAAGAAAAGTAATGGTGATAGTATATTTTCTTCTTGTCCGGCCAATGATTATTTTTTATGGGGATTTGAAGTTGGAAATTTCTTAGATTTAACCTCACCGACTATAAAAAGTATTTTTCCTCCCACTGATGATTTAGCTGATTCTACTTCAACGGTTTCTAGTTTAGCTTATGCCAAAGGATCTATTACGGTTATTTCTCAACCTAATTATTTTGTAGCCGCTAAAATAAATTCTGTTGTAGCTGGATCAAATACTTCAGCAACTACAGCTAGTATTAATGATTATTATAATGGTGATTATACTCATTTTAATGTAACTTTGTCAGCTGGAGAGAAAGCTTTACTTAAAGGAGGAAAATCTTCGGATGTTAATCAATTTTCTTCCCTAGGGGCTTTTGATATTATTAATAATAAGGTTGAGTTTGCTAATTATTTTACTTTAAATTTACCCGATGATTATACTGCTGGAAATTCTTGGAATGTATCAATTACTAAAAGACAATTAGCTGATACTTTAAAAGTTGGTGATTATATTTACACTTTTGTTAATGGACCAGCTACTGGTTATAATATTTCAATTAATGCTGATTCCGGAATATTAGCTAATAATATAAAAACAGCTTTGAGTTTAAGTAATAATCCAGATATAGAAATTGATAACACTAATAATGATAATTCTAAAGTAGCTTTAATAGCTAAAACTGGAGGAATGGCTGGTAATGATATAATTTTATCATCATCAAATACTAGTGCTATAAGTATTAGTAGTTTTAGTGGAGGAAGTGATTCAAGTGAAAAAGTAATTATTAATGATAAAGAGGATCAACCAATGAATAGTATTGTACAAATAAATTTTTCAGAAGTAGTAAATCCTTCTACAGTAGTTGGTGAAAGTGATGAAGTTGAAAATATTATTAAAATAGTTAATAATAATGGTTCGGCTCTAGGTGAGAATTCTTCCTGTACTAAAGATAGTGATTGTTTATCATATAAATGTGCTGATAGTAAATGTGTCGGTAATTCTTTGGCGGGTAGTTTTAGTATTTCATCTAATTACAAAACAGTAGAGTTTAAATCAAATATTAAATGTGGTGTTAATGGTTGTGGAGAAGACATTTTTTGTTTGCCGGCTAATAGTAATTTAAAAATAGATATTAAAGCAGCTAGCTTAGCTCCTTGTTCTTCTAATGATGATTGTAGTACCAGATCTCCTTTTACTACTTGTTCTAGTTCTTGTAATGATGGAAATAATCATTTTTATCCTTTAGCTGATTTAAATAATATAAATGGAGTTATTGATGCGGCTAATAATTCTTTAGATGGTAATAGTGATACTTATGCTCAGGGGCCAGGTAATTATTTTAATAAAAATACTGGAAATCAAGCTTATGGAGACAATTTCATTTGGTCTTTTTGGATTAATAATAAAGTTAATGCCATTCCTCCGGTAATAGAAAGTATTTATCCCAATATTAATGCTGAATCAGTTAATTTAGTTGAAGCCGTAAAAATAACTTTTAATAAATTAATGATGAGTAGTACTTTAAAAACAGGTGAAATTATTGTAAATAACGGAGTTATAGAAGTTACTCATCGCTTAATAAACTTAATAAGTGGACAATTAGTCGGTTATTGGATGGGTGCTGAAAATGAAGATATTAATCCGCTTGATGGTAATATTGATCGAACAACTGCTTATATTAATCATGCTAAGTTTTTTGAAGGATCAGATTATACTTCTCAAGTTGGTTCAGGAGTTAAAGATATTTATCAAAATTGTTTTAAACCAAGCGGTGGTCCAAGTGTTAATGGTATGTGTGAACCGACACCAGCTACTCCTTTCTGTTGTAATGGAGAACCAAAGGTTTCTTGTGATTAATTTAATTTAAGGTTATAATAAATTTTATTAAAATTTAGGTGTCCATTTTTATAATAGAATTAATTTAATTATTTAATATTAAAATATAATAATAAATTTATGGTAAAAGAAAAAAAACAAAAAGAAGTTAAATCCGTTAACAAGGATTTAAAGGGTGGAAAAAATGAAGCCGCTATGATAGCTATGCAACAAATAAGAACAAAATTTGGTGATGGAGCTATTATGAAGTTTGATGAAACCACTAAGGTTAATGTAGATGCTATCTCTACCGGTTGTTTATCTTTAGATTTGGCTACTGGAGTTGGTGGTGTTCCTCGAGGTAGAATTATTGAAGTTTTTGGTCCAGAATCTTCTGGAAAAACAACTTTAGCCCAACATATAGTAGCTGAAGTTCAAAAAATAGGAGGTATTGCTGCCTTTGTTGATGCTGAACATGCTCTTGATCCGTCTTATGCTGAAAAAATAGGTATTAATATAAAAGAAATGCTTATATCTCAACCTGATACCGGAGAACAAGCTTTAGAAATAGTAGAAACTTTAGTGAGATCTAATGCCGTTGATGTTATAGTAGTTGATAGTGTAGCTGCTTTAGTTCCACAAAAAGAAATAGAAGGGGATATGGGTGATCAACATATGGGTCTTCAAGCCAGATTAATGAGCCAAGCTCTTAGAAAATTAACTGCCATTATTTCCAAGAGTAAAACAGTGGTAATTTTTATTAATCAAATAAGAAATAAGATCGGAATATTTTTTGGTAATCCCGAGACTACTAGTGGAGGAAATGCTTTAAAATTTTATTCTTCATTAAGAATTGAAGTTCGTCGTAGTGCTCAGATAAAACAAGGAGAGAAAATAATAGGTAATAGAGTTAAGGTTAAAGTTGTTAAGAATAAGGTAGCCGCTCCTTTTAAATCAGCTGAATTTGATATTATGTATAATGAGGGAATATCAGTAGCTGGGGATTTATTAGATTTAGGAGTTGAGTATGATGTTATAAAAAAATCTGGTAATTCTTATGGTTTTGGTGATGTAAAATTAGGTGTTGGTAGAGAAAATGCTAAAGCAACATTAAAAGCTGATGCTAAATTAATGAAAGAAGTCAGAAATAAAATTACCGAAGCCTATAAAAAGGAAAGTAAATAATTATTTATGTCTCATATAAAAATTTCACCGGAACAACGGGAGGCTATAAAAGAAATTAATGAAAAATTTAAAAAGGCTCCGATTAATTTTTTTAGTGGTCTATTAAATTTTTTAAAAGAATATTCAGTTATCGGTTTGGCCATCGGTTTAATAATTGGACAGGCTTCCAAAGATTTAGTTGATAAGATAGTAGCTGGTGTTTTTATGCCTTTAATAGAACTTATAGTTTCCAAGGAATCTTTTGCTAATATGACTTTTTCAGTTAAGGGAGTTGTTTTTGATTTTGGCTCAGTGCTTACTTCTTTATTGACCTTTTTGATAATAATGATATTATTATATTTTATTATTAAAAAAATAATAAAAAACGATTCTTTGCTTCAAAAAAAATAATGTTATGACTAAAATAATATTAGGCTTAGATCCGGGAATAGCCGATACTGGATATGGACTTATAGCTGTAAATGGTAATAATTTAAAGTGTTTAGAATTTGGATCTATAAAAACTTCTTCCAAGGATGATTTTTTATGTCGATTGGAAAAATTAGATTCTTGTTTGCAAAAGATAATAAATAAATATAAACCGGATTTGGTTTCAGTTGAAAAATTGTTTTTCAATACTAATGCCAAAACAGCTTTTGTAGTTGGTCAAGCCCGAGGAGTTTTATTATTAAATATCAAAAAAAATAATTTAAAATTAATAGAGTTTACTCCCTTACAAATAAAGCAAGGTGTAACTAATTTTGGTCGAGCTGAAAAAAAACAAGTTCAAATTATGGTTAAGTTGATTTTAAATTTAAAAGAAGTACCTAAACCAGATGATGCGGCTGATGCTTTAGCTGCGGCTATTTGTGCTTCTAATTTAAAAATATGAAAAAGTTAAATATAATTCATGTTTCTTCAGAAGTATCTCCATTTTCTAAAACTGGTGGTTTGGGTGATGTAACTCGTAGTCTACCTAAGGCTTTATTTCGTTTGGGACATAATGTAACCATAATTACTCCGTTATATGGTAAATTAATTAATAAGGATAAATTTAAATTAAAATTAATTCACAAAGATGTTACGGTAGTTGTTGATTCAGCTCATACTATTAAAATTAATATTTGGAAGAAACAATTAATAAAAGGATTACCGGTTTATTTTATTGAAAATAAAGAATATTTTTCTAAGTATAAAAAAATTTATGTTTCTGAAAGGGATAGTATTAGATTTTTAGTTTTTGATATGGCTGTTTTGAGAGTTATTAGTTTATTAGATATTAAAGCTGATATAATTCATTGTCATGATTGGCATGCGGGGTTGATTCCTTACTTCATAAAAAATAAATATCGTTATACTAAAAATTTGTCTCAAGTCAAAACAGTTTTTACTATTCATAATTTAGTTTTTCAAATGGGTCGAGCTTGGTATGAGGTTCCTAATAATGAAAAAGATTATGGCCGAAGAAAATTACCATTATTAAATGATCCTGATTTATTTAATATTAATTTTGCCAAAAGAGCTATATTGTCAGCTGATATTATAAATACAGTGAGTGAAAAATATCGGGAAGAAATAATGACTAAAAAATTTGGTCAAGATTTACATAAGATTTTAAAAAATAGGGAGGATCGTTTATTTGGTATTATTAATGGTATTGATTATAATGCCTATAATCCTCAAAAAGATAAAGGTCTACATAAAAAATATGGTTTTGATTCATGTTTTTTAAAAAAAGAAAATAAAATTTATGTTCAAAAAAAATTAAAATTTATAGTTGATGAAGATATACCATTTTTTTGTTTTACTTCTAGAATTGCTTTTCAAAAAGGTTTTGACATTATTTTAAAAATATTACCTCATTTATTAAAATTAGATGTACAAATAGTTTTTATGGGTGATGGTTCGGTGGATTATATAAAAAAAATAAAGAAATATCAAAAAAAATATCCTAAAAAAATAGCCTGGCTTCATTTTGATAAAAAATTATACCCTAAAAAAATTGAGTCTCTTTTTGGTGGTCAGGAAAAAGAAACTTTATTGTATGCTGCTTCTGATTTTTTTCTTTTACCTTCTTACCATGAACCTTGTGGGATAAATCAAATGATAGCTATGCGCTATGGATCAATTCCAATCGTTAGAGATGTGGGAGGTCTTTATGATACAGTGGTTAATTTTAATCTTAATAATAATAAAGGAACTGGTTTTTCTTTTAAAAATTATGATGATTTTTCTTTATGGGGAGCCATTATTAGAGCTTTGGAAAATTATAAATACAAAAAAGTTTGGCATGATTTAATTATTAGAGCTATGCGCAAATCTAGTAGTTGGGAAATTCCAGCTCAAAAATATGTGGCTTTGTATAAAAAAACTTTAAAAATTAATAATTAATATGAAGTGGATAAATTTTTTACATTGGTATCAACCAGCTAATTCTGAAGATTTTAAAATAAAACAAGCAGTTAATTCTAGTTATAAAAGAATAATTAATTCTTTAATTGATAATCCGTCAGCTAAATTTACTATTAATATTACTGGTTGTTTAGTACTTCGTTTAGTAGAATTAAATTATTTAGAATTAATAGATAAAATAAATTTTCTTATAGAACGAGGACAAGTGGAATTAACTGGAAGTTCGGCTTATCATTGGCTATTGCCCTTATTTAAAGAAGAAGAAATTATTAATCAAATAACAGAAAATGAACAAATATTAAAAAAATATTTTCCTAAAGCTAAACTCAAAGGATTTTTTCTTCCCGAAATGGCTTATAGTTCTCAAGTTGCTAAGATTATAAAGAGAATGGGTTATTCTTGGATAATAGTAGATGAAATCTTAGCTTCACCTAATAAAAAAAATAAATTTAATGAAGTTTATCTAGATAAAAACAGTGGTTTAAAAATTATTTTTCGTTCTCGTCTTTATTCTAATCATTATCCACCAGAAAAAATATTAGAATTAGTAAAATTAAAAAAAGAACAAACTATTATAACAGCTACTGATGGAGAATTATATGGACTAAAACATAATGATTTTAGCCATAAATTAGAACGAAGTTTGAAAACTAAATCAGTAAAAACTAATTTAATTTCCAATTATGTTGTAAAATTTAAAACACCCCAAAGTATTATTTTAAGAGCTGGTAATTGGGAATCAAGTGAAGAAGATTTAAAACATAACTGTCCTTATGCTCTATGGTTTGATGAAAACAATAAAATTCATAATGTTTTATGGGAGTTTGCTAAATTAGCATTACATTTAAATAATAAATATAAAAAAGATCCTAACCATTATTGGTCATATTGGTATTTGCTTAGGGGTTTAGCTAGTTGTACTTTTTGGTGGGCTAGTGGTAAAAAATTTGCCAATCAATTTAATTTTATTGCTTGGGGTCCAGAAGATATTGAACGAGGAGTGGGAGATATTATTCGTTCCATTAGATCTCTAGAAGGATCTACTTTACATCGAGAAAAAATGAAAGCAGAATCTATTTTTTGTTTAATTGAAAAATTAATTTGGTCTAAACATTGGTCATATTATTATAAAAATAAAATAGTTGAAATTAATAAAAACAAAATAAATAAATTAAATAATAAAGATTATATTTTAAGTTATTTTAATAAAAAACTTTTACCGATTTATCCAGAGTTTAAAAAAATTGAAAAAATAAAAATTATCTATCATAAAAAAAATATTTGGACTAATTCTTATCATGTGGTATTAGAATTTAAAGTTTATTTTTCTTTTAAAGAAAAAAATAAAAAAAACAAGATTAAAAGATTGTCTATTTTTTGTACGGCTCATTCTGATGAACCAAGAAAAAACATTACTGATGCTTTGAAATATTTATGGAAACAAGGTTTTTCGGATAATTTTTTTATGATTCCTAAACCACTTTTTTATTCTAAATACTTTAATGCTTCTTTTTATGAAGGAATTCGAGGTGAAAGTTTATTAACTTATATTAAGAATAAAGATAAAGTAGAAATAGAAAAAAATGTTAAAAAAACAGCTATTTGGTTAGTAAAATTACATAAAGTTCCAATAAAAAAGATACTTAATTTTAATAAAAAAAATAATAGCATAAAAACAGTTATCCCTGGTTACAGGAATGTTCTAAAAGAGGTTAAGAAAAAATATAATGGTAAATATGTTGTTGATTTAAAAAATATTTATGACGATTTAATTGAAAAAGAAAATAATTTTTTTTCTAATAATAAAAAAAGATGGTTAATTCATGGTGATGTTCATCCTGATAATATAATTAGAATTAATGATAAAAAAATAGCTATGATTGATTTTGCTGATATGTGTCAATCAGACTTTACTCGAGATTTAGGAACTTTTTTACAACAATTAAATTATCGGTTAAAAAATAATGGTTATGATAATATTTTTATAAAAAAAATTAAAAAATCATTTTTAGATACTTATTTTAAAGAAGCTCAAATAAAATACAACTCTAATTTAAAAGATAGGATAGATTTGTATTATAATTGGACAGCTATAAGAACTGTTGTTTTTTGGTTATTACAGCATAATGCTAATCCAGATCGAGCCGAAGAATTACTCTTCCAAATTAAAAAAATAATAAAATAAAATTATGCGAATAGATTTACAGCTACATTCTTTTTATTCTGATGGTTATTTAAGTCCTAGTGAATTAATACGGTTTATTAATAAACAAGGGGTAAGGGTAGCCGCTTTAACCGATCATAATACTTTATCGGGTTTAGTTGAATTTAAGAAAGAAGCTAAAAAATATAGTATTAAAGTTATTAATGGTTTAGAATTATATACTAAATATAAAGGAATAAAAATAAATTTATTGTGGTATAACTTTAATGAAGGAAATGAAAATTTACAAAAACTTTTAAAAGAAATTCAACAACATCGTTTTTTAAATTGTAAAAAATATTTAAAAAAATTAAAAAAAGAAGGTTACAAAATAAATGAGGATAAAATTTTATCAAATTTTAATGACTATATTCCAATAAATCGCTTAACTGATAAAATAATATCTAATAAGTTTAACCATAGATTATTAATAAAAAGATTAAAACAAAAATCAAAATTAAAGGGTAAATATTTTTTGCCACCTCGTGAAGAAGATATCTTAGGGGAATTATTTTTTAATAAAAAAAATGGAAAATTAAATGAATCATATATTAATGCTGAAAGATTATTAAAGATAAAAAAAGAAGTTGGGGGACAAATAATTTTTTGTCATCCAGGCAAGAGTAATAGGTTAGCTAATAATATGACTGAAAAATTAAAAAAATCTGGAATAATAGATGGTATAGAAGTATTGTCACCTCATCATTCAATAAATACTGTTATGTATGTTCAATTTTTAGCCGAAAAATTAGATTTAATAGCGAGTGGTGGATCAGATTTTCATCGTTTTGAAAATATGGCTTATTCTTTAAAAAGTTCTTGGGAATGGTTTAAAATAGATAGTAAAAATTTAAGACGAATACGTGATATAATAGGATAATGGTATTGTTAAAACTTATTAAAAAAGTGTATAATAATAGGGTATTTATTTAGACAACAAATTAAATGTATGGGTAAAAAAAATAAGAAAAAGAATATAATAGAGGAAGATATTCTATTGGAGACTGATAATCGGGTTAGAATGAGTGTTATTGCTTTAATAATATTTGTTTTAGGTTTGGTTAGTTTATTAGCCCTTTTTTCCTTATCTGGTCGTTTTGGTTCTTTTTTGGATAAGATACTTTCTTTAGGTTTTGGTTGGGGAAAATGGTGTTGGCCTTTTTTTCTTATGATTTTGGGTATAGCTATATATAAAGGAAAGAAATTTTTTTCTAAGAAAGTTAATTATATTGGGTTAAGTTTTCTTTTCTTATGTGTGGTAACTTTATTACATTTTTTCTTTAAAATCTCGGTATCAAAAATTAAAGCAGTAGATGGTTTAGGGGGAGGCTATTTAGGTTATTACTTATCAACTTTTTTTCAAAATATTTTTGGTTTTTGGGGAGGATTAATAATTATTTTATCTATTTTAACAGTAGCTGTTATTCTATTATTTAATATAACCCTATCTGATTTAGTTGGTTCAAAGAGTCTATTATCTCGATTTTTTAATAGTGTTATGAACTTGTTTAAAAAGGATGAAAATTACGAAGAAGAATATGAGGAATATGAAGAAGAAATAGAAATAGATAATAATATAGTTGAACCAATATCAGAATTTGATAAAGAACAAGGTATTTTATTCTCTAAAAAAAGTATAAACATTAATGATAATTTTGAAGATAAAAAAGAAGTAAATAGTAAAGAAATAAATTGGAAAACTAAAAAAATAAAAATAGATTTACCTTTAGATTTATTAAGTGATAAAATTGATAAAGCTACTAGCGGTGATATAGAAAACAATATTTTAATAATTCAAAGAACTTTAGAAAATTTTGGTATTTCAGTGGAAATGGGAGAAGTAAATGTGGGTCCAACTGTTACTCAATATACTTTTAAACCTTCAGAGGGAATAAAAGTTTCTCGTATTACTGCTTTAAATAATGATTTATCTTTAGCTTTAGCTGCTCACCCAGTTAGAATTGAAGCTCCGATTCCGGGTCGTTCTTTAATTGGAATTGAAGTGCCAAATAAAACTAAAGCGGTAGTTGGTTTAAGAGAATCATTAGAGAGTAAAGATTTTAAATTACGTCAGAGTAATTTAATGGTGGCTTTAGGAAAAGATGTTTCTGGTCGTAGTATTATTTATGATATTGCTAAGATGCCTCATTTATTAGTAGCTGGAGCTACTAACTCTGGGAAATCGGTTTGCTTAAATACTATAATTATTAGTTTATTATATCAAAATAATCCAGATTCTTTACGTTTTATTATGGTTGATCCTAAGAGGGTAGAATTTCCAGTATATAATGGTATACCTCATTTATTAACTCCAGTTATTACAGAAGTTAATAAAACAGTAAATGCTTTACGTTGGTGTTTAAATGAAATGGATCGTCGTTATGAAATTTTAAATCAAGCTGGAAAAAAGAATATTCAAACATATAATCAAAGTAGTAAAGAAAAATTACCATATATAATTTTCATTATTGATGAATTAGCTGATTTAATGGTGGCTGCTTCTAAAGATATTGAGGGAAGTGTTATTCGTTTAACTCAAATGTCTAGAGCGGTTGGTATTCATTTAATTTTAGCTACTCAAAGACCTAGTGTTGATGTTATTACTGGTTTAATTAAAGCTAATACTCCAGCCAGAATAGCTTTTTCAGTAGCCTCAGCTATTGATTCCAAGACTATTTTAGATTCATCTGGAGCTGAGAAACTATTAGGTCGGGGAGATATGTTATTCAGCACGGCTGAATTATCAAAACCACGTAGAATTCAAGGAGCTTTTGTTACTGATGATGAAATATTATCTATTGTTAATTATATAAAAGAAAAATATGGTTCAGCTGATTATTTAGAAGGTATAACTGAAAGACAAAAAGTTAATGGAGTGGGAGGAGTTGGTTTAGATGGAATAATGGGTGATGAGGATGAATTAATGGCTGAAGCTAAAGAAATCATAATTGCCGCTGGTAAAGCTTCAACATCATTATTACAAAGACGTCTTAGAATAGGTTATTCTCGGGCGGCTAGTATATTAGATATGTTAGAAGAAACAGGAATTATTGGTCCATCTAATGGTTCTAAACCTAGAGAAATATTAATTTCACGAGAACAATACGAGAATAGTTTAAGTAATCAAACTGCCTCTATGCCGGTTCATGATCGACAAGAAAGTCAAGCCCCAGATAATTATTTATATCCAGAAGAAGAATCACCCTTAATTTTTGATGACTCTATAAACTCAGAAGAAGATGAAAAAGTAGTGGAAGAAGATGATGAAGAAGAACAGATAGAAACTTATTCTAACAATGAACCAGAAGAAGTAGATTCCAAAAAAAATGATAAGCAAAAAAATAAAAAATCAAATGAATTTGTAGAAGACGATTTTTCTAAATATTTCTCTAAATAATTTTAAAATATGAACATACTTTTTTCTTATATAAAAAAAATAATTCCTAAAAAATTTTTTAAAAAATTACAACCTTTGTACCATTATATTTTAAGTTATTTAGCTAATCTTGTTTATGGTGATCCTAGCAATAAATTGGTTGTGATTGGGATTACCGGAACAGCTGGAAAAACTAGTTCAGTTTATTTAATGGCCAAAGCTTTAAATGATGCTGGGTATAAAACGGGCTATACTTCAACGGCTATGTTTGGGGATGGAAATAAGGAATGGCTTAATGATAAAAAAATGACTATGGTCGGACCATTTTTTACTCAAAGAATGATCAGAAAAATGGTTAATAATGGTTGTCTATATGCCATTATAGAAACAACTTCGGAGGGTATTCGCCAATTTCGCCATCGCTTTATAAATTATGATATTTTAACTTTTACTGGATTATACCCAGAACACATTGAATCTCATGGTAGTTTTGAAAATTATAAAAAAGCTAAGGGGGAACTATTTAATTATCTTAAAAAATGTAAAGTTAAATATTTAAATTCAGATAATAGAGTTGTTGAAACTAAAAATAATTTAGCCAAAATAAATTTAAACAGAATTAAAAAATCAATAATTATTAATGGTGATGATGAACAATCTGCCTATTTCTCATCATTTTGGGCTGAAGAAAAAATTTTCTATTTTAATAAATTTAAAGATAATTTAGATGTATCAGCTGTTTTTTTTGAAAATATATCAATGAGTTTAAAGGGAACTAATTTTGATTTTATTTTTAAAAAAGATCAAAACCTAATTCGTCGTTTAATAAATTTAAAAACTTGGGGAGAGTTTAATGTTTTAAATGTTATGCCTTTATTAGCTCTACCAATAGTTTTAGATATAGATTTAAAAAAGGTGATAGAAAGTTTAGAACAAATAAAAAATATTCCGGGTCGTTTTGAAACCATAGATGTTGGACAGAAATTTTTAACCATAGTAGATTATGCTTATGAACCAGTGGCTATGAAAAAAATATATGACTTAATTAATTTTTTAAAAAATGAATTATCAATTTCGGGATATAAAGGTAAAATAATTCATATATTAGGTTCAGCTGGTGGTGGTCGTGATAAAAGTCGTCGGGAAATTATGGGTAAAATGGCTGGAGAAAAAGCTGATTTTGTTATTATTACTAATGAAGATCCTTATGATGAAAATCCTTTAGACATAATAAATCAAGTGGCTAATGGGGCTAAAGAAGTTAATAAGCAAGAAGGAATAAATTTATTCAGAATATTAGATAGGCGAGAAGCTTTTAAAAAAGCTTTACAATTGATTAATGAAGGTGATTTATTATTAATTACTGGTAAGGGTTGCGAGCAAGCTATGTGTTTAGCTAATGGAAAGAAAATGCCTTGGGATGATAGATTGATAATTAAGGAAGAAATTATAAAAAAATTTAGTTTTTAAAATGTATTGACTGTTATTTCATTTTTTTGTTATACTATGAATAGATGTAAATTTATAAATATATTAATTAATTTTAAATTATTAAATGTTTTTATCATTAATAATTTAATAAAAAGCTATGAAAACTAAAAAAGGTTTTACCTTAATTGAATTATTGGTAGTTATTGCTATCATAGGTATTTTATCAACCTTAGCTGTAGTATCATTACAAAATGCTCGTAAGAGTGCTCGTGATGCTAAACGTATTGCTGATGTTAAACAAATGCAAACAGCTTTGGAATTATACTTTAATGATTGGCAAACTTACCCAGCATCTAGTTCTGTAACAAGTACAATAGCTAGTGGAACTTATGTTTATATGGTTACTGTTCCAACTGCTCCTACTCCACATGATGGAACTTGTACCGAAGGTAATAATGAGTATGTTTATAGTGGTTGGGATAGTTCCTATACTATTGATTTTTGTTTAGGAGGACAAGTTGGAAATTTGCCTGCTGGTACCACCACAGCTAGTCCAGGTGGAATAGTCCATAAAAATTAATTTTTTTACATTCCATATAAAAACCGATTCTTATGAATCGGTTTTTTTTGTTTGACCTTTATCATTTTTTTTATTATAATTTATGTATAAAGATAAAGTAAATTTTAATTATATTTAATTTTAAACTATGAAAACTAAAAAAGGTTTTACCTTAATTGAGTTATTGGTAGTTATAGCTATCATTGGTATCTTATCAACCTTAGCTGTAGTATCATTACAAAATGCTCGTAAGAGTGCTCGTGATGCCAAACGTATTGCTGATGTTAAACAAATGCAAACAGCTTTGGAGTTGTACTATAATGATTGGCAAACTTATCCAACAACTTTAACCGGAAGTACTAGTATTGCTAGTGGAACAACTTATATGGTTACTATCCCAACTGCTCCGACTCCAGCTGATAATAATTGCAGTACATCTAATCCTTATGCTTATGTTCAGAATGGTTCAGGAGTTTCTTACACTATTACTTTCTGTTTGGGGGGACAAGTTGGAAATTTAGCTTCCGGAGTCAGAAAAGCTACTCCAGCTGGAATACAATAATAATTTGTTTTGTATACTATATAAAAAATAATTCCTATGAGTCGGTTTTTCTGCTTGACCTTTATCATTTTTTTTATTATAATTTATGTATAAAGATAAAGTAAATTTTAATTATATTTAATTTTAAACTATGAAAACTAAAAAAGGTTTTACCTTAATTGAGTTATTGGTAGTTATAGCTATCATTGGTATCTTATCAACCTTAGCTGTAGTATCATTACAAAATGCTCGTAAGAGTGCTCGTGATGCTAAACGTATTGCTGATGTTAAACAAATGCAAACAGCTTTGGAATTATACTTTAATGATTGGCAAACTTATCCAACATCTAGTTCTGTAACAAGTACAATCGCTAGTGGAACATATGTTTATATGGTTACTGTTCCGTCTGCTCCTACTCCACCTGATGGTACCTCCTGTAATGCGAATAATAATGCGTATATTTATACCCAAGATGGTTCCGGAGCTTCATATACCATTACTTTCTGTTTAGGAGGAAAAGTTGGAAACTTAGATTTCGGAGTCAGAAAAGCTACTCCAGCTGGAATACAATAATAATTTGTACAATGTTTATAAAAAAAATGGTCATTAGTATGACCATTTTTTTGTTGAGTTGTGCGCCGTAAAGGATTTGAACCTTTGACCTTCTCCTTAAGAGGGAGCTGCTCTACCAGCTGAGCTAACAGCG
>CAYYXD010000002.1:0-38149 GCA_964475575.1 uncultured Gammaproteobacteria bacterium
GACAGTTCAGATAGGTAGTCAATGTTGGATGGCTGAGAATTTAAATATCGGTACTAGAATAGATGGAGTTGTTACTTCTACTAATGAGAATGGTATTAATAGTACTATTGAAAAATATTGTCAGGGAAATAGTGAATTAAATTGTGATACTTATGGAGGATTATATCAATGGGATGAAGCTATGAATTACAATACTTCTAACACACAAGGAATATGTCCTAATGGTTGGCATATTCCAATAGAGCAAGAATGGACTAATTTATTTGATTATATTAAAAGTAATTCTAACTATCTTTGTGATGGATCAATAAATAATATCTCTAAATCATTAGCTTCAACTTACAATTGGATTATTAATACCACTATTTGTGCAGTTGGTAATAATTTATCTACTAATAATACTACTGGTTTTAATGCTTTACCGGGTGGTTATCGTAATGAGAATGGTGTTTTTAATACTTTTAAATTTAGCTCACATCTTTGGAATTCAACGATATATAGTGATAATAATCATAAATTTTATTATATTCAATCAGATCGTTCTTTTATGAATATAGGTACAAGTAATTTAAATTATGGTTTTGCAATTCGTTGTATAAAAAATTAATTTGCTTTTTTTATAAAAATAGTTATAATGTAAAAGGACAAGACACTTTCTATATTCTTACGCAAGTTTTTATATTCGTAATAATTTAGATTTAAAAGGTCGGCTTGTTAATTTAATTTGTTTAAGAATATAGTTATGAAAAAATTATTCGTAGGCAGTTTACCTTTCACAGCTAAAGAAGATGAATTGAAAGATTTATTTTCTCAAGCTGGTACAGTTGAAAGTTCTATTATCATCATGGATAAAATGACTGGACGCTCTAAGGGTTTCGGATTTGTTGAAATGTCTTCAGATGAAGAAGCTCAAAAAGCTATTGAAATGTTCAATGGTTCTGATATGGGCGGAAGAAATATTATTGTTAGTGAGGCTCGTCCTCAAGAGGATCGTCCTAGAAACAATTTCGGAGGCAGTAGAGGTGGTTTTAATAGAGGAGGTAATGGCCGTTTTGGAGATAGAAATTAATTACTTAATTAATATCGTTCGAAAAAAACAAAAAACAGTCTTTTATGACTGTTTTTTGTTTTCTTTCTTAAATTATTCTATAATTCTAACTTTTAATTTTTTTACTCCATTTTCTACTATACCTAACTTTTGAGCTCCGGCATAAGATAAATCAAAGTCTCGACCAGCTATATATGGACCCCGATCAGTTACGGTGGCATATAGAACGGTATTATTATCGGGATTTACGATTTCTAGTTTAGTACCAAAAGGAAGTTTTTTGTGAGCTACTAGTTTTTCATTATACATATTAAAAACTTCTCCATTAGCCATCTTTCTTCCATCAAAAGCGGCTCCATACCAACTAGCTACAGCATCAAAATATTCTTTGTCGTCATTGGTCGTATAATCTGAATTTTTGTTTTCTAATTCAGAATTATATGAACTAATTTTAATTGTGTCTGATTTTATAGAACTAGTATTAATATTATTGAATAAGGATAGTCCATTAAAGTTTCCGATACTTTGAAAAGAGAATATCCCTACCAAAAACATTTGTCCTATAGCTAAAATTATCTTTTTTTCTTTCATTTTGTTGTTTGTTTTTATTATTAAAAAATTGACCATAAAAAATTGGTCAACTACAAATTGTACACTATTTGATAAAAATTGTCAATACCTAGCACAAAATGGTTATTTTTACCTTTATTATCAGTTGAATTATTATTTTTTTAATGATAAGGTATAAATAGAAAAAAAATATAATAAAATATTATGAATTTAACAAAATTAGCTAAATTATTTTTGAATCAACCTAAATTTAGATCAATCCAGGCTCAAAAATTAATATATAAAGAATTAATTGATGATTGGAATAAGGCATCAGTTTTTTCTTTGAATCTAAGAAAAGAGCTTAATTCTAGTTTTTCTTTAAATATAGAGCATGAATTATATATATCTAAGGATAAAAAATCAGGTAAAGCAGTTATAAGACTAGAAGATGGGTCATTAATAGAAACAGCCTTAATGGTTCATGGAGATGGACGTAATACTGCTTGTATATCATCACAGGTTGGTTGCCCTTTGGCTTGTAAATTTTGTTCTTCCGGTACATTTTTTAAAAGGAATTTAAATGTTGATGAAATACTGGTTCAGGCATTATTATGGGCTAGATATTTAAAAGAAAAAAAATTAGGTCGTTTAAGTAATATTGTTTTTATGGGTAGTGGAGAACCATTTTTAAATTATGATAATGTTTTTTCAGCCATTTCTTATCTTAATAATCCTGAATATTTTGATATTTCTTATCGTCGTATTTCAATTTCTACTATTGGTATAATCCCTGGAATAAGAAAAATGGCTAATGAAAGTAATAAACCTAATTTAGCTATTTCTTTACACTTTATTGATGATAAAATAAGGTCAATTATGATGCCGGGAACAAAAAAATACCCGTTAATTAAATTATTTGAAGCTGTTGATTACTATATAGAACAAACTAATCGTAAGGTAATGTTTGAATATATGTTAATAAAAGGAATTAATGATTCAGTAAAAGATGCTGAAAAATTGGCTTTTCTTATGAAAAAACATTTATACGCTGTTAATTTAATAAAACATAATAAAACTGGTAAATGGGAAGCTTCTGATACTGAAGTTATTAATAAATTTAAGAAAGTATTAAGAAAAAACCAAATTGAAGTAGTGGAAAGACATCGTTTTAATCAGGATGTCATCGGGGCTTGTGGTCAACTAGTAAGTTCTTGACAATATTTTAAATCTTATCTATAATATAAACACAAATCGCAGACAGCCAGCTTTTAAGCTTAAAGCTTTATATAAGACTTGCCGAGATTTAAACATTTTTTGTTTTGTCTGCGTGGAAGCAGATTTTTTTTATACGTTTAATAATTAATTTAAATAATATGCCAAAAAGTAAAATACAAAAGGCTGAGATATTAAGGGATTTAGATGAAAAAATAAAGAAATCTAAATCGATCGTTTTTGCTAGTTTTGACGGATTAGAAGTTAAAGATAACGAAGAATTACGTAATAATTTAAAAAAAGAAAAAGGTGAATATTATGTATCTAAAAAAACTTTATTAGACCTAGCTTTTAAAAATAATAAAGTGAATGATTTAGATATAAAAAATCTTCCTGGTAAGATAGCAACAGTTTTTGCTTATGAAGATGAAGTTTCTCCAGCCAAGGTTGTTTTAAATTTCAAAAAGAAACATGAGGGTAAAATTGAATTTATCGGTGGAATTTTGGATGGAAAAGTTATTAATAAAGAAGATATAGAAAAAATAGCTACTTTACCTGGTAAACAAGAATTGTATGCCAAATTAGTTGGATCTTTAAATGCTCCTGTTTCTGGATTTGTTAATGTTCTATCTGGTAATTTACGAAGTTTGGTTACTGTTTTAAAAGCTATTAGTGATAAAAAATAATTTTTATATAATAATTAATTTAATATTTATTTAATATCTTTAGATTTTAAATAAATTAACAAAACTATGGAAGACGAAAAAAAGAATATCGAAGTTCCAGCTAAATTTAAATCTTTAGTTGAAGAAATCGAAAAAATGAGTGTTTTAGATTTATCCGAATTAGTAAAAATTTTAGAGGACAAATTTGGTGTGTCAGCTGCTGCTCCAGCTATGATGGTTGGTGCTATGCCAGGAGTTGCTGTCGGAGCTGAAGCTGCTGAAGAAAAAACCAGTTTTGATGTTGAATTAACAGAAGGTGGTGCTAATAAAATTGCTGTTATTAAAGTTGTTAGAGAATTAACAGAAATGGGTTTAAAGGAAGCTAAAGATTTAGTTGATGGAGCTCCAAAAATGGTAAAAGAAGGAGTAAAAAAAGAAGATGCTGAGGCTATGAAAAAGAAATTAGAAGAAGCTGGAGGAAAGGTAACTTTAAAATAATTTTTCTTTACATAATAAAAAAAGAAGTATGATTATCGTACTTCTTTTTTTATGTTTATTTTTTAAATTAAAGTATTAAGTCAATAGAGTAAATAGTATTATCGTTTAAGAAATAAGCTTTTTTATTCTTATCATCTATAGCGAAATCTCTTATATCAGTGAATTTGTCAGAAGAGTATTGATTAATAAATGAACCATCTTTTTTCAAAAAAATTATTAATCTTTTTTGTGTTTTGTCAAAGACAAATATATAATCGTTATTAATCTTCATTATATCTCCTTTTTCTAGTTTTGGAGCTATAGTTTTTAATTCAAATTCTTCTTTATTTCCTGATAAGTACTTATTAATAATACCATTTTCATTTAATAGATATATATCATAATCAGTAATTAAACTTATTGGTTCAATATTATCATTCTTTTTTAACCAATCAGTATATTTAGATCCATCTTTTTCGTATTTTAAAATTTGGTTTCTTTCTTTATCTAATAGATATGCTCGTCCATTATATATATCAAAGGAACTAATGTTTTGACGATTTTCTGTATTAATAGATGAGAAAGAAACTTTTTCCTCTGGGCCAACTGAAATTAATTGATTATCAGCTAAGAAATAATAAATATCTCCTTCAATACCAGATAGAGTATCTCCACTTATCTTTTCATCCTGACTAATTTTGCTAAAGGTTTTATCATTTAAGTTTAATGAATATATAATATGATTTTTACCATCAACAGCATATATTTTTTGACTAGCCGAATTTAAGGAGAAAGATTTAATATCAGATTGATCGTTATTATTTTTAAAATTTATTATTTCTTCTGGATTATCAATTTTATACATTCCTTGGATTGTTCTTATTTGTTCATTTAATGTTTCTTCAATAGCTTGATAATCTTTTATTTTATTTTTTTCTTTATCACTCAAGGAACCTAATATTCCTTTTAATTCATCAATAATTTCACTGGCTTGAGTTTTATTATCATATAATAGAGAATTTTTTATTTGATTTTGTTTTTGGATTATTAATTCTTCATAATTAGAAACATTTTCTTTTTCTAATACTTCATTATGATCTTTCTTTTTTAAGAAGATGCTCAATAGTAAAGCGATTAATAATAATAAAACAATAATAAACAATATTTTTCTGATTTTTTTTTGTTTAGAAGAAACCATTACAATATCTGAATTTTTGTTAGTATTTTCTTTCTTTACTTTTATTTTATTAAATAATGATTTTATGGCCTTGATTAATGGTCTAAATATGTTTATTTTTTTGAAAATATTAACGGTTTTCTTCTTGATTATTTCTTTATTGATATTACCAGGGGTTTCTAATAGTTTTTCGGTATTTTCCTTAGTGCTATTTAAATCCAATTTCGGATGATAATGAAATGTGCTTGTTTCTAAACATTGTGGGCAATTTTGTAAAAATAAACCACAAAAATTAGAATAATTATTTATTCTAGCTAAATTAACTTTCATTTGTTCAGTGGCTCCATCTAATTTTAAATCACTCAGTATTTTTATGAAATTATCGTTAATAAGGTATTGAGATAAGGAATCGTTAGTAAAAACTATATATGATTTTTCTGGTATTTCTCCACTAATAATAGATGAGAATATTTTTCCAGAAATTAATTCTTCTTTTTCATTTTCATCTCCCTCTGGATTTATATCACTAATATTAAAACCCTTTTCATTTTGACTTATTAAAAAAGACTTATTCTGTCCGATACTGGAAAAATATATTCTTTCGTTATATTCTAAACCAACTATTAAATTAAGTGTTTTAAAATTAAAATTAATTCTTTCTTGATCAATAAATTCTAATAATTCGCGATTAGTTTTTACTAAAGCTGATTCAAAAACTGATTCTACTTTTAAGCCATTTATTTCATCAACTAGAAATATCTTCTCATTTAAATAATAGTTTTTTTCTAATAACTGAGTTATGATAAACATCATTTTTTCAGCTATTTTATCAGCTTGGTTTATTTCTACTAAAAAGAATAAAAGACCCGCTTTTTTTGCTTTTTCTTTATCTATGCTTGGTTCAACGAATCCAGCTTGAACAAAACTTTTGTTCTGATTATTGATAATATTTATTATAGATGTTTTTATAGACATAAATTGACTAAAATTTATAAATATTATATTATTATATTGAAATTAAATATAAAAAAATGTTAGAAAAACTTTTTGGTTCTAAAACCAGGGTAAAACTTTTAAAGATTTTTTTACTTCATCCTGACGAAAAATATTATATAAGGCAATTGGCCAGAAATCTAAAAACCCAAGTCAATTCTATCAGAAGAGAATTGAACAATTTAGAAGAATTTGGTCTATTGACTTCTACTGATAATGATAGCATAAATTCTGATATTTTGTCCAATAAAAACAATTCTGGAAAAAAGAAAGCAAAAGAAGTAAATAAAAGTTTAAAAGAAAAAAAATATTACAGCGTTGATAAGAATTTTATATTATTCTCTGAGATTAAATCTTTAATTGTGAAATCACAAATATTAGCTGGAGAAAATTTTATCAATAATTTAAAGGAAATTTGTCATCCCAAATTTATTCTATTAGGTGGGATGTTTTTAAATAATGAAAATGCTCCAACTGATATTTTAATAGTAGCTGATATTAAGCCCGAAAGCTTAACTCCTATTATAAATGATTTGGAAATAGAATTGGGTCGGGAAGTTAATTTTACTTTAATGGATGAAAAAGAATTTAAATATCGTCAAGAAGTAGCCGATGTTTTTATACATAGTGTTTTAAATTCAAAAAAAGTTATTTTATTGGATAAAATTTTAAATTATAGTGAATTCAATAATTAAAATCTGTTTATGAAAATTAAAAAACTTCTACCAGGTTCTAGTTTAGGTAAAACTATTTTTATTGTTACGGCTATTGTTTTTTTAATTTTTATAATTTTCTCCGCTTTATTTTTTTTGAGAATTAAATCAATTTATAGTGATATTTCTTTTGGTCGAAAAAATTTAGATTATGCTTTAACCTATATTAGCGAAGGTAATTTTAATAAAGCTAAACAATCAGCTAATCAAGCTACCAAGTATTTTGATTCAGTCGAAGATGATTTATCTAAGCTTCAAAATAATTTTTTAATAAAAAATATAAGTTTTTTAAATGATAATTTATCTGATTTTAATTATTTAGCTAAGATAGCTAAAACCCTAAGTGATTCAGCTGATAGATCTTTAGGATTAGTAAATGAAACCAATAATCTTTTGTCAGGTCAGACAGTTAATAATTTTTCTGAATTATCAATTGATGATAAAATGAAGATATTAAAAAAACTATATGAAAGTAGTCCTGAAATGCAGGGGATAAAAGCCAATATTGATTTAAGTTTATTTTATTTAAAAAAGATAGAAAATAATAAATTATTATCTCCATATTCTGATTCTATAAAAAACTTAGAAGGGAAGTTAATTGGTGTTTCTGATTCTTTGAGTAAAATAATATCTTTAGCTTCTATTATTCCAGTTTTGACTGGTTATCCAGAACCAGTATCGTATTTAGTTATTTTACAAAATAGTAATGAACTTCGTCCTACGGGAGGATTTATTGGTACTTATGGAATTATAGAAGTTAAATCTGGAGAAATAACTAAACTTCAAACTAATGATGTTTATCATTTAGATATGCCAGCTAGTTTAAACCCTGATTTTAAAGTTGAACCACCGGAAGCCATAAAGAAATATATTGGAACTGATTCTTGGTATATGCGTGATTCTAATTGGTCACCTGATTGGACAGTAAGTGCTAAAAAAATAGAATGGTTTTATCAACAAGAAATGATAGCAGCTGGTCGATCATCAGAAATAATTGATTTTTCTGGAGTTATAGCTATTAATCCTAGAGTTATAACTGATTTATTATATTTCGTCGGTCCAATTGAAATTAACGGACAAATCTATAATAAAGATAATTTTATTGAAATTTTACAATATGAAGTGGAGATGGCTTTTAAGAACAAAAATATTTCAGAATGGGATAGAAAATCAATTATTAATGATATTTTAGAAGAAATGAAAAATAGATTATATAAATTATCAGCTGATAAATGGTTAGAATTAGGTAATATTTTAAATCAAAATATTAGTAGAAAAAATATTTTTGTTTATTTAAAAGACGATTATAATCGTCAAACATCTTCTAGTTTAAATTGGGATGGAGAAATAGAAAATGCTCCGCTTGATTATTTAATGGTAGTAGACGCTAATTTAGCAGCTTTAAAAACAGATCGAGTTATGGCTAAGAGTATTAAATATTATTTAGATCAAGAAGCTGATAATAAATTTAAGGTTAGAGTTGAGATAATCTATAAAAATAATGGTTGGATAGATTGGCAAACAACTAGGTATAGAACCTTTACTCGAGTTTATGTTCCGTATAATAGTGCTTTTGTTAATGTATCTGGTTTAACTGAAACAGTAAGTTCTTTGATTTATGATAATGAAATTTCTTATCCTAAAACTTATTGGTCCGGTTTTATAGTAGTGGAACCTAAGGAAGAGAAAAAGGTTGTTTTTGAATATTATTTACCGACAGATATAAGTGAAGAAATAATTAAGAATAAAAAATATTCTTTATATTTGCAAAAACAATCAGGTAATACAGCTGATAAATTTGAAGCTGAATTAAATTTTTATTCAAGTGTTAAATCTTTTAATGGGGAAGGTTCAGTTGAAGTAAAAAATAAAAAAGTTTTATGGTCTAATTCCTTAGATAAAGATTATAATTTAGAAATAATGTTTTAATTTATATGAATAATATTTTATATTCTAGAGACAGATGGTTATTCATTTCGGTTTTATCAATACTTTTCTTGGTAGCTATAATTTTTAGTGCTTACAACTATATTGTTTCTTTTGTTATCTTAGCTTTTTTATTCATAGTGGTATTGTTTTTTTTAAAACCTTTATCTGGTTTATATTTAATATCTTTATTCCTGCCCATTACCGGTTTAGCCGTAAATTATAAAGGGTTTGAATTACCATTTATTGATTTATTATCAGTAGTTGTTTTAATTTCTTTTGTTGTTCGCCATGTTTATCTTTATTTCTTTTCTGATAAAAAAGAGGGATTAAAGTTTCCTGGGGGAATATATTTTCTTTTATTTTTCATATTTACTTTAATTTCTGGCCTGTTGAGTGATGGGATAATAACTCATCTTTGGTATTCTTTTCGTTGGATTTTGTTTTTTTATTTAGCCTTTGTAGTCATGCCTTTTAATTTAATTAAAAATACTAAAATTTTACATCGAGTTATTATTTTTATTTCCTTAGGTGCTTCAGTTGTGGCTCTTATGAGTCTAGTTTCTTTGTTTTTACAAGATTGGTCTGATACTTTTTCACGGGTAACTCCCTTACCTATTTTTGGTCAATGGATATTTGGTGAAAATTATAATCTATTATCGGAATTTTTATCAATGTCAGCTTTTTTAATTTTAAGTTTAAAATATTGGGTTAAGGATTTAAGAGTTAATCGTTTTTTAAATTTATTATCAGCTTTCTTTATTTTATTAGTTTTTTTAACTTTTAGCCGAACTTCTTGGATTACTGTTTCTTTACAATTAATTCTATATTTTTTAATATATAACTTTGTTATCAAAAGAAATAAAGTAAATGTTAAAGAAATTTTATTAGTACTATTTTTAATGTTTGTAATGATATTACCATTTTCAGTAAAGATGATAAGTCTACAAGAAGCTAATTATAGTTCCACCGAAAATCGCACTTTATTAACTCAAATAGCCTGGGAAGCTTTTTTGGAAAAACCTTTTTTGGGATGGGGTAGTGGTAGTTTTGTTTCGTTAGTAGAGGATAATGTACGATTTGTAGCCAAATATGGTGATCCTTTAGATTCTCATGGTTTTGGTCAAAAAGTTTTAGCCGAGAACGGAATATTAGGAACTATAGCCTTTATTCTTTTTGTGGTAGTTATTTTTAATAGAATTTATTCAGGTGTTGTAAATAATAGGGAGGATTATAAATTATTATTACCTTTATTCATTTCTTCTTTTGGAGTTTTTTTCTATCAAATTTTTAATACTTCCTATTACAAAGGACGAGTATGGTTACCGATAGCTATAGCTTTAATAGCCGTTAATTTAATTTCAAATAAGAATAAGAAATAATATGATTAATGGAAAAATAAAAATTATATATATTTTACCATCTCTATCCTCAGGAGGAGCTGAGAGAGTTACTTTAGATCTTATCTATAATTTAGATAGAAAAGTTTTTACTCCTGAATTATTATTATTTAATGGTGGAGGATTTTTTCATCAAGAAGCTTTATCTCACGGATTAAGGGTTGTTATTTTTAAAAAGAGATTTAAGTTTGATATTTTTAATTTTTTTAAAATATATAAATATATAAAAAATACTCAACCAGATATAGTTCATACTGGATTAGGTGGTGATATTTATGGTAAAATAGCGGCTAAAATAGCTAAGATTAAAATTATTGTTTCTACTGAGCATAATGTAGCTATTAATGATAAAACAATAATTCGTCGTTTAAAAGGATTAACTGCTAAATGGTCAAATAAAATAGTGGCCATATCAGAATCAGTAAAAAAAGATATATTAAGGGAGTATAAGATTCCATCTGAAAAAGTAGATTTAATTTATAATGGCTTATACGTTGATAATTTTAAAAAAGAAGAAAATCAAGATAGAATAAAAAAAGAATCCGATACTATAATTATTGGTTCAGTGGGTCGTTTAACTGAACAAAAAAACTTTTCTTTATTACTGAGAGCTTTAGATCAAGTGAAAAATAGAAATTTTAAATGTTTGATTGTTGGAGAAGGAGAACTTAGATCTCAATTGGAACAAGAAATAAAAGATTTAGATTTAAGTAATAAAGTGAAATTATTAGGAATAACATCAGATATTAATGGTTTTTTAAATAAACTTGATTTATTCGTTCTACCATCAAAATGGGAGGGTTTAGGAATTACTTTATTAGAAGCTGGTTTAGTAAAACTACCAGTATTAGCTTCAGCTACTGGGGGAATAGTTGATATAATAAAACATAAAGAAAATGGTTTATTATTTAATAATAATGATTTAAGTAATTTAACAGATATGTTGAATGGTTGTTTAGATTTTAATAATAGAGAATATCTACTGAAATTAGGGGAAAAATTAAGTTATGACATAAGAGAAAGATTTGATATAAAGAAAACAAGTGGACAATACCAAGATATGTATAAAAAGTTAGTACAAGATAATATTTATAATTAAAATAAAAATATGATGAGTGATGAAATAAAACATTTTAGAGATTTAAATAAGAATCCTGATATGTATGGACAACATGTATCAGAAGAAGATAAAAAAGATATTGAAAAATATAATAAGGAAAATTTTGGTAAAAAAATTGAAAAAATGGGTCCAACAGCTGATAAATATTATCAAGCCATGGAGTTAGTAAAATCGGCTGGTTTAAAAACTGAATTTTCTGATAATGAAAAGGAACAAAAAATTATTGAAAAAAGAAAAGATTTTATAATTAAATATTTTTCTAAAGTTTTAGAAGATATAAAAAGATACATGTCTTCAATTAGTGCTATAAAAATACAAGAATTAAAAGATTATGGTAGTGATTTAGATAGATTTCAAGAAATTATGTCAATTTCAGATCAAGAACGTCGTAATTATCATAATGCTCTAATTAATGATATAAAAATATTAATTCGTTCTATTAATATTAATTTTAATAAAGATTTTCCACACGAAGCAAGATTGAATTTTGAATCTAAAATGCCTGATAGAGCTGGTTTAAAAACTAAAGAATTAGAAGAAATAATATCACAAAGAGAGTATGTTGAATTTCCATATAAACAAGGGGCATTTATAAATCTTAATAGTGCTGGAATGGATCCTGAATTAGAAAGAAATATTATAGCTAATTGGGCTCTTGATATGTACGGAGATTTAACAACCTTAAACGATAAATTGAATAATGATGATAAAAAATAGCCCCCTTCTTTAGGAAGGAGGTAATTTTGGAATTTCTTTTCTTAGCATTTCCAGAATTAGTTTTCTGGCTTCTTCATAGATCTGATTCTCATTTAATGAGGAGAAAATAACGGCTTGAGGGTTATTCTTTAATAACTCTCTTTTAAAATTCGTTACATCTACTTTTATTTTTTTATTTTTGTTATTTAATAATGTAAATACATTATTATCAAATTGCAGATTAACGACTTTAAGGGCCTCATGAAGTAACTCTTTTTTGTTTTCCATTGCCTGATTATTTTGTGTGTCATTTTTATCATATTAATTTTAAAATGTCAATAGGTATAAAAAACTAATAATTTTTGTTGTTTTTTTTATATCTTTTTGATATTATGAGTATATAATTATGAAATTTAAGTGGAAAACAATAGGTAATCAAAAAGCGGTGGAATATTTAGATAAGAGTTTATCTAATAATCAAATCGCTAATTTTTATATCTTTTCCGGCCCAAATGATGTCGGAAAATTTTCTTTGGCTAAAGATTTTATAACCAACATCTTTCTTAATGATTTACCTGACTTGATAATTAAAGATAATTTTTTAGAAACTAATGGAGATTTTTCAATAATAGAAAGAGAAGCTAATAAAAAAAATATATCCATAAATCAGATAAGAGATTTTATTTCTCGTTTTCGTTCTGGTTCTTTTATGAATTCTTATCGAGCGGCTATTATAAAAGAAGGACAATATCTAAATGATAGTTCAGCTAATGCCTTATTAAAAATATTAGAAGAAGCTGATAATAAAACCATTATAATTTTAACCGTTAATGATGTAGATTCTTTACCGAAAACAATAGTTTCTCGTGGACAAATAATTAATCTTTTTTCGGTTAGTAATGATTTAATTTATCAAAATTTAGTTGATAAGCATTCAGTTAATAAAAGTTTAGCTAAAAGTTTATCACGATTATCGGATGGCCGTCCTGGTTTAGCTCTTAAGTTTTTAGAAAATGAATCTTTATACAATGATTATCAATCACTTGTTTTTGATTTTTTAGACTTTTTACCATTAATCTTTTCTGAACGTTTGAAGATTATTGATAGAATTATGAAAAAAAATGAAGTTTTAGAAAATTTCAATATTCTTCAAATATGGCAATCAGTTGTTAGAGATTTAATATTTGTAAATTATGAACAATATGATTATGTAAGAAATGATTTTGCTTTAGAGAGGTTAAAATCTTTTAAAGCTGATTCTTTAGACGCTTTAAGGTTAAATGATAAAGCTTCAGTGATAAGCATGGCTGAATCGTATCAGTCTTCCAATATTAACCTTCGTTCAGTCCTTGAATACATTGCGATAAATGTTTAAATAATATATAATAACTAATGGATTTAAAATTAAAATTAATTAAAAAATATGAAAAAAGTTAAATTATTGTCAATTTTATTAGGACTTTTTTTACTTAGTGCTTGTTCTTTAAATGTAAAAAATAATAGTACTTCCGGTAAAGATTATGGCGGAGTTTTCGTAAGTGCTGATAAGGGAGATACTTGGCGTCAAATGCCATATATTCCAACTATTTCAGGAACTCCAGGTAATATTTCTAGTATTGATATAAATACTATGGTTATGGATCCAAGTGATAGTAAGGCAGTTTATTTAGCTATGATTGAAGGGGGTCTTTATTATACATATAATATTTCTAATGGTTGGAATAAAATTACATCTTTACCGGGTGATGCTACTGTTAAGGATATAAGTATAGCCAGTAAAAATAAATGTGCTTTATTTGTGGCTATAGCTAATAAATTATATAAAAGTATTGATTGTGGTCGTACCTTTTCTCAAATTTATTTTGATAATAATACCGGTGTTTCAGTCACTGCTATAGCTGTTGATCATTATGATAATAATATAGTTTATTTAGGAACATCACGAGGAGATGTTTTACGTAGTCTTGATGGTGGAAATAGTTGGAAAGCTATTCAACGATTAAAGGATAGTATCGCTAAAATAGTTATTAATTCTAATGATAGTCGTTCAGTTTTTGTAGTTACTAATAAAGCGGGAGTTCATAAATTTAATACTTCCGGTGGAGCTACTTTAGAAGAGTTAGAACAATATAATAATACTTTTGATGATACCAATTGGACAAACTATAATGATTCTTTAAAAGAATTTAATTTAGGTTTAAATTTTAAAGATTTAGTTTATTCAGCTTCTGATAATTCTTTATTATTAGCTACTGATAAAGTTATTTTAAGATCTTATGATGATGGAAAAACTTGGACTAAATTATCTTTATTAACTCCAGAAAAAGATTCTAGTATTAATGATTTAGCAATTAATCCTAAAAATAGTCAAGAAATATATTATGTTACTAATACCTCTTTTTTTCGTTCGAGCGATGGGGGGTCAACTTGGACTGTTAAGAGTTTGCCAACTATTAGAGCTGGAGTTTCTTTGTTAATAGATTTTAATAATACTGATAATATTTATTTAGGTGTCAAAAAAATAGAAGAAGAATAATTATAATTAAATAAAAAATATGAATATTTATATTCAAAACAAAAAAGAAGATTTCAATAAAATAATTGATTTCTTTAAAAAAGATATTATTAATGTTAAAGTTGGTCGAGCTAATCCGTCTATTTTAGATGGGGTATTAATAGAAGCTTATGGAGTTAAAAATCCTATTAATACTGTAGCTAATATTAGTATTGGTGATGCTCGTAGTATTATTCTAAGTCCTTGGGATAAAAATGTTTCAAAGAGTATAGAAAAAGCTATTATAGAAGCTAATTTGGGTGTTGGGGTTATGAATGAAGGTGACAAAATTAGAATAACTATTCCTCAAATGACTGAAGAAAATCGCTTAGAATCAGTTAAAAAATTAAATGAAAAACAAGAAAAAGCTAAAATATCAGTTCGTCAATTACGAGATGAAATTAAAACAACTATTGAAGATGTTTTTACCAAAAAAGAAATTGGTGAAGATGATAAATTTCGTTTCATAAAAGAATTGGATGAAGAAATAGGAAAATTAAATGATGAAATAAAATCTATTAGAGATAAAAAAGAAGCCGAGATAATGGAAATTTAATACTTACTAAAAATTATTTATTATGTTTACAACAATTATTGTTTTTATATTAGTTTTGTCGTTGCTAGTTTTTGTTCATGAATTTGGTCATTTTTTTTCTGCTCGTCGCTTAGGAGTAAGAGCTGAAGAATTTGGTTTTGGTTTTCCACCTAGAATTTTTGGAGTGTATAAAGATAAAAATGGGAAATGGAAAAAGGTTTGGGGTAATAAAAAAGTTGAAGATAATTCAGATACTATTTATTCTATCAATGGAATTTTAGTTGGTGGTTTTGTTAAAATAAAAGGAGAGGATGGAGATAATAAAGATAATAGTGATAGTTTTTCTTCTAAAAAAATATGGAAGAGAGCAATAATATTATCTTCAGGAGTTTTAATGAATGTGGTTTTAGCTTCAGTTTTAATCTCTATTGGTTTAATGATAGGTTTACCTCGTTATTTAAGTGATGAAAAACTTCCAGATTCGGTTATTGTAAAAAATGAACAAGTATCAATTGTTGAAGTAATGGAAGATTCCCCGGCTGCCTTAGCTGGTTTTCAAGTTTCTGATAACATAATGAGTATTAATGATACAAAAATTAAAACGGGAGAAGAAGTAGTTAATATAATAGCTTCTAGTACAGAAGAAGTTTCTATAGTAGTTGATCGATCTGGTGAAACGAAGGAAATAAAAGTAAGTCCAGAAATTAAACCCGAAAATAATGTAAAAACGATAGGTATAGCTTTTTTGGATTCAGCTACAGTTAGATATCCATGGTATTTAGCTATTTGGGAAGGAATAAAAATGACCGGACAACTTTTATGGGCTATTGTTTATTCTCTTTTTGATTTAGTTAGAAATCTTATTGTCGGTTCTAATGTGGCCGTGGAAGTTGCCGGACCAGTTGGTATTGCTAATTTAACCGGACAAATGTTTCGTTTAGGACTTATTTATCTTATTCAATTTACCGCTTTATTATCTCTTAATTTGGCTATTATTAATATTTTACCTTTTCCAGCTTTAGATGGTGGACGATTATTATTTTTATTGATAGAAAAGATAAAAGGTAAGCCGGTCAAACAAGAAATAGAAGCTGTTTTTAATAATATTGGATTTCTATTATTAATGGCTTTAATTATCTGGGTAACTTTGAAAGATATAATAAAATTGTTTAATTAATAATATAAAAATATGAAAACAAATATTAGAGTAGCTAAAATTGAATTAAATGATGAATTAAGAAAATATGTTGAAGATAAAATGAAAATGTTGGATAAATATTTAGGTGATATAGTTGTTATTAATTGTGATGTTGAATTAGAAAAAGCTATTAAGAGTCAAAACAGTGGTAATATTTATCGAGCTGAAGTAAATCTTTCTGTTCCCGGAATTGTTTTACGAGTAGAAAAAACTGAAAAAACTATTTATAAAGCAATTGATAAAGTTAAAGATCATTTAGCTGATATGATAAAAAAGTATAAGAATAAAAAAATTGATACTAAAAGAGGAAAATAAAATTAATTTTAAAATATATGGGATTTTGGAATAAGATATTGGGTGATCCGAATTTGAAGATTATTAAATCCATTCAACCGATAGTTGATAAGATTAATTCTTTAGAGGAAGATTTTATTAAAAAAAGTGACTCCGATTTAAAAGAGATGACTTTTGAATTTAAGAAACAATTAGATGTTTTATCTGATTTTGAAGAACAACAAAAAAAATTAGATGAAATTTTACCTATGGCTTTTGCTAATATTAGAGAAGCTTCTAAAAGAATTTTAGGTCAAAGACATTATGACGTTCAATTGATTGGAGGAATAATATTACATCGTGGCCAGATAGCTGAAATGAAAACCGGTGAAGGTAAAACTTTAGTAGCCACCCTCCCTTTATATCTTAATGCTTTATTAGGTAAAGGAGTTCATTTAGTTACTGTTAATGATTATTTATCTCGAGTAGGTGCTGGTTGGATGGCTCCCGTTTATCATGCTTTAGGACTTTCAACTGGAGTTATTATTCATGATAAAGCTTTTGTTTATGACCCAGAAGTTGATAATGAAGAAGAATATGATTCTCGTTTAAAACCATTTAAGGTAGTAAGTCGTAAAGAAGCTTATGATTGTGATATAACTTATGGAACTAATAATGAATTTGGTTTTGATTATTTACGGGATAATATGGTTTCTGATCTTTCTAAAATGGTTCAACGTGATTTCTATTATTCTATAGTTGATGAAGTTGACTCTATTTTAATTGATGAAGCTCGAACTCCTTTGATTATAAGTGCACCAGCTGAAGAATCAAGTGATCGTTATGCTAAATTTGCTCAATTAGTTAGACAATTAAAAGAAGATGAAGACTATAATGTAGATGAAAAAATGAGAGCAGCTACTTTAACTGAATCTGGTATTGGAAAAATGGAAAAGCTTTTAGGAGTTGAAAATATTTATGTAGCTGGAGGAGTTAAGGATGTTCATAATATTGAGCAAGCTTTAAAAGCTCATGTATTATTTAAACGTGATAAGGATTATGTTATTAAAGACGGAGAAGTAATAATTGTTGATGAATTTACTGGTCGTTTAATGCCCGGTCGTCGTTATAGTGAAGGCTTACATCAAGCTATTGAAGCTAAGGAGGGAGTTATAGTACAAAGAGAATCTCAAACTTTGGCTACAGTTACTTTTCAAAATTATTTTAGAATGTATCCTAAATTAAGTGGTATGACTGGTACGGCAGTAACCGAGGCCGAAGAATTCTATAAAATATATAAATTAGAAACAGTAGTTATTCCTACTAACAAACCTAATGTTAGAAAAGACTATAATGATTTAATATATAGAACTAGGGAAGGAAAATTTAAAGCTGTAATCGAAGAAGTTAAAAGTCGTAATACTACAGGTCAGCCAATATTAATTGGTACTGTTTCTATTGAAGATAATGAATTATTAGGTGATATGATGGAAAGAGAGGGTCTTCACCCTAATATTTTAAATGCTAAAAATCATTTTAGAGAAGCAGAAATTATTGCTCAGGCTGGTCGTTTAGGATCTATTACAGTAGCTACTAATATGGCTGGTAGAGGAGTTGATATTATTTTAGGAGGTAATCCACCAGAAAAAGAAGAACAACAAAAGGTTTTAGAATTAGGTGGTCTTCATGTTATTGGTACTGAACGACATGAATCACGTCGTATTGATAATCAGCTTAGAGGTCGAGCTGGTCGTCAAGGAGATGCCGGTTCTAGCCAATTCTATATATCAGCTGATGATGATTTAATGAGAATATTTGGTGGAGATCGTTTAAAAGGTATAATGAAAACTTTGAATTTGCCAGAGGATATGCCAATTCAGAATAAAATGGTATCTAATTCTATTGAATCAGCTCAAAAAAGAGTAGAAGGAAATAACTTTGATTTGCGTAAAAATGTAGTTGAATATGATGATGTGATTAATAAACATCGAGAAGCTATCTATAAAAAAAGACGAGAGATTTTAAATACATATAATAAAGAAAAAAATGGAGAAGAAAGTGATAGAAAATTATCTGATATTATTTTAGAAATGGTAAAAACCGAAATAAATCAAGTGGTTGATTTTCATACTTTTTCAGAAAATAAAGCGGAATGGAATTTGAAGGAAATTTATGAAACAGTTAAAACTATTTTTAATATTAATGAAGAAGAAAAAGAAAAAATTTTAAATGGAATTAAAGGAGAAGATAATCAAAAAGAAAATTTAAAAAATTATCTTTCATCTTTAGCTGAAAAAAAATATGAGAGTATGAAAGGTGATTTTTCGGGTTTAGATATAAGTTTTATTGAGATTGAAAAAGGTATATTACTTCGTTCGGTTGATAATTTATGGGTAGAACATTTAGAAACTATAGATTATTTGAGACGAGGTATAGGTTTACGGGGTTATGGACAAAGGGATCCTTTAGTAGAATACAAAAAAGAAGCCTATAGATTATATCATGAATTACTTGATTTAATTCAAAAACAAATTGTTTATTCAATATATAAAACTGGAGATGTAAGTAATTTCATAGCTCCAAGTATTATTGAAAGAGCTAAAAGATTTTCAGCCCCATTAAAAGAAATGGCTAGACGAATGAGTGATGATGGTCAAAAACCAGGAATAGCTACTCTTGATTTGGCTAGAGATAAAGTTAAGGATGAAAAAGGTAATAAGGTTGGTAGAAATGATTTATGTCCTTGTGGTAGTGGTAAGAAATTTAAGAAGTGTTGTGGAAAGTAGTTTATCCAAAATTTACATTAAATTCATTTTAAGTATGTTAGAATATTGTCATAATAATTAATATAAAATTATGACTACTAAAAAAGAAAACAATTTGGCTCTTTTTTCCGGACAAGAAATCCGTAGATTTTGGGATGAAAAACAAGAAAAATGGTATTTTTCGGTGGTTGATGTTGTTACTGTTTTAGCACAGACGGAAAGGTTAAGAAAATATTGGGATGATTTAAAGCGAAAAATAAAAGAAGAAGGTGGCCAGTTGTCCGAAAAAATCGGACAACTGAAATTCTTGGCTAAAGATGGTAAATATTATCTATCAGACGCTGCGGATACCAAAACCGTTTTTAGAATTATTCGGTTATTTCTGGAAGAAAATTGTTATCTGGAAAGAAAAAAAGGTAGGTATTAATTTTAAAATTATGACCAAAGAAATTGAACAAATAGCCCTTTTCAAGGGTAAAAAAATTAGAAAAACTATTCATAATAAAGAGTGGTGGTTTGTTATCGAAGATATAGTAGTGGTACTAACAGATTCTATTCAGCCAAAAGGATATATAAAGGACATAAGAAAACGTGATAAAATTCTTTCCGAAGGGTGGGGGCAAATTGCCACCCCCCTTTCAATTTTAACTGATGGTGGACTTCAAAAATTAAATTGTGCTAATACTGAAGGAATATTCCGTATTATTCAATCAATTCCATCACCCAAAGCCGAACCTTTTAAAAGATGGTTGGCTAAGGTGGGTTATGAAAGAATACAAGAAGTAGAGGATCCGGAATTAGCCACTAAAAGAACTAGATTATTATACAAGTTAAAAGGTTATCCTGAAGATTGGATTGAAAAACGGATGCGTGGTATTGCTATTCGTGAAGAATTAACTGATGAATGGCAAAAACGTGGAGCTCAAAAGAATAAAGATTATGAAATATTAACGGCAGAAATATCCCAAGCGACTTTTGGTTTGAAACCAAATGAATATAAAAAGGTAAAAGGATTAAAGAATAAAAATTTAAGGGATCATATGAATGATTTTGAATTAATTTTAACAATGCTTGGCGAAAGAACAACAACCGAAATTCATCGTAGCGATAATTCTTTAGGTGTGGTAAAATTAAAAGATGATGCTAGAGTTGGGGGTTCAATCGCTGGTTCGGCTAGAAAACAAATAGAGAGGAAAATCGGTCGTTCCATTATTTCTAAAAATAATTATTTAAAAAATAATAAAAAGAAGTTAATAAAATAATATTAGTTTATTAATTTAAAAAAATATGGAAACAACAAAAAAACTTTATCGATCTAAAACTGATCGTGTTATTCTTGGAGTCTGTGGTGGATTAGGAGAATATTTTGGTATAGATTCTCTTATTATTCGCCTTATCTTTGTAGCTTTACTTTTTAGTGGAGCCGGACTTCTAATTTATTTTATTTTTGTTCTTTTAGTTCCTTCTAAAGATGATAAATCAGCTAACGTAATTCAAAATTCGGTTAAAACAGCTAATGTTAGTGATTGGCGTTTTATTTTCGGAATTATAGTAATTGTTATCGGAGTTTTTATGTTAGCTTCTAACTGTTTGCCAAATGGCATGGTTTTATTTAAAAATATTTGGAGAAATTTTTGGCCAATAGTTTTGATAGGTTTAGGTGGAATGATTTTATTTAAAAAAAATAATGATAAAAAATAATTTTAAAATTATGAAAAACACAAAAGAAGAAAAAGTTATTCTTGAAGCTGATTTTGAAGAGAATAACGATAAAAAAACAAATAATAAAAATTGTGATTGTAATTGTGGTGATGATTGTAAATGTTACCAATCTGAGAAAAAAGAGAAAAAGAAATTTAAATCTTTTCACTGTGAAGATTGTAATAATATTTCTGGAGTCAGATTATTTTTTGGTTTATCCGTTTTTTTATTAGGTATTTTTTACTTAGGTCAAACTTTAAATTGGTGGTCATTTAATTTGGATTGGACTATGATTTGGCCTGTTTTAATCATATTTTTTGGTTTATCAATAATTGGTGGAAATAAAGCTACTAAATGGTTATTATGGGTTATATTTTTAATTTTTATAACATTATTAATTGCAGCTGTCATTTTCTTTTGTAAAAAGGATAACAATGAAACAGGTTATGTAATTAATCAAAATTTATCACATAGTCAGGTTGTATCAAATGCAGAAGGCGAAAGTATGGGAGAGATAGAAGATACAGAGATTTTAGTAAATCGTTATTTTTCAGGTTCTTTTAATAGAGAAGAAGTTGAGAAAAAAATAACTGAAGTTTTAGACTTTATTTATAAAGATAAGGAAGATGAAGCTATTGAAATAGGGATAGATATTAGAAGAAAATAGATTTTTAAATAAAATAATAAAAATACTAATAAAATGAAATCAATTGAGATAAAAATGTATTTATTAATTCAAAAAATTAGAGAAACATTATTTTTTAGTTTTGACCCGACTATTAGAATGAAGATAGGGAAGAAGAAGTTATTTATTAATTTATCTCATAAACTTCCGATGCATTATTATAGATATAAAAATTATGACAAAGCTTTACCTAGAATTTGTCAACAATTAAAGAATATAGATAATTATTTAGGAGTGGTTGATATAGGAGCTAATATTGGTGATACAGTATCTTTAATAAATGATGAAGTGAATGGAAAATTTTTATGTATAGAAGGAGATGATAAATTTTTTCCGATTTTAGAGAAAAATGTAAAATTAATCAAAGAACCGAGTTTAGTAAAGATAGAAAAATGTTATTGTGGTGATAAAGTTGATGATTTTTCAGTGATTAGAGAAAATGGAACAGCTAAAATAGTAAAAAATAAATTAAGTAATAATGATTTATTATCAGTGAAAACATTGGATGATATAATTGATAAAAATATGTCTTTTGGTCCTTTTAATGTTTTAAAAACAGATACTGATGGGTTTGAAATTGATGTTTTAAACGGTGGTAAAAATTTTTTAAAAGAACATAAACCATTAATATATTTTGAATTTACACCTCAATTATACGCTGCTAATAATCAAAATTATAAAGATATTTTTAATTTATTAAAAGAATGTGGTTATAAAGAATCTTTATTTTATGATAATTTTGGTGAAGTCATAAAAAAGATAAATATTGATGATTATAATGAAATTGAAGATATGGTAAATAGAATAGATGAAAAAAATATATATTATTATGATATATTGATATATAATAAAGATAAAAACGGGTATTCCAAAATATTGGAATCCGAATTAAATTTATTTAAAAATAATGACAAGCAAAACTAAATCAATATTGATTATAAAATTGGATGCTATTGGAGATTATATATTATTTAGAAATTTTTTATCAGAAATAAAAAATAATGGTTATAGTATAACTTTTTTAGGTAATATAAAGATAAAAGATTTAGCAGAGGGTCTTGATAAGACGATTGTTGATAAGTTTATATGGTTTGATGTTGAAAAAAGAAAAAATATTTTTTATCTTTTCAAGATCTATTTTAAATTAATAAAAAAATTTAGTATTATTATTCAAGCTTCTTTTTCTAGAAGTTCTATTAGTGACTTTTTAGTTAAAATATCTAAAAGTAAATTAAAAATAGGTTTTAATGGAGATAATAATAATATTTCTGAAAAATATAAAAAAATAACTGATAAGTGGTATGATAAATTAGTTGATATTGATAAAAAAAATGTTTTTGAATTTTATAAAAATAGAGAATTTTTTAGTGTTATCTTAAATAGGGAAATACAAATAAAAAAACCATTTATTGATAAAACAATTATTAATTTAAATAAAATATCATTACCTGATAATTTTGTGGTATTATTTTCAGGGGCTTCAGCTGATAAAAGAAAATGGTCCAAAGATAATTTTATAAAGATTTCTGAATATTTAATTAATAATTATAAATTTAATATTGTTGTTTGTGGCTCAGGTGAAGACAAAATCAGTTTTGAAAATGAAAAATTTTTTGATATGACTGGAAAAACAAATTTAATGCAATTAGTATATATAATTTCAAAATCAAAATTAATTATTTTTAATGATACTAGTGGAGCTCATATTGGTGCAGCTCTTGATATTCCAACTATTGTTTTATCTCAGTTTAATCATTATGGTCGTTTTTTTCCTTATCCCCCTGAAATCAGTGAAAAAAATATTTGTTTAACTCCTGATATTTTTAATAATTTAAGTAAAGAAGAATTAATTGATAAGTTTAAGTTTAATTCTGATATTGATATTTCATCGTTAAGTATTGATAAAGTCAAAAAAACAATTGATTTAATATTGAAAAAATAATATGAAAATTTCTGTTATTACTGTATGCTTTAATTCTGAAAAAACTATAGCTCGTACTATTGAGAGTGTTATTAATCAACATTATTCAGATTTAGAATATATAATAATAGATGGTGGTTCAAAAGATAAAACGGTAGAAATTATAAATAAATATAGAAACGAATTAAGTTATTTTATAAGTGAACCAGATCAAGGAATAAGTGATGCTTTTAATAAAGGAATAAGAGTCGCAACTGGAGATATTATTGGAATTATAAATAGTGATGATTGGTATGAGAACGGTATTTTTAAATTAGTTAATGAAATGTTTTTACAAAATAAAGAAATTGATGTTTTAGTAGGGGCTTTACGTTATTGGGATGATAAAAAAAAACAATTTTATTGTTTATCCTGATAAAAATTATGAAAAATGTATTAATTATAGAATGCCTTGTCTTAATCATCCAACTGTTTTTGCGAAAGCTGAAGTTTATCGTTCCGTAGGATTATTTGATTTAAAATATCGTTATGCCATGGATTATGATTTTTTCGTTAGAGTATTTGAAGATGGAAAGAAAATAGTTTTTATTGATAAGGTTTTATCTAATATGAGTCTTTCGGGGGCTTCTGATAAAAATGCTAGAAAAGCTTATTTAGAAACATTTCATATAGCTCCTAATAAAATAAAGTCTTTTATCTTTTTTATATATTCAGTTATAAAGTATTATATTCGTCTTTTTCTTATTTTTATTGGTTTAGATAAGTTGTTATTAAAAATAAGAAAGATAAAATATTTGAATAAATAATTTTAAAATAATGAAAATAGGAATAAACTTAATTCAATATATAGATATTCAAGGAATAGAAGTTTTTACCAAAAATTTATTAATGGATTTAGTTAAACAAGGATCAGAACATGAGTTTCTTTTTTTTGTTAATCAAGAATCGGCTAAAATATTTGATATTAAAGAACATAATGTCAAGCTTATTATTAAGCATTTTAAAAAAATATCTAAAATAAGATTAATATTATATCAACAATTTGGTTTAATTAGAAAATTAAATAAAGAAAAAATTGATTTATTATATTGTCCTTCGGTGGCTATACCAATTTTTTATAAAAAGAAAATAGTTACTGTTCATGATTGCGCTTCTTTAAGATTTAAAGACGAAGTTTCTTTAATATCTAAACTTTATTTGAAATTATCTTTTTGGTCAGTAAAAAATTTTTCTTTAAAAATTGTTACGGTTTCTGAATTTTCTAAATTAGAAATAAATAAATTATTAAAAATTCCACTAAATAAAATAATTATAATTTCTGAAGGTATTCCGGAATTGGCTAGTGTTAATGAAGATGTTATTAATAAAATTTTAAATAAATTTAATTTAATAAATAAAAATTATTTCTTCTATATTGGTAATCAACGTCCAAGAAAGAATATCCAAAATTTATTAAAGGCTTGGAATGATTTTTCTAGTAAAAAAAGTAATTATTATTTAATTATGGCTGGTAAGATTAATAATTTAGAAAATTTTAAGATTAATAATATTTATCCCATTGGAATTATTAGTGAGGAAGAAAAAACTTCTTTGTATAAAATGTCTAAAGCTTTAATTTTTCCATCTTTATATGAGGGTTTCGGTCTACCGGTTTTAGAAGCTCAAAGTCTTGGAGTTCCAGTTATAACTTCAAATATCAGTTCTTTACCAGAAATCTCAGGGAAAGGAGCAATTTTAGTTGATCCTGGAGACTATAAAGATATTTCGTTGGGTCTAGAAAAAATTAGTAATCTAAATTTTAATAGAGAAGAATTAATAAATAAAGGTTATGAAAATTTAAAAAGATTTTCCTGGAGTAAAACAGTCTCAATTTTATTAAAAATTATAAAAAAATATGATATTTAAAAAATACTATAGTTTAATAATAAAAATATTATCATATCTAAAAATAGATTTATTTAATTTAAAGTATATTGTAATAAAATTATTTAAGTTTATTTTTTCTATTATTTTATTACCAATTGAAATATTGGGTGACATGATTTTTTCTTATAAAAGATTATTTAGTTTTAATATTTCCGATCCTAAAAAAATATTAATAATAAAAATTGATCAAATGGGTGATGTTCTTTTTTCTACTATGCTTTTGCCTTTAATAAAAGAAAAATATCCTCAAAGTGAAATAGATTATGTAATTAATAAAAAGGCAGAACAAATTTTAATAGCTAATCCACATGTTAATAATATTTATTATTGGCAGAGTTTTATTTTAAATAATGTTCCAGGACGAGGAAAATTTTCTTTTATTTCTTGGAAAAATAATTTATCAACTTGGAGAATGTTAAAACAACAAAAATATGATATTATTATAAATGCTAGATCTTTTATCCCTAGTGGTAATTTATCTTGGAAATTTTTAAACCCCAAAAAACTTATAGCTTTTAATATTAGTCAGCAAAGCTTTTTAGCTGATAATATTGTTTCATATAATCTATATGCTGAAGAATGGCAAAATTATTTAAATCTTTTAAAACCTTTAGGTATAAACAAAATAGAAGGGGAACCACGATCTGAATTTTATAATATTTCAGATTGTAATATTGAGTCTGAAAATTTGGCCATTATTTCTCCAATTAGTTTTAATTCAGAAAGAAGTTGGTCTTTGGAAAAATGGATTAAAGCTGTTAAAATTTTAATTAAAAAAAACTATCTAGTAATTTTAATAGGAACAAGAGAACAAAAAGAATGTTTAGAAAAAATAAAAGGTGATACTAATAGTTTAATATTTATAGATTCTATTCCTAAATTAGCTGATTTAATAAAAAAAGCTGATTTATTTTTAGGAGTAGAGTCTTTTCCAGCTCATTTAGCTCTTACTTTTAAGATTAAATTATTTTCCGTAGTTAATACTAAATTATTTTATGTTTCTGGAAAAAGTAAGCATAAGATAATTGATGGTCGTTCTATGTTATCACAATTTTCAAATGTTAAAATAATTGATTTAAATGAAAATCCTGAAGATGTTTTATAATTTCTAATATAAATTAATTCACAATACTATGTTTGGAAAAATTTCTGGATCTTCAAGTAGATTAAACTCTGTTGATCATAACGAAACTTATGGCCGATATTTATTGGAGAGTATTATAAAGGATAGAAAAATAAAAACAGGAGTTGATCTTGGTTGTGGTGGAGGTGACGATTTGGCAATTATTAGAAAATATAATCCAAAAGCAGAATTATTTGGAATTGATTTTAATTTACAAAATAGAAATAAACTTAAGAACTTAAATATTAATCCTTTTGTTATTAATATTGAGAAAGATAAATTACCCTTTACTGATGAGTCAATTGATTTTATTATAGCTAATCAAGTACTTGAACATACTAAAGAAATTTTTTGGATAAATCATGAAGTTTTTAGATGTTTGAAAAAGGGAGGAATATTTTTTTTGGGTGTTCCTAATGTTTTATCGTTTCATAATCGTTTATTAATGTTATGTGGTTATCATCCAACTTGTTGTAAAAACATATCAGCTCATGTTCGTATTTTTTCTAAAAAAGATGTTAATTTATTTTATAAATCAATAGGAAATAATTTTTGTAAAATAGATAAAGTTTATGGTTCGCAATTTTATCCTTTTCCAAAAAAAGTAGCTAGATTTTTATCCAAAGTTTTTCCTTCTTTGGCAGTAGCTAATTTTTATGTAATAATAAAAACTGATGATTATAATGGAGAATTTTTAAAATGGCCTAAAAAAAATTCTTTAGAAAGTAATTATTTTTTAGGTTTAAATTAAACAATGAATACAGAAAATAAAACAATAAAAAAAATAATTCCTGATAAATGGTTATGGATATTTAAGCATAACGGTTTTCGACGTTATTTTATAAATACTGGTTGGATGTTTCTAGGACAAATATTTTCTTTAATAGTTTCTTTTTTTATTGGAGTTTGGATAGCTAGATATTTAGGTCCAGAAAATTATGGAATACTTAATTATGCCGTAGCCTTTGTGGGTTTATTTGGTTTTATCGCTTCTTTGGGAATAGATAGTATTTTAAATAGGGAATTGATAAAAACCCCAGAAAAAAGAGATGTATTATTGGGTACCGCTTTTAAATTAAAAGTAGTAGGTGGAATAGCAGCTTTAGCCTTGGCTGTTATAAGTATATTAATGTCTCAGACTACTTTATTGATTCAATTCTTAGTTATAATCTTTTCTTTTAATTTCATTTTACAAGCTATAAATGTTATAAGTATATATTTTCAATCAAAAGTTGAATCAAAAAATAATGTTAAAGTTTCAATTATTTCAACATTAATTTCTTCTGTTTTGAAGGTTGGAGTAATATTATTAGATAAGGGAGTAATTTGGATTATGTTAGTTTATATTTTAGATTTTGTTTGGCAGTGGATAAATTTTGTTTATGTATACAAAAGACAAGGATTAAAAATAAGAGATTGGAAATTTGATAATGATTTAGCTAAGAAAATATTAAAAAACTCGTGGCCTTTAATATTAGCTCAAGCAGCTGGGTATATTTATCTTAAAGTAGATCAAGTTATAATTGGATTAATGTTGGGTAATTACGAAGTTGGTCTTTATGCTGTAGCTGTAAAAGTTACTGAAATTTGGTATTTTATTCCTAGTATTATTTGTAGTTCTTTATTTCCAGCTATTATTAATGCCAAATTAACTGATGTTAAAGTTTATAAGAAAAGATTGAGTAATTTATATGTTTTAATGTTTATTCTTTCTTTAATAATAGCTATTACTATAACCTTTTTAGCTAAACCCATTATGACGGTTTTATTTGGTAATAATTATTTAGAATCTGTTGCTATATTAAAAATATATATTTGGTCAAGTGTTGGTTTGTTTTTAACTGTAGCCGTTAATCAGTATTTAATATCAGAAAACTCGGTTAAAACTATTTTTTGGTTTAATTTTTTATCAATGATAATTAATATTGGTTTGAATGTGTGGCTTATTCCTCTTATTGGATTATTGGGGGCCGCTTGGGCCACATTGATTTCTTATTTTGTTATTCCGATTTCAGTTCTTATTCGGGAAAAATTTTTTAGATAAAGGACGAATAATGTAAGAATAGAAGGATCTAAATGTTTTCATTAAGAAACAAGTTATATAACCATAATGTTTTTTAAAGTAATAAGCTCTTGATTTATAAAATACTTCTAAAAAATTATCATCAAACTTAACACTTTGTCCTCCTAAATGAACTAAACTAATATTTAAAGCTATGGCTGTTAGGTATTTTTTTGAATAAGCTCTTTGACAAATATCGGTATCTTCAAAATAAAGAAAAAAATTCTCATCCCAACCATTTATTTCATCAAAAACATTTTTTCTTATAACTAAAGAACAGCCAGAGACCCAATCAATAATAAATAATTTTTCTTTATTTTTTGGTATTAATTCTTTCTCATTAACTTTAAAGGCTAAAGATATTAATCCCAAAAGAGTCGGAAATTTTCCTAAAGCTGTTTTTTGATTTTCTCCCGATGGATTTTTTACTAATGGAGAAAGTATTCCTATTTTTTCATTGTTAATAAATATTTCTTTTATAGTGGGTAAAATATTTTCTGTTAATATAGTATCGTTATTTAAAAAATATAAATATTTTCCCGTAGCTAATTTAGCTCCTTGATTATTAGCCTTAGCAAAACCTAAATCTTGTTTATTTTCTATAAAATGAGAAATACGATCATCAAATTTATTTTTTATTTTTTGAATACTGTCATATCCCGAATTATTATCAATAATAATAATCTCAAAACTTTCATTTTTGCAGTATTTAAAAATTGATTCTAAACATTGAATGGTTAAATCTGGGGTTTTATAGTTTATTATAATAAAAGAAAAGTCCATATTCAATTTAAATTCCTTCATTACTTAAGGTGGTTTTAATAGTTTTTAGAAATATACTAATATCAAGATAAATTGATCTATTTTTTATATAGTATAAATCATATTGCAGTTTTTTATAAGTATCCCTTACTGATGCTGAATGATACTCTCCTGAAATTTGATCCCAACCAGTTATACCGGGTTTAATTAAATTTCTTATTCCATAAAAAGGTATATTTTTTGATAATTCTTTTATTAATTCTGGTCTTTCTGGTCGGGGTCCGACAAAAGCCATATCACCTTTTATAACATTAATTAATTGAGGTATTTCATCTATTCTGATTTGACGCATAAATTTACCAAATTTAGTTATTCGTTTATCATTTTTTTCAGTCATTTTTCTATTATTATTTTCTTCATACATAGTTCTGAATTTATAAAAATTAAAATGCTGGCAATCTTTTCCGGCTCTGACTTGTTTAAAAATTATTGGTCCACGACTTTCAATTTTTATAATTAAAACTATAATGGGCCAAAAGGGAAGAGTAAATAATAATATCACCGAAGCTATAAGCAAATCATACAATCTTTTTATTCGTTCATAATTTTTTTTATTAGCTAAATCTAAATTTTCTAAAAACCAACCTTTATTCAAAATTTCAATTGGAATTTGTCCACTTATTTCTTCATAAAATTTTATTAAATTACGATAACTAATACCAGTTGGTAATAAATTAAATAAAGTTTTTTGCAATTCTTTCATTTGACTAATATCTTTTTCCAAAATAACTATATTTATTTTATGCTCTTTTATGGCTCGAGATAATTGATTTATATCTTCAACAATAGCTAAATCATAATTTTCAGCTATATCCACTAAAACATTATTTCTTTCACTAACAATAAATTTTATATTATAACCTAATTGTTTATTCTTTTTTATAGCTTGAATTGTTTTTAAAATAATTTCATTATATCCAATAATAGCAATATTTATAGTAGATAAATATTTTTTGTTGAGTAGCAAAAAGAGTAATCGCCAAGTTAAGAATAAAAGATAATATATTATAGAAAATATTAATAATATGGTTTTAGGATTAATAGTTGGACTTTGGATTATATAGAAAAATATTATAGAAATTAGAAAGGCTATTAAAACACTTTTAACACTTTGTTCAAATAATTTGCTTTGGTTGATAATTTTCCTAAAATCATATAAACTATTTATATAGAAAATAAGTATCCATAAAACAAAAACTGGGATAAAAAATTTTAAATTTTGTTGCCAAATTTCATTATTTGGTATGGATAAATATCTTAGTATTAAAGCTGTTCTTAAGGAAATAATTAATAATATTATATCAATAAGTAATAGGAAAAATTGTTTAAATTTATTATTATTCATATTAAATATTTGGTTTATATTTATATACTTATATTATAACAATTAATCATTAAAAATCAATTATGTCAGAAAAAATGTATTTGAATATTTTGAAAGGTGCAATTTTAACATCATTTGTTTTTTTGTTCTTTGTTTTTTCACCTTTTTTATTTCCTTTTATTACTTCCAAACAAATATTTTTTAATATTTTTATAGAAGTATTATTGTTATTTTGGTTGATATTTATATACAAATATCCAAAATATCGTCCCCAAAAATCATTTTTAACTTGGGGAATAGTAGCCTATTTTATTAGTATTGTTTTATCTTTAGTAATTAGTGTTGATTTTAATCTTAGTTTTTGGGGTGATACTGAAAGAATGTTAGGCTTTTTTCATTTGTTTCATTTCTTGTTATTTTATTTTATTATTATTTCTGTTTTTAGATCAAGAAAGGATTACAATCTTTTATTTTATGGAATAATATTGTCATCTATTATTATAGCAGTCATTGGGTTTATAAAAGGAGACATGAATAGTACTATTGGTAATCGAGCTTATGTAGCTGCCATAATGTTATTTGGTATATTTTTAGAGGCTTTTTTCTTTTTTAAAGAAAAAAATTGGTGGAAGAAAATTATTTTTATTCCTGCTTTTATTATAAGTATTATTGGTCTATTTAAATCTGATATTTCTGGTTCTCAAGCTGGTTTAATAGCTGGTATATTTATTTCTATATTAATATTAATAGTAGTCTCTAAAAACAAAAAAACAAAGATTATAGGGTTATCTGTTTTATTGTTTTTGGTTACCGCTTTAATTTTATTATTTATTTTTAGATCTCATCCGGTTTTTAATAACACCTATTTAGGTAAAGCTGTTCGTGATTTTTCTACAGAAAATGCAACCTTAAATACTCGTTTAATTTCTTATCGGGCAGCTGGTAGATATTTGATTGATAATCCTATAGTTATGATTTTTGGGGTTGGACATGGAAATTATGCGACTATTTTTGATAAATACTTTGATCCCAAGTTTTATGATTATGATCGTGTTTCAACTTATTTTGATCGAGCTCATTGTACTATAATAGATGTTATAACCACTACTGGAATTATTGGTTTATTATCTTATTTATCTATTTTCTTTTTTATTTTCTATAATCTTATTAAGTCATATCTTGCTAATAAAAAAAATAATGAGGAAGGCCTAAATAGAAACGAATTAGCTATTTTTTCTGGTTTAATTGTTGCTTATTTTGTTCAAAATTTAGCGGTTTTTGATTCCTTTGCTACTTATTTATATTTTATGATGATTTTAGGATTTGTTTATTTTATTGGCTTTAATAATAAATCAGAAATAGAATCATCAGAATCTAAAAATTCTTCTAAATTATTAGCCTATATTATCATTCCGGTATCTTTAGTATTTTCTATTGCTGGTATGGTTAATAATATAAATTCAGCTAAAATGGTAAAAGAAGTCATTGATGCTTATAGCTTTTCCTACTCTCAGGGATTAGTAAAAGGAATAGAAAAATATGAAGTTGTTTTTAAAAAATATCATACCGGCTTAGAACGTGATGCTAGAGAATCATATATTAATTTAATTTTAGAATCTTCTGATCAAATATCACAATATACAAATAAACAAGAAATTGAAAAAATTTTGTCTTTAGGAGTAGAAGTGGCCGAAGCTAATGAAAAATATAATCCGAATGATAATTTGATTTTAACTAGATTAGCTAAAATGTATAATTTAATGGGTTCTTTTTATTTTAATCAAAAAGATACCGAACAAGGAAATTATTATAGTAATATGGCTTTTAATACTTTAGATAGAGCTATTAATGTTAGTCCGAGACGTATTCCAATATATTTAACTAAGGCTGGACTATTAATGAATTTTGGTAATACCGAAGAAGCCATTGAAACCATTGAATATGCTAAAAGTTTAAATAGCAATATTTCGGAATCTTATTGTCAATTAGCTAATGTTTACTTTGTTATAAAAGATGATGATAAATTTCTTTCCGAATTAGATTCTTGTGGAAAAAAAGGTGGATTTTCTTTAATGAATTGGGAAAACTTTTTTAATTCAGTAGAAAGTTATTATTATGATAATAAAGATTATGAACATTTAATTAAATTTTATGAATTATTATTAAAATCACAAATACCAGATGATAATAAAGTTTCAATTTTATCAGCTTTGGCTACTGTTTATTTTGAAAATGGAAATTATGAAAAAGCTAAAGAGACAGCTTTGAAGATAAGTGAAATTAATAGTACCTATAAATCAGATGTTGATAATTTTTTAAAGACTATTGAAGAAGCTGAAAATAAAAAATAATTTTTTAAGACATGAAAATATTACAAGTTAATAAATTTAATTATATTAGAGGAGGAGCTGAAAAATATTTTTTAGAAATAGGTGAAGAATTAAAAAAGGCTGGACATCAGGTAGCTTTCTTTTCAATGAAACATCCAAAGAATTTACCTAGTCCTTGGGAAAAGTATTTTGTTTCTCGTATTAGTTTTAATGAAGGAACTTGGCGGGATAGTTTATTAGCTCCAGGTAGAATAATATATAGTTTTGAAGCTAAACGTAAATTTTCTAAATTAGTAGAAGATTTTAAACCAGATATAATACATATTCATAATATTTATCATCAAATATCTCCATCAATTTTGTCAGTAGCTATAAAGAAAAAGATTCCAGTAGTTATGCATCTTCATGATTATAAATTGGTTTGTCCTAATTATCAATTATTTGTTAATAATAAAATATGTTATCGTTGTTGGCCTAAAAAATATAGTCAATGTTTTAAAAATTGTTGTTTTAAAAATTCTGTAATTAAAAGTTTATTAGCTACTATTGAAATGTGGTTTCATCATAAGGTTTTGAAGATTTATGAAAAAAGTATTTCTTGTTTTATAGCACCAAGTAAATTTATGAAAGAAACTCTAATTAAATTTAATTGGCCAGAAGATAAAATAAAAGTTATATATAATTTTTCAGAAAAGATGGAAAATAATTTTGTTGATAAATTAGAAAATTATGGTTTATACTATGGTCGTTTATCAAAGGAGAAGGGAATAGATATATTATTACGAGCAATAAAAAAATCAAACAATAATTTTACACTTAAAATAGTTGGTTCGGGACCAGAAGAAAAAAATTTAAAAGAATTATCTAATACTTTAGGATTAAATAAACAAGTTGAATTTTTAGGTTTTAAATCAGGAAATGATTTATATGATATTGTAAAAAAAGCTAAGGCAATATTTTTACCATCTATTTGGAATGAAAATATGCCTTTTGTATTATTGGAAGCTTTGTCATTAAAAAAAGTTGTTGTGGTTTCTAGAACTGGTGGATTACCAGAGTTAATAACTAATAAAGATACTGGATTCATATTTGAAAATGGTAATGAAGAAGAATTAGCTGATATAATAAAAAATTTAAATCAATATGATTTAAAAAAAATAGGTGAAAAAGCTCATGAAATTAGTCGAGATCTTAATGTAAATAACCATTTAGTAAAAATATTGGAAATATATAATAAGTTATTAAAAAACTAATAAAAATATCTAAAAAGTGCTTTTTATCTTTATTTGTCAAGGTACTTGACATTTTTTTTTAAATATGTTAAAATTAATCGTTGTATAAATAAAATTTTTGTGTTTTATTTTATAAATTAAAAATTTTAGATAACAAATAATAATATGGATTTAATCGGTTTATTAAAACAAAAACGTCAAACAATAATATCAGTTTTTTTAATTTTATTAGTTATAGGTTTACTTTTCTTGTTAACTCAGAATTTTAAATATGGAACAAAATCTAAGATATTAGTAATTCAAGAGGGAGCTGGTAAAGTTGATCCTTATTCTGTCTCTCGATCAGTAGAATATTTATCTGATTTATTTTCTAAAGTTATTTATTCTAATGCTTTTTTTGAATCAGTTATGAACTCTGATTTTGACATTGATAAGAGTTATTTTGGTGAAGACTATAATGATATGATGAAGAATTGGAAAAAAACAGTTTCTACTAAAACTTTAGAAGATTCTGGAATTATGGTTATTAGTGTTTATCATGAAGATAATTATCAAGCTACTCAAATTGCTTTAGCCGTTAATCATGTTTTAATCAATGAACATCAAAATTATCATGGTTTAGGCAATTCAGTAAAACTTAGTATTATTGATCAACCAGTAACTTCTAATTATCCAATTAAACCAAATTTAGTTTATTATTTTATAGTACTTATTTCAGTTAGTTTATTTATTAGTTTAATATATATTTATCTTTTTCCAGAAAGAAAGTATGACATTAATTTTTTTGGAGAACAAAAACCAAAAAAGATAATACTTGAAAAAGAGATTAAACAGAATATTAGTAATAATATATCAAAGGTAGAATTAAAAAATAAAGCAAGTGAAAATAATAATATAGAAGATGTAGAAATAGAAGATGTAAAAGAAACTATTAACTATAATGAAATAAGAAAATCGGGTGATATCAGTAATTTATTTGAGTAATATTATTTAATTAATAATATAAAAGTTCTTTGACAAATATTCCTTCTTAATGATTTATATTTAAAAGGTCTTTAAATAGAGATTTTTTAAATATAAATCATTAAAGTTAAAAAAATTATAAAAAATAACAAGGAGGAAATAAAAAATGTCAAAAATAATGAGAATATTAGTAGTGGTATTATTTGTATTATTATGTAATGTCAAAGCTCAGGATGATCCAGAAAGATTTAACATTAGCTATGGGATGCATAATACCATAGGTGACCAAAGGATGTTATCCGGAGGTGACTCAATCGTCAAGGTTGGATCTGGAGTTAAACACTCCGTTTCCGGTGAAGTCTTCTTAGGTAATCGCATTTATCGACCAGGAATTTATTCCCAATATAGTAATTCCAATTTTTTGACTCAACAATTTGAAGCTCAAAAATCTTGGAACTTTTCAGTGGGAATTATTTCCCAAATAAACTTGGGACCGGTGGAAGCAAAAATTTATACAGGTTATTTCCATAAAGATCTAAAAATTTCTGGGTACGATTCTGAATCCAAAAAGTTTTCGGATTCGTCAAAGATTAATGGTCTTGATCTGGGTGTTAATTTAATTATTGCCCAACAAGATATCAACTTGTTTCCGAAGATTGAACTTTTTGGTAACGGAAAGTTTCAATTCTCGAGAAATATGTCGGGGAAGATAGTTCCAAAAGGTTATTCTTTTGGAGCTAATGTAGAAATTTATCGAATTTCTTTCTTTGATTATTATATATCTCCTTTTTTGGGAGTATACAAGATGGAAGAAATGAGTAGCTATAAGAATTTGATTTATAAACTTGGTGTTTCTCTCAACAATAACATTGTTAGAAGCGATATTGCTAAGGTGGGAGTATTCCTATCTTGGAATAATGAAGTTTATAATTACCAAAGTTCTGACTACAATTATTCGGTAAAAAATGCTAATATAGGAATTTTCCTACAATTTAGTCCTACAGGCCTATTTTCGCAATATGTGAGATAAATCTTACATGAAATTTATAAGGATTCTGTTTTTCAATAAAAACTAGAATCCTTTTTTATTTTTGTCAAGGTATTGACAAGAATAATCCTTTATGATACAATGTAAATGTTCTTTAATAAACATTCCTTGCTAATGATTTATATCTAAAAGGTCTTTAAATAGAGATTTTTTAAATATAAATCATTAGTTAACAAAATAATCAAAAAAAAGGAATCATGAAAACAAAGACATTAGTAGCATTAGCAATAATATTGACAATTGCAACAACCGTAGAAGGCGGAAGAAGGTATAATAGTAGAAAAATAAAGACTGGGGAAAGATTCTCTCTGAGTTATGACATTCAGAGCTTGAATATGAAAAGCAGTAAAGATTTAATCCATCATCTTGATGGAGAGGTGTTCTTTTTACCCACAACTAATAAAGTAAATGTGGGAGCCTTCTTGGAGGGCCATAAAGGAGGAGTGTTCGTAGCTAATAATAGTGAAGATCAAAAGTATATATCTTTTGGTCCGAGCTTGAAGTTTCAATCTGAAAAGTTTGAAACTACATTAAAAGCCGGATACTTTCTCCAAAAGAAAGAGATATTTTACAAAGGTGATGTCATAGAAACCAACAATTTAAATGGTCTTGATCTTGGAGTAAATATCAATTTACTCCAAAACGATTTCAAATTCGTTCCGAAAATAGAATTATTTGTGGAAACAAAGATTGAATTTAGTAAAAAATACTTTCAATTTAATAATGAAGATGAAGGTATTAATGAAATTAAAAGTATCGTAACCACAAGTATCTGCAACTATCAATTTGGAGTAAATGTTCATTTGTATAGGATTAATTTAGGAGATTATTATATGTCTCCTATGATCGGACTGGAAAAATCCGAATCCTTTACTAGAAAAAACTTATTCCAAATAAAGGCCGGAATGAGTTTAAATAATGGAGTAACAACAAGCAATATTTTTCAAGTTGGAATCTCATTATCATTCTATAATAATGGCTACTATCAAACAATTGAGGGTGAAAGCACTATCAGCCCTTGTATGTTTGGAGTGTATATGAAGATCAATCCTTCGGGATTTTTTATCCATAGGGTAAAATAAAAGGAATCACAATGATTCCTTTTTTTAATATGTATAGATGTATAAGGTTTATTTACTTTACAACATTAACAATTTTACTTTTTTGTAATTTACCATCAAATTTTAAAAGTTTTTTTGTTCTAAACTTTACTGTGCCTGAAGCGACAGCAAATAATGTATCATCTTTTCCTTTTTTTACATTTTCTCCAGGATGATATTTAGTTCCACGTTGACGTATAATAATATTACCGATCTTAGCTTTTTGGCCATCGGATAATTTTACACCTAAACGTTTACTTTCTGAATCTCGACCTAACGAGGTTGATCCGGCTGAATTTTTGTGTGACATATTAATAAAATTATTTTAGCTTATTATCAATAACCTAAAATAATGAATAAATTATATTTTTTATACTTGTACAGTATATCAAAGCTATTATTACTTGTCAATTGATTTTTTATGTAGTATAATTCTATTGTAATTTATTAAATTAATGTATTTAAGATTAATATAATTATTCTTAAATTTTTGTTTTTATGTCAATAAAAGTAGATCAAAATAAATGTATTGGTTGTGGAATGTGTGTTAATATGTGTCCAAAAGTTTTTAAAATAAACTCAACTGGTAAATCTGAAGTTATTAGTCA
>CAYYXD010000003.1:0-31604 GCA_964475575.1 uncultured Gammaproteobacteria bacterium
AGTAGCTTCCCCCCGAGGTTTAGGCACTTGGACCTGTGGTGAAAGATTATTAGATAATAGAGATAATCAATCTTATGCGACAGTTCAGATAGGTAGTCAATGTTGGATGGCTGAGAATTTAAATTATAATAGAGATTGTGCTAATACTACTTGGGTTACTAATACCGATACTGCTTGGTGTGGTTGTCACAATAACAATCCTGTTTCATGCGATACTTATGGTAAATTATATCAATGGAGTGCGGCCATGAATGAAGAAACAGATGAAAAAGCGCAAGGAATATGTCCGGACGGTTGGCATATACCAAACCAAACAGAAATGCTAGAATTCATTTCTTTTTTATCGTCCTCTACCAGTTCCCAATATCAATGTGGCGGTAATTCTACTTATACCGCCAAATCGGTAGCATCTACTCTTTATTGGTCTAGTTATTCAGAAGTCAGTGAGTGTATAGTGGGCAGTTATCAAGAAAGAAATAATACTAGTGGATTCAGCTCCTTGCCGGCTGGATATCGAGATCCAAATAATAATTTTTATAGTAGCTATTGTAATCCTTCTGGATACTGCGGTGGAGCTTATAATGGAATTTGGTCATCAACTTCCAATGGCGAAGACAGACATTATCTTATAGGAATTTATTGGAACTATCCCTATATTTCAAATTATACCTTTCATGGAGGCACGGCCTTATCAGTTCGTTGTTTAAAAGATAACTAATAATTTATTTTATTTTACCATAAAAATATTTTTAAATAACATGGGCTTGATTATTTTTTAGATTGTGCTACAATCATCAATATTGAAATAATAATTTATATAAAAAATATGGGAAAGAAATGCGACATTTGTGGACGAAGCTCAACTAAAGGAGCCAGCCGATCACACTCAAATATAAAAACATTAAAAAGACAAAATATAAATCTACAAACTAAAACTATAATGGGTATTAAAACAAAAGTTTGCACAAAATGTTTAAAAACAATGAAAAAAGATAAATAATAAAATATATTTAAAAAAAATAGGGGTTCTAAAATCCCTATTTTTTATTTATTAATTTAAAATAAAAATAAATAATAATGGAATAATAAATTATAGAACAATACCATGGCCATCTATTAATCTCTATACTAACTCCAGGAATAATTGATAAAAAATGATTTATGAATAAAATATATTTTAATAATAAATCTAATAATAAAAATAATAATTGAGATAAAAATGGAAATAAAAAAGATACTAATAAAGCTACCAAAGATAAGGTCATAATAATCGGAATAATCCATAAAATAAATAAATTTCCTAAAATAGCTAAAACAGAAAATTGTTTAAAATTAGAAATTAAAACAGGTGCCGATAATAATTGAACGGATATAGTTATACTAATAATATTAATAATACTTTGTTTTCTTTCATTTTTAGAAAAAATTTTTATTAAAAAAGATGATATTATAGGATGAATGTATATTATAGCTACAACCGCTAAAAATGATAAAACAAAACCTAGGTCAGCCCATAAAAATAAGGGGTTAATGAATAACATTAATAATCCGATTAAGAATAAAATACGACTCATATCATATAGTTGCCCAAAAGTTAAGGCACTTATAGATAAAACAGACATCAAGGTTGCTCTAATAGCTGAAGCGGGAGATTCAACTAAAAACAAATAAAAAAATAGAAAAACTAAAATGAAATAAAAAGCTGTTTTTCTTTTTAGGCCTATTAAAATTAAAAAACTTAATAATAAAGATGATAATAAACTAATATGTAAACCAGAAATAGCTATAATATGACTAAGTCCTGTTTTAGAAAATTCTGTTTTTATTTCTGAACTTAATGAACTTTTATCATTAAGCATCATGGCTTTTATAAAAGACGAAGAATTAATTGATAAATAATAATCAAATTGATCGGTTAACTTATTCCGTAATTTATAAATAAAAACTTTAAAATAATTTTTTTTATCTATTAATAATAAATCTGTTCTTGCTATTGTTGGATAATAGAAGACTGCTGTTAAACCATATCTTTTTAAATACAGTGAATAATTAAAATCATCTATAAATCCGGGATCAAAACATTCCCCTTCTATCTCTAATAAATCACCATAATAATAAGATGGATATTTATTAGTTATAATTAAAACTTGACCTTGTAATTTAAAATATTTATTATTCTCTACCAATCCACAAAAAATTTTTAATTTTATTTTTTGTTTATCATTGCTTGTATCTGGTTCTGATGTAACTTGTCCTAAAATTTTAAAATCTTGACCATAATAATTTTCAATTCTTCCTCTTAAATCTTGAGGATATAATAAAGCATAACGCCAACCAGCGAGAAATAAAAAAGCGAGAAATAAAAAAATAATTTTTTTTGATTTTCTGGTAATAAATAAAAATATTAAACTAATAATAAAAAATGCTACAGCTGGATATAATTTTAAAAAATCAAAATAATGAATCAAGGTTAAACCAAGAATAAAAAAAATAGTAATTAATTCTAGTTTATATTTATAAAACATAAAATACCGATAATCTTATCGGTATTTTAAAAAAATATACTTAAATATTAAGTTTCAAATAAATAAAAACAAAATGAAAATTACTTATTTTTATTTTTAACTAATAAATTTAAATAAGCTTCTACGAATCCATCTAAATTACCATTAGTAACCGCATCAACATCAGAAGTTGAATATTTAGTTCTATGATCTTTAACCATTTTATATGGTTGAAAAACATAAGATCTAATTTGCTTACTCCAAGTTCCAAATCCAACATCACCTTTTATTTCTTTCATAGCTTTTTGATTTTCGTCTAATTTCATTTTATATAATTTTGATTTCAAAATTATTAAAGCTTTTTCTTTATTTTGATGTTGAGATCTTTCACTTTGACAGGAAACAGATATATTTGTTGGAATATGAACTATTCTAACTGCTGAATCAGTAGTATTAACTCCTTGACCGCCTGGACCAGAAGATTTAAAAACATCAATTCGTATATCTTTTTCATCAATAACCACTGAATCATCACCTTTAATTTCTGGAACAACTTCAATGCCGGCAAAAGAAGTATGACGTAGATTATCGGCATTAAAAGGAGAAATTCTAACTAAACGATGAACACCATTTTCACCCTTTAAATATCCATAAGCAAACGGACCACTAATTTTTAAAACGGAAGTTTTAATTCCAGCTTCATTAGCTAAAATTCTTTCCAAAACTTCTATTTTAAAATCTTTTCTTTCAGCAAAACGAATATACATTCTTTCTAAGATTTCTGCCCAATCTTGAGCATCAACTCCACCCGTTCCGGCATGAATAGAAATTATAGCATTACAATCATCATTTTCTTCAGAAAATAAAAGAAAAAATTCTATTTCTTTAAAACGAAATTCAATCTCTTTAAATTTACTTTCAATATTCTCTTTAACTGATTTATCATGACAAGTTTCAGCTAAATTAGCCAATTCTTTAAGATTTTTAATTTCCAATTCTAATTCGTCAAAACGATTTATTTCAGTCTTTAAATATTCAGCTTCTTGACTTATTTCCACCGCCTTATCATTATCATTCCAAAAATCTAACCTAGACATTTCAAAATTTAATTCTTTTAAACGATCCTTTTTTTTGTTAATGTTCAAAGTGTTTTTAATTTCAATTAGATTATTTTTTAACTCACCTAACTTATCAATAAGTTCCTCCATAAATTTATGTTATTTAATTTATAATTAATTTTGCCATTCTACCCCTTGTCTAACTAATAATTTATCAGCTTTTTTGGGTTCTAACATTATAGTTTTAACTATTTTTTCTAAACGCATTCCTTGTGAAGCTTTAACCATAATCAAATCGTTTGATAAAATTCCATTTTTTATAAATTCGATAGCGTCTTCGGTTTTAGAGAAATTAAAAACATTATTTTTGTCAAAACCAAATTTAATTGCTGTCTGTCCAATTTTTTCAGCTAAAGAACCAATTAAAAATAAAGCATCAATTTTCATTTCAGCTATTTTTTTACCTACAATATTATGACCTTCATCACTATAATCACCTAACTCTAACATATCACCTAATATAACTATTTTTCTTCCCATGGCTTTAGGTATTACCTCCACTGTTCTTAAGGCATTAAGAGTTGATTCTGGCGAAGCATTATAGGTATCGTCAATTATAATACTATTTTTTATTCCAGGCAAGATATTCATTCTTCCAATAATCGGAACAATACTATTTAAATATTCAGCCATTTCTATTATATTTAGACCTAAAGAAAAACCAACCGCCAAAGAAGCTAAAGCGGAATAAATAGAAGAATAGCTTACGGCTCGAGATAAATTAATTGGTACCACCGATCCCTCATGTTCCAGTTTAAAATTAATTCCATAAAAATCTGCCTTTAATAAATCTTCTGGTAAAACAAAAGAAATATCTTTAGCTCTAAAATCGGCTCCCTCATTTAAACCATAACTCAAAGTTATATTTTTCAATTCAGGTACTAATTCTTTTAAATAAGAATTATCTGAATTTAAAATAGCCATGCCATTCTTATTTAAATTTTTCAATAATTTAGATTTTTCTTTTTTAATTTGTTCTAGAGTACCAAAATACTCAATGTGAGAATGAGAAATATTAGTTAATATTCCAATATCCGGTTTAATAATTGATAATAAATAATCCATATCACCTATTCTATCTATACCCATTTCTAAAACTAAAACTTCTGGATAATTTTTATCTTTTATTATTAATAATTTTAAAGCTTGACCAAAAACTTTTAACCAACCCCAAATATTTTTACCCGGAGAACTTATTCCAATAATTGATAAGGGTAGACCAAATTCATTATTATAATTTTTTATACTAGCCCTAACTCTAAACTTATTTTTTAAAATAAATTCAATATATTCTTTTACTCCTGTTTTTCCAATACTACCACTAATCCCAATAACCTTAGGCTGATATTTTTTTATTATTCTTCTGGAGAAAAGAGCCAATAATTTTATAACTATTTTTTTCATATTTTAATTATAGTAGATTATATTTCTCTAGTTGCTACTATCTGATAATATTTTAACAAAAAATCAATAATTTCGCCAAACACTGGCACAACTGTACCTTCAGCATAAACCGAAGTATTTGGACTATCAAATTTAATCAACATTACAAATTGTGGATCTTCAATTGGACCATAACCAACAAAAGTATGTATATATTTATTATCTAAATAACCTCCCTTACCAGAAGGAATTTGAGCAGTTCCCGTTTTTCCCCCTATATAATATCCGGCTACTTTCGATTTTTTTGCATGACCATTCTCAACCACATTAACCAACATAGCGGAAATAGTTTGAGCGGTGTTTTCTGATATTACCTGTCTAACTTTTTGAGGTTTTGTTTCTTTTATTATATTATTATCTTTATCTAAAACTTGAGATACAATATACGGTTTCATTAATATCCCTTTATTAGCAATAGCCCCATAAGCCATTACCATTTGTATGGGAGTAACAGCTAATCCTTGACCAAAAGAAGCGGTAGCTAAATTTATATCTTTAACCTTATCACCTAATAAACTACTAATATCACCGGAAGCTTCAGAAATTAAATCTATACCCGTTTTTTCTCCAAAACCAAATTTTTTTAAATAATCGGCAAAAACTACCGCACCTATCTGATTAACAACAAAAATAGCTCCTGTGTTTAAAGAATTTTCTAAAACATAATTCATATCCACCCAACCATGTCCTCCATGAGTATCATAATCTGAATTTTTTATCATTTTTGACCAACCAGAAATTTTTATTTGTCCCTTATCATCATAATGAGTATCGGAAGTAACTTTTCCTTGATCTATAGCCGCAGCCATAGTTATAGTTTTAAATATTGATCCCGGTTCATATTGATAAGCTACGGCTTGATTATCAAAAACTTTTGTATCATCAACATCTTGATAATTATTAGGATCAAAATCTGGCCAGGAACACATAGCAATAATTGCTCCAGTTTTTGGATTCATAACAATAATACTCCCACCTGTAAAACTATGTTTAGCTTGAGCTTCTTCCAATTTTTTACAAATATGAACTTGAACAGCATAATCAATAGTCAATACTATATTCTGCCCATCCACAGCTGAACGATATTCATCTTTGTCAATTATTATTTTTTCCCCTTTATAGCTTCCTTTATCACCTAAAAGATAACCATTTTCTCCTTTTAGTTCAGTATTTAAAAAAGCTTCTAAGCCATAACTACCCACATTTTCTAAATTAGAAAAACCAACAACATTAGAAAAAAAATTTTTTTCAGGATAATAACGTAAAGTCTCCCAAGTAAAATTAAGACCCTTAATTTTATTACCTACATCTTCTTCTTTAAAGAAAATGGCACCATTATCAAGATTTAAATCAGAAGAAGTGGATAAAGATAATTCATCTTTTAAAAAATCAAAATAAAAATTTATTAAATCTTCTTTTTCTATTTTTCTTCTAACTAAACGAGAATATTTATCAGCGACATTAACTTTAGAAAAATAATCATTTATTATATTTTGCTTACGATCATTTATTTCTAATTCCCTTTTCATTTTTTGAAATTCTAACCATTCAGAATTAGAATCAAGATTATCTTGTCTAGAAACAACTTCTTCTTTTTTTATCTTTTTTTCCTCATCACTAATATTCAAATTATCAATATATTCCAACTCTTCATCAATACTATATTCTTCTTGTTCAGCTAAATATTTATCAACCTCCGCTTCTACTTGATTCTTATGAAAAACATTATAGATATGTTCTAAAACATTTTTTATTTCATCTTCAGTTAAAGCTTTAGGATTTATATAAATGGAAGCAAAATCTTTATTCAAAGCTATGGGATAAAGTTCACCATTTTTTGATTTCAAATAAATAGTTCCTCTCTTAGCTTCCAATTCTTTATAGGTATTATGTTGATTATCAGCTTTAGCTAGATATTTTTCATGTTGAACTATTTGTAAATAATATAATTTAATAATCATGGTTACAAAAACCAAAAAAATAATCGCTACTAAAAGATAGAGGCGATTATTTTTTAGGGTCGGTTCGCTATGATTATTTCTTTTCAAAAAATTGGAAGACATGTTTTTCTTTTAAATTACTTCTTAGCTAACGAATCTTTGGTTGCTTCTATATATTTAATATCAGTTATTTTAACCATATTCATATCTTTTAATCTGGAACTAATATTTTCGTATGATTCTAAATTATTTTTTAATACTTGCATTTCTCTATTTTCATTTTCTAAAAATCCTACTTGTCCTTTCAATTGTTCTAATTCTAAGTTTTTAACTATAGCATCATCCATACTCTTTAAAAAATAAAAACCACTAACCACTAAAATTACCACTAAAAATAAATTAAAAATTTTTAATACTTTGCTTTGTGAATTTGATTGTTTTTCTGGTATGGACATATTATTATTTTTATTTTTATATTTTTCTTATAGCTCGTAATTTAGCACTACGAGAACGATAATTTTCTTTTATTTCTATTTCGCTTGGAATTACTGGTTTAGGAGTTAATATTTCAATTACTTTATCATCAGCTTTTTTAAGATTTCTGAAAAAGTTTTTAACTATTCTATCTTCTAAACTATGAAAAGATACTACTACTAATCGTCCATCACTTTTTAATAATTCTATGGCTACTGGTAAAAATTCTTTTAAAATATTTAATTCTTCATTGGTCTCGATTCTTAAAGCTTGAAATGTTTTAGTGGCCGGATGGATGTTTCGATACCAAAATTTTCTAGGAATAGCTCCAGCTACTATTTCAGCTAATTCCCTAGTTGATGTTATCTTCTTTTTCTTCCTATAATTCACTAAATGCTCAGTTATTTTTCTGGCCCAAGATTCTTCTCCGTATTCTTTTATAATTCTCTCTAAATCAACTGGATGATAATTATTAACTATCCAAGTTGTATCATTAGAAGACTGTGGACCAAACGACATATCTAGATATCCATCATGTAAGAAAGAAAAACCACGGGTCTCATCATCTAACTGAGCTGATGATAAACCTAAATCAACCACAATTCCGTCAAACTTAAAATTAACTTTTTTTAAACGATCATCAAATATTTTACTGTTATGAACAATACTACTTAAATTCGAAAAATTATCATTCACTACTTCAACATTACTTGGTTTATTTTTTAAAAAATTTTCAATAGCCAAAGGATCTAGATCAATTGATATTAATAAACCATCTAATCCTATTTGGTCACTTATACATCTAGAATAAGATCCACCGCCCAAAGTTCCGTCAATATAATATCCTCCTTTCTTAATATTTAAAAAATTAATTACTTCATTAATCATGACTGGAACATGATAATAATTCTTCATATTTTAAATTCCTAAGTTACCTAATTCTTCAGCAATACTATTACTATTTTTATCAGCTTCTAATTTATACTTATCCCAATCTTCTTTATTCCAAATTTCTAAATGATTGTATAAACCGGCTATAATAATATTCTTTTTTAAATTTGCAAAATTTCGTAAGTATTCTGGTAAGGTTACTCGACCCTGATTATCAAATTCTAAGTTCATAGCTCCAGCTAAAAAATGTCTAGCTAAAGTTCTGGCCTTAGATTGACTCATTGGCAAAGCTGATAGCTTTTGAGCTATTTTTTCCCATTGACTTTTTGTATATAAAAAAAGACAGTTATCTAAACCTTTAGTTACGACACCGCCTTTTTTAAGAACAACTCTAAACTTAGCTGGTATAGCCAATCTTCCTTTATCATCAAGATTGTGATTGTATTCTCCAATAAACATAAATTTGTTTTTTTAATTCCCCACTTTTCACCTAACAACTATAATTATACACCACTTAAACCCAAAGGTCAACATTATTCAACTATTGAAAAATACTTATAAAATAAGGGTAAAAAGACAAAACAAAAAAACGAGTTATAGTTATTCACTTTTTACTCGTTTTTTATATTTTAAACCTTAAATTTAATTCACATTTTATCAACAAGTATTCCCCTATTTATATTTTATATAATTATCTTCATTCAATATATTAAAATCAGGAATTACTAAAATATCACTAACTGCTTTAATTGAATTAATCCAAGATAAATTAACTTTTTTTTGATCTAAAGACATAAATTCAGAAATAGTATATTTATTAATCCCAACAACACTATCGTTTCTTAAAAGAATTATGGATAAAGGAACTTCCCAATAATTATACGGGGTATTATTTTTTATTAAGAAAGAAACATTATCAGTGTAGCCAACTGAACCATCTATTTTTTCAGCTTTAAAAACAGAATCAGAAATTATGAAATTATTTCTTTCAGAATAATAAGCATTCCAATCAGGATATTTTTTAACATCTACTCTTTCCCAATTAGTACTCTTAATAGAAAAAGATAAATTATTAGGACGATTTTCTAAACTAATAGATAAAATCATTATGTATTTATTTTCATTAGGATAAATAAAAGAACCACCACAAGCTAATTCAATATCTCCATCATAAAAACAGTACACTATATTAGAAAAGAAATTTGAATTAGGATTTTTAATCTTAGCTAAAAAATCATATTTACCATCATGAGAAAAATATTGAATACTACCATATTCTAAATCAATAGCTGTTCTAGTAGGATTTGTACTAATACCAACATTAGTTAATTCTTCTAAATATTTATTCTCTTTTCCTATTCCCCTTATGTAATCATAAATATTATAGAAAGAAAATAAAAACAAAACTACTGATAAAAAAAATAAAAAAATAACTGTCCCTATAAATAATTTGCGACGATTTTTTAAAAACCATAAACTTAAACTAAACTTATCAAAAGATTTACTTTTTATTTTTTTATCATTTCTTAAATTTATTTCATTATTTTTATTTTGTATATTATTGTTCATATTTTTTAAAAATGGTATAATTTAAGTATAACAATATTATAACATAAATATATAATTTTAAAAATATGAATATTAATATTCCTTTAGATGTTCCTAAAAAATATAAAAAAAATTATAAAAGAAACTTTTTAACTGCTACTCATAAAAGTAATAATTTATTTTTATTCGCTGGTGATCAAAAAATAGAACACTTGAATGAAGATTTTGCATCTTCTTTAAAATTTGGAAATAGCGACCCGGAACATCTTTTTAAAATAGCCAGTAAATCCAATATTGGAGTTTTTGCTGCTCATTTAGGATTAATTTCTCGTTATGGAAGTAAATATAAAAAAATACCTTACTTAATAAAGCTTAACGGAAAAACAAATATTGTAAAAACTCAAGATCCTCTTAGTTCAACTTTATGGTCAATATCTGATGTTATTAAACTTCAAAAAAATTCAGGTTTAAAAATTTTAGGAGTTGGCTATACTTTATACTTAGGTAGTGAATATGAAAATGAAATGATGACAGAAGCTAGTAAAATAATATCAGAAGCTCATGCTAATGGTTTAATAACTGTCTTATGGATTTACCCCCGAGGAAAAAATGTTAAAAATGAGAAATCTATAGAAATATTATCAGGAGCAGCTGGGGTTGGACTTTGTTTAGGAACTGATTTTATTAAATTACCATACCCTTTTGGAAATAATGAAGAAGAAGCTAAAAAATTTAAAGAAGTTATTGAAGCAGCTGGTAACACTGGAATAATATGTTCAGGAGGAAAAAAAATAAATAATAAAGAACTACTAAAAAATATTTCTAATCAAATAAAGATATCGGGAGCTAGAGGTTGTGCTATTGGACGCAATCTTCATCAAAATGATTTAAAAACAGCCATTAAGTTAGCGAATGATATAAGTAAGATAGTTTACAAGAAATAATAAAATATACAATAAAAACAGGAAATTATAGACCTGTTTTTATTATGTTTTTTACCACCTGTTGACAGATATTTAGAAATGTGTTATGATGTGGTAATTCAGTAATTTAAAAACTTAAAAAAATATATATCATGGAAGTAAAAATCAGAGCCAGAATCAGAAATGGAAATGTTGTTTTAGTAGACATACCATTCTATCAATTCATGGGAACAGATAAGGAAATTGAAGATCAATTTAATTTATTAAAAGAAGCATATCCATATAAATCGGTTGAATGTAAAAGCATCAACCCGACAACGATGAGATCCTGCCTAGGCGATCTAACTTTCGTAGGAGTTCAAAAAGGAAATCCCTTATTTCCAAGAAAAGAATACTAATAGTATGAGTACTAATAAAAAGGAGCAAAAAAGCTTCTTTTTTTATTTCTTATCTTCTATCTCCTGCAATAAATCATCTACAAATTCTTTTTTATTAATCACTTCTATTTTCTGTTCTCCTCTTTTTCTGATAGATAAATCACTACTCTCTATTTCTTTATCCCCTATTACTATTATATAAGGGACTTTTTCTCCTACTGCTTTTCTAATTTTATTAGCTACTGTTTCATTATCAATATCTATTTCTGGTCTTAAATCTAAATCTAAAAATTCTTGTTTTAATTTATTGCAATAATCTATGTGCTTCTCCCCTACTGAAATAATTTTCATTTGAACTGGAGCCATCCAAGTCGGAAAAGAAGCTCCATAATGTTCAATTAATACTCCGAAAAATCTTTCTAAAGATCCTAATAAAGCTCGATGAATCATAATAGGTTGTTCTTCTTTTTCTGGACCTTGATAAGTCATATTAAACTTTTTAGGATTTTGAAAATCAAGTTGAATAGTTGTTAATTGCCATTCTCGACCAATAGAATCTTTAGCTTTAATATCTAACGATGGGCCATAAAATTTTGCTCCTCCTTCTTCTACTTTATAAGGCATATTAAATTCACCAACCACTTCTTTAATTGTTTTTTCAGCTAAATCCCAAATTTCTGGTTCACCCATATAATTTTCAATATTTTTAGAATCACGTACTGCTATATAACCTTTAAGATCAGTAAAACCAAAAACTTTAAAAAGATCAAAACTAAATTGTAATACTTCTTTATACTCTTCAGTAAATTGATCACGACGACAAATAATATGAGCATCATCTTGAGTGAAGCCACGAACACGAAACATGCCATTTAATTCTCCACTCTTTTCGTAACGATAAACTGAGCCTAATTCATTCCAACGTAGAGGAAAATCACGCCAAGATCTAGGTTTTGATTTATATATTTCAACATGAAAAGGACAATTCATTGGTTTAACAAAATATTCTTCACCATCAACATCCATTGGAGCATACATTGAATCTCTAAAAAATCCTAAATGACCGCTAGTTTGCCATAAAAGAGAACGACCAATATGTGGAGTATATATTGTATCATACCCTCGTTGACGATGAAATTTTCGCCAAAAAGATTCAACCGCTTCCCTAGCTTTAGATAATCTTGGATGCCACAATATTAATCCTGGACCAACTTTTTCACTAACTGAAAATAAATCTAATTCTTTACCTAAGCGACGATGATCTCTTTTTTCAGCTTCTTTTAACATTAATAAATGATTATTTAATTCTTCAGTAGTATTAAAAGCTAAACCATAAATTCTAGTTAACATTTTATTTTTTTCATCACCTCGCCAATAGGCTCCAGCAATTCTACTTAACTTAAAAGATCCTAATTCTATTTTTCCACTTGATTCAATATGTGGACCACGACATAAATCAGAAAATTCACTTAATTCATAAAAACTAACTTTAGTATTACCTTCATTTTTCAAACCAGCCAATATTTCTAATTTATATACATCATTATTAGCTTCAGCTTCTTTTATAACTTCATCAATATCTTTTTCTGAACGAACAAATTTTATATTTTGCTTTATAATATGTTTCATTTTCTTTTCTAATTCTATTAAATCAGATTCACTAATTTTTATATCACCTAAATCAAGATCATAATAGAAACCATCACTAACTTCTGGTCCAATAGCAAATTTAGCCTGCGGATAGGTTCGTAAAACGGCTAAGGCTAAAATATGAGCTAAAGAATGACGTTTTAAACTTAAATCATTATTCATATATTTTTTATTATTAATTATTTAAAAAATCCCATTCCAATAATTTAAAAAACATTAAATTACTAGAACGGGATTTCCCGCGGTTCCATCTAGTTTCCTCCTATAAGGAGACACTTATTTGTAGTTAAAACTTAGTCCTTAATGGATTGTCTAAAACAACTATAATTGGTAGTTATAGCAATCATTTTAACTTTACTTTATAATAAATTAATTTTAATTAAAAGTCAAACCAATTAAATATTGGTCATTTGTCTATTAGCTTGTAAATTAGATATGGTTTTTTTAAGACCTTCTTCTAATCCTACAACTGGCATCCAACCTAATTTATTTCTAATGCTATATGTATCTGGTAAAGCTAATTGAGTCATAAATAATTTACTTTCACTAAAAACTATTTTTGATTTTGATTCAGTCAACTCTATTATTTTTTTAGCTACATCATAAAGTTTTAAATCTTCCTCGGAACCAACATTGAAAGGACCTTCCGAGTCTGATCTTATTACTTTGATAGCCGCATCTATAACATCATCTACATAACATAGAGATGAAGAAAAATTTTCATCTCCAAAAATAACTATATCCTTATTATTTAAAGCATCATTAACAAAATCGGGTAACATTTGATCATCGTTCAAAGCCATTCGAGGACCATAAGTTCTAAATATTCTAATAATTTTAGTATCAAGATTATATATAGAATGATAAGTATTAATAAATGATTCAGCAAAACGTTTACCTTCATCATAACAACTTCTTTCACTTAATAAATCAATTTTACCTAAATAATCTTCTTTTATTTTTTCTTTAGAATTTGTATCGTTTCTAGAACCATAAACTACTGATGAAGAAAATTGCAAAAATTTAGATTTATACTTTAAGGCCATATCCAACGCATTTTTTATAACATAAGAATTAGATAAAAGTGTCTTTTCTCTGTTCTCCATAAAATGTTTAGATGACATCGGACAAGCTAAGTTATATATCTCTTGAATACCTTGAAAAGATATTTTAAATTTATTTAATTCTACCAAACTTTCTAAATCTAAAGGAATAGAAATATCATGATTAATAAAAACGAAATTAGGATTAGATAATAAGTGATCAATGTTTTTAGGACTACTACTTAAAAAATTATCAATACAAATAACTTTACATTCTTTTATTAATTCGTCACATAAATTAGATCCCAAAAAACCGGCTCCACCTAAAACTAAAACATTTTTTTTATCAAAAATAACTGGCATATATTATGATTTAATAATTAATTATATTGAATTATAGTTTAATTATAACTAAATATCACAAAAATATCAATCTTGAACTTCTATAAAATCAGCTATTACTCCACCAGTAAAATTAGTTTCTAAGGTATAAAAAGATTTTAATAATATACCCTTACCATTAAAAACTCTAACATGAGGAGCTCCACCCGGACCAGCTCCACATAAAATTTCATCTATAGCATCTTTATTTAAATCTGAAATTGATAAATTAACTCCTCCTTTAAATTTTTCAGCAAAAACCATAATTCCTCTTAGCTTCTTTCCTGATATATCAAAAATTCTTACCTCTGGTTCACGACCATTTCCTGGAGCTACTACTATTTCATTATTATTTTTAGTTTCTTGTCCATACATATTAGCCACCTTAACACTTATGCCCCCAGTAAAATTATTTTCATAAGCAAAAAATTGATTTATTAATTTTCCAGTACCATTAAAGACTCTAACATGAGGCCCACCACCGGCACCAGCCCCAGTTATAATCTCACTTTTTCCGTCACCAGTAATATCACCAGCGCCAACATTAACTCCACCTCTAAATTTAGAATCATAAGCAAAAAATTGAGCTTTAATATTTCCTTCTTTATCAAAAACTCTAACATGAGGCCCACCACCGGCACCAGCCCCAGTTATAATCTCTTTTATTCCATCACCATCTATATCACCCAAAGTCACATTAACTCCTCCTTTAAAATTAATACTATAAGCAAAAAATTGATTTATCAATTTTCCAGTATTATCAAAAACTCTAACATGAGGTCCACCACCGGCACCAGCCCCCACAATAATCTCTTCTGTTCCATTTCCGTCTATATCACCTGAAACTATACTCAAACTTCCGTTATACTCTGAAGAAAAAGGAAAAAAACTACTTTTTTCCACTAATTTATCATCAACTATCTTGATAGCATTAAATTGTTTATCTTCTGTTTTAAAATTAGCAATATTTGATTGTGGATATAATAAAAAATAACCAGACAAATTATTCCATTTTTCCAAAGCCCAATTAACCGAACTCATTAAATTTACTCTTCCACTACCTAATTTATTTTCGTATTCTGGATTTAGGTTATTAATATTATTAACACCTTTTAATAAAACATTTAATAATTCTTTATTATTTAGTTTAGGATTAGTTTCTTTGATACGAGCTAAAGATCCACTTATAACGGCAGCTGACATTGATGTTCCTGACCAATAACCATCATAACTTTTACTTTTTTTGTTCTCTACATCATAGAAATAAGTAGAAAAAAAACTTATACCCGGAGCCGAAATATCAACACAATTTTTACCATAAGATGAAAAACTATTCTTCTGATCTAAAGAATCAACTGCCGCTACAGAAATAATAATATTTTCATTATTATTTCCTTTAAAACAAGCTGGGTATAAAGGATTTTCATCTAAACTCTCATAATTATTTCCAGCAGCTGCTACTACTAAAACATTTGACTTATAGGCTCTTTCAATAGCTTCTTTAAAACCTTCATTATAACCAGCTCCTGAAAAACTTAAATTTATAATATCAGCTCCATTATTAATAGCATAATCAACAGCTCTAATAACATCATTAATTTTCCCTTCCCCATTTTCACTTAAAGATCTAAGAGACATTATTTTAACATTGGAAGCTATTCCACTAACACCAGATCCATTATTTATTTCTGCCCCTATAATTCCAGCAATCATTGTTCCATGATTACTAGCATCTTCATTACTTTTTTCAGTTAATTTAGGATTGGGATCATTATTATTATTAACAAAATCCCAACCATTTATATCATCAATAAAACCATTACGATCATCATCAATACCATTATCAGCTATTTCAAATTTATTTAACCAAATATTATCTTTCAAATCATAATGATTAATATTAACACCCGAATCAATTATAGCTACAATTACTTTATCGCCAATAGCAGATTTATTCCAAATATAATCAAAACCAATTCGATTTAAATACCATTGGTTTTTATAATAAAAATCATTAGGGGTAGTGCCAGCTAAAGCTTCAGCCTTAAAGCTAAAAACCCCCAATAAAAAAAATGCTAAAATTAAAACGGTTTTTTTATTCATACCGATAAATTTTAGCATATTTTTTTAAAAAATAAAATAATAAATTAAATTATTTTTTTTCTTCTTCTTTATCTTTAGTTGTAGTTTTATCATCTTTTGAAGTTTCAGGGGTAATAGTTTCAGCCACCGGAGTCGGAGCAACCTCTTCCTCTACTCGCGGTTCAACGATACTGGCTAAAGCATCTTCTTCATTATTTAATATTTTCAAGCCTTTAGGCCATTTTATATCTTTAATTTGAAGATTATCGCCAATCTCGGCTAAAACACTAATATCAATATCAATGTGATCAACCAAATCTTTCGGTAAACATTCAACTTCAACTTGATCAATACTTTTTATCAACATCGCGCCTAATTCTTTTACCGCTTTTGATTCTCCAATAAATTCTAAAGGAATTTCGGTAGTAATTTCTTTATCCATATCAACTTTGTAAAAATCAACGTGAACAAAAAAATCTTTAACCGGATCTCTTTGAACTTCTTTAATTAAAACTTTAAAACTACCTTGACCTTCAATTTCTAAATCAATTAAATTTGATTCCCCGGCTTGTTTAAAAGCTTTAGCAAAATCAACTGTTTTTAACTTTAATAGAACATTTTCTAAACCGGAACCATAAACAATGGCTCCAATAAAATCATCGGTTAATTTTTCTTGTTTAACTCTGATTTGTCCATGCAATTTAATATCCATATTTTTTTCTTTAATTATATTAATCTCTAATAAATATATTAATTTTTAAGATTTGTTTCTAATAATAATATTTTCGATAATTCCAATTAAAATAAAATTGGCTAAGATACCACTTCCTCCATAACTTACAAAAGGTAAAGAAATACCGACTACAGGAATTAAGCCAATATTCATACCAATATTAATAAACATTTCAATAAAAATCAAGACCATCGCTCCTAAAACAAAAAAGATAGAAAAATCATCATTACATTTCTTTACTGTTAACAATAATCGCCAAAAAAGAACAAAATAAAGAGATAAAACTAATCCGGCCCCCAAAAAACCAAATTCTTCTGAAATAACTGAAAAAATAAAATCATTTTGAGCCTCCGGCAAAAATTTCAATTGTGATTGAGACCCAAAACCAACTCCTCTTCCCATAAAACCACCCGAACCAACAGCAATCAAAGCCTGAGATACGTTATAGCTGTCAGATAAAGAATTTTCCTGTTGATTTAATAAAGTAAGTATTCTGTTTTTTTGATAATCTTGAAAATAAAAATTCCAAGCCAAAAAGAAACCAGCTATTATCGGAATAATAATAATTAAAAAATATTTACGATCAAAACCAACTAATATTAAAATAATAAACCAAATAGCATAAAGAATTATTCCTGAACCAAAATCTGGTTGTAATAAAATTAAAAAAACAAAACCAGATGTTCCTAAAAAAGATAAAATGAGAGATTTTAACGGCCTCATTTTAAAGGCGGAATTAGAAAAAAATCTCGCTAAAAAAATGAGTAAGAATATTTTAATAAGTTCAACGGGCTGAAAACTAAAACCAAAAAATTCAAACCAACCAGTAGTTCCCCTAGAAGTTTTTCCAACTATTAAAACTAAAATTAATAAAATAACCCCAAAAATATAAATATACTTATTAAAGCTTTTTAAAAGATTATAATCAATAAATGAAAAAAAGATAAAAATTATTAAACCTAGAGCAATAGAAATAATTTGTTTTCTAAAATTAGAAAAACTTAATGATTCTTGTCCTAAAGCAATACTATAAATTTCAATTAAACCAAAAAGAGACAATAATAAAACAGCGGAAAAAATTATCCAATCAAAATGTAGAAAATGTGATTTAATTCTATTAAGCATGTTAAAATATTAAATTATTCAAATATAAATTTAACCAAAATCATTATTCCCAAACCTAAAAATATTCCTAATAATTGTTTTATAGTTTTATTAATACTTACATCCTTCTTTAATTCTGGAATTAAATCGGAAGCAGAAATATAAATAAAACCACCGGCAGTTATAGGAAGTATTAAATCAGATAATCCAATTATTTTTTGACCTAAAAATATTATAATAATAGCTCCCAATATAGAAGCTAGGGCTGAGAAAAAATTAAATAATAAAGCTTTTTTAGTACTAAAACCAGCATGAATTAAAACTCCAAAATCACCAATCTCTTGAGGAATTTCATGGCTAATAACTGCAATGGTAGTTATTATTCCTAAATTAAAATCAACTATGAAAGAACCAGCAATAATCATACCATCAATAAAATTATGTAAAGCATCTCCAACTAAATTCATTGTTCCGACTGGATGAATATGATTATTAGAAGTAGGAATATGACAATGACGCCAACAAATTATTTTTTCTAAAATAAAAAATAAAATTATTCCTCCTAAAACTCCTAACCAAATCATAAAATCATTCTCCAATAACTCAACTGCTTCTGGTAATAAATGTAAAAAACTATCGCCCAATAAAGTTCCAGCTGACAAACTAACTAAAAACATTATCACCTTCTCTAATTTGCTAACAGAAATTTTAAAGAAAAAAACTCCAATTAATGATAATAAAGATGTGATTAATAAAGCTAATAATATGTAAAAATAAACCATAGTTTTTTATTTTAATTTGGTATTTTTATTTTTTCTATCTTCTGTTTTTTTAACATCTTTATGTTTAGCTTCATATTCGGCAATAACTTTCTTCAATCCTTCAACAGCTAATACCGAACAATGAATTTTTTGTTTAGGAAGTCCACCTAATTTGAAGACGATTTTATTCCAATCAAATTTTTTAGCTTTATCTAAAGTCATTCCCTTAACTATTTCAGTCATAACTGAAGCAGTGGCAATATTAGAAGCACAACCAAAAGATAAAAATTTAATATCCTTTATAATATTATCTTTAACTTTTATGGAAAAACTTAATTGATCTCCACAAATCATATTACCAATAATAGCTGTAGCATCAGCTTTTTTTAACTCACCAATATTTTTAGGATTACGAAAATGATCTAATGTTTTTTTTGTATAATTTAATGACATATTTTAATTATTAATTATTTTATAGGAGTGAAAGTTCTTAAACGCTCCACTGTTTTTGTAAGTTTTTTGATGGTATAATCTATTTCTTTTTTTGTAGTATAACGACCTAAGGTAAAACGAACATTACTATTCATATACTCAGGATTAATTCCCATAGCTGTTATAACTGAAGAAACTTTTAAATTTTGAGCTGAGCAAGCCGAACCAGTAGAAACACAAATGCCGGCCATAGACAAATCAATTAAAATTGATTCTCCCTCTATTCCTTTAAACATTATATTTAAATTATTTGGAGTTCTATTTTTATAATCTCCATTTAAACTAATATCTTTTATATTTTTTTTAATCTCTCGCCAAAAATAATCTCTTAGAGTTTTAACTCTTTTTAAATAACCTAATCTTTCTTTATAGGCTAATTTTAGAGCTTCAGTTAATCCAACTATACCAGCCATATTATAGGTTCCACTACGATATCCATCTTCTTGACCACCACCAACAATTAATGGATTTATTTTTATATCTTTGTTAATATAGGCCAAAGCAACTCCTTGAGGACCATAAAATTTATGAGCTGATATTGATAAAAAATCAACTTGCCATTTTTTAATATCAATTTTAAGATAAGGAATAGCTTGAACAGCATCAGTATGAAAAAATATTCCCTTAGCTTTACTTATTTTTCCTATTTCTTCCAAAGGTTGAATAGTACCTATTTCATTATTAACAGCCATTACTGAAATTAAAATAGTTTCTGGTTTTATTTTCTTTTTTAAAGCTTTTAGATCAACTATTCCTTTATTATCAACTGGAATATAATCAAAAGTAAATCCTTCATCTAGTAATTCTCGAGCTGAAGATAAAACACAAGGATGTTCAATGGCCGAAATTAAAAAATGTTTCCCTTTATTTCTGTTGGCTCGCATTACTCCTTTAATTATAAAATTATTGGCTTCAGTAGCAGTAGAAGTAAAGATAATATCATTTGGCTCACCATTAATAATTTCAGCTATTTCTTTTTTACATTCTACTATTTTTAAATCATTATTCTGTCCCATAAAATGAATAGAAGAAGCATTGCCATAATTTTTCAAATAATATGGCATCATTCTTTGTAAAACTCTTTTATCAATTTTAGTTGTAGCTGCATTATCTAAATAAACTTTCATATAATTATTTCAAATTTATTTTTTCTATAACAACATCTTTTACTGGAACAGTGGCATCAGTTTTTACTTTAGAAATATTATCTACAACATCCATTCCTTCTTTAACCCAACCAAAAACTGGATGCTGACTAGTTAAAGGTTCTTTATCAAAATCAAGATAAGTGTTGTCAACTACATTTATAAAGAACTGAGAACCACCAGTATTTGATCCAGAATTAGCCATAGCTATAGTTCCTCTAACATTACTTAATCCTTCTATAAATTCATCAGGAATTGAATACCCGGGTCCACCTGTTCCCCATAAAGTTTTTTTAGCATCATCTTTAGTAAGAGGATCTCCACTTTGAATCATAAAGTTTTCCATAACTCTATGAAATTTAACACCATCATAATATCCACTTTTAGCTAAATTTAAAAAATTGGAAACAGTTATCGGCATTTCATCGTTATAAAACTCAACAACAAAATTACCCATATTAGTTTCAAATTCAGCTTGAGAATATTCTTTTAAAATATCTTGATTTAAATTTTGTTCTTTAGACATATTATTAATATTATTTGCGGAATTAGCATCATAATTCAAACCGCCGTCTGAACTGATAGTAGCTTTGCTTATCGAACAAGCCGACAAACAAAACATAAAAAAAATAACAAAAAAACTTTTTAATATTTTCATATATTTAAAATTAAATTCTTTATACATATTTTTATTGACAAACTTTAAAAAATAATTTATAATTTTAATATCAAGACGAAAGAGGATCCGGACGGTTTCGTACCTAAGGAGCCTTTTTTTATACAATTTTTCCTTTATTATTACATAAAAAATCATAAAATTCAGAACCAAGACAAAAGCTAAATTATTATCCATAATTTTTTTATTAAACTTTAAATTTCTTTTTAATATCCAAATCTTCTTCTTCTCTTTTTTCTTCTATTAACTCTTTGGCTTGAGAACGTAAATCAGATAAATTCATTTTATTTAAATCAGAAGCTTTTTCTAATAATTTTTTCTTAATATTTAAATCAGGGTTATCTAATACTTCAGCTAGTAAAACATCTAAAATAGCCCCTATTTTTGGACCAGCTTCTATCTTAAGATAACTCATTAAATCGCAGCCGTCAATCTTTAACATTTTTACTGAAACTGGATCATTTTGTACCTTTTCCATCATATATTGTAAATGGCGTAATTTATAAGGCATAGCTTTAGGTGTGCCTGAACCAAGTCGATCGGCCACTCTTAAGTCTATTAAATCTTTTAAATTTTCTTTACCAGTTTTAGATATTAAACGACGAACTGAAGTAGCCGTTACTTCTCCAACATTATAATAAAACATGTGATTCTTTACTAAATTAACCACTATATCAGTATCCTGATTAGAAAATTTTAAACGAAGCATTATTTTTTTAACTATTTTAGCTCCAATATATTCATGGTTATAAAAAGTAGTTTGACCATTAATAATTTTCATCGATTTAGGTTTACCAATATCATGCAATAAAGCAGCTAAACGAACTTGCCATTTTGAACTCGGACAATATTTTAATGATAACAAATTATGTTTATAAACAGTATAAATATGATGATGATTTTGGTTTAAATCTTTTCCATATAATAATTCGGGAATAATATATTGTAATAATTTTGTTTTATTTAACAAATCAATGCCAAAAGCTGAATTATTAGAACTTAGTATCTTTATTAATTCATCTTTAATTCTTTCTTTGGCTATAAATTTTAAACTTCCAGCCATTTTTATTATAGCTCGTTCAGTTTTTGGTTCTAATTCAAAACCTAATTGAGATGAAAAACGAATAGCTCGCATCATCCTTAAAGCATCCTCCTTAAATCTATTACTAGGTTCACCTACTGCTCTAATTATTTTTAATTTTATATCTTTTAATCCTCCATATAAATCAATTAACTCTAAATCTTTAGAAATTGTTTTTAATAAAATATTTTTTGTTTTTTTTAATACTATAGCATCATATTTCCCAGAATCTTTTTTAATAGGTCTAATAGCCATAGAATTAATGGTAAAATCACGACGAGCTAAATCTTTATCTAATTCTTTTTCAAAAACAACTTCATCAGGACGACGATGATCTCGATAAGTACTTTCGCTACGATAGGTAGTTATTTCTAAAACTGTTAGAACTTTTTCATTCTTATCCTTAATAGCTAAAATAACTGTACCAAAATCATTTTCATATTTAGCATCAGGAAAAATTTTAAGAATATCAACAGGTAAAGCATTAGTAGTAATATCAAAATCATGGGCTTCTTTACCCATTAATAAATCACGAACACAACCACCAACCAAATAAGCTTCGTAGCCATTTTTTTCTATTTTTTCTATTGTCTTTAAAGCTAACTCTATCATAACTGATTATTCATTTATCTTGTTTATCTCACCTTTTATTTTATCTAAAGATTCTTTAAATTTATCAAAATTTTTCAATAATTCTTCGACTTTTTTTCTATCATCGCCCGTTTTCTCTTCTAACATTTTTTTATTTTTAATATATTGTTCCCCCAGAGAATCAATTATGTTTTTTAAAATTGATTGACTAAAATTTTTAAAATCTTCATTTTTATCAAAAACATCTTCTGAAAAGTCTCCATCTATTCCTTCTTTTTGTAAAGAAGCTAACATTTTATCTAAATCATTTTTAGAAACTCCTAAAAAGAAAGCTGGAATATTTTTTATTTTTTTTCTTATTAAATCATTATCCTTTTCAAAATCATCAGCTAGAGTTAAACCATATTCCAAACGAGCCCCTCCTCTAAGTAATATATTTTCTATTTTATCTTTTTTCTTAAAAGAACCACTATCTTTACCTATACCCAAAACCTGATCCAAACCACAAACTACGGCTCCAGTTTCTTTATCCATTAAAACATAATCAACACCATTTTCATAATCATCAAAAATTGAAGATCTACTTACTAAAAACCTATCTTTTAATTTATTATGTAAAAGTAGGGTGATCATCATTTCGGCTATAACTGCCGGATCTTTATCTTTTTTTTCTTTCCATTCTTTTATTGATTTTTTTTCTTCCTTAGCCCAAGCACTTTCTTTTATCATAATTAATTCTTTATGATAGTTGGAATCTTTACCTTCCATTTTAATACTACCATCTTCTTCTAAAACTGGACCATACTCAGCATATTTTTCATTTACTTCTTTACTTAAAAGATTCATCCCTTTTTTTAAAAAAATAGACATCTTCTCAAAATTAATTCTTTCTTTTTTATCTTTCTCAAGTATATCCAAATCTATTTTACCAACTATTTTTGGAACATCTTTATTGTTATTAAAATCTTTATTAATAATACTATTGATAGTAGAATCTCTCATATTATTATTTTTTAATTTTTTTAAAATATTTAGTATGTAAAACTTGGTGATCCAAGCCTTGTTGCTCTAACCACTTAATTATTTCAACTGCTCCTTTATTATCATGAGCTGATCTCAAACAACTATTTTTATCAACTTGATATATTCCGGCCGTTCTTTTGGCTATAATAGTTTTAGAGGTTGGAATTGGTTGACCGCCACCGGCAATACAACCACCCGGACAAGACATTACTTCGATATAATCATATTTTTTTAAATTTTTTAATACTTCTTTTATATTACCTATTCCACTAACAACAGCTACTCTTAATTTTTTTCCTGATAAAACAACTTGAGCTTCTCTTACTCCAGCTTGTCCTCTAATTTCTTTAAATTCTAGTTTTGATTTCCTGGAGGAAGAATTTAAAACATGAGCAGCAGTTCTTAGGGCCGATTCCATTACTCCCCCACTGGCTCCGAATATAAGGCCAGCGCTACTACCATCATTTATTAAAGTATCTGGTTTATTATTTTTTATTTTTTTAAAATTAATATTATTCTTTTTTATAAGAAAAGATAATTCTCTAACAGTTAAAACATGATCTACTGGATAATTATTCCCTATTTTTAATTCTGGCCGGCTTATTTCAAATTTTTTAGCAGTACAAGGCATAATTGATACCACTTTAATATTTTCTGGTTTTATTTTTTTAACTTTAGCCCAATATGTTTTTATTATTCCACCTAATTGGATATGAGGTGAACGAGAGCTTGTTAAATGTGGTATTAAATCTGGTCTATAAAATTCCAAATATTTTACCCAAGCTGGACAACAAGAGGTTATTAAAGGTAGTTTGGCTTGAGGTGAGTTTAATCTTTCTAAAAGCTCAGTAGCCTCTACTAAAGTGGTAGTATCAGCAGCAAAATCAACATCCATTACTTTATTAAAACCCAAATCTTTTAAAGCTTCAATCATTTTTTGACTATTATTTTGGCCATAAGGCAAAGAAAAATATTCACCAATAGTCATACGAGTTGAAGGAGCAAAAATAGCTATAACAATATTTTTTCCTCTATTTTTTAAAAGTTTCTCTACTTCAGCAACTTGCGATTGTTCTTGAGCTGAAGTTACTGGACAATGAGTAGTACATTGTCCGCAATAAATACAATCAATCTTTTTATTTTTAGTCGGAACTATTTCTCTTTTACTACCCTTACCTGTTATTTCTAAATAACCTATTTTTTGAATATTAGAACAGACATCAACACAGTTCTGGCAATCAATACATTGACTACCGTCAATTTCTACTGATTTATCAAATTTATATGTTTTTCTTTTTGCTTTTCTATCAATAAACTTATTAATTTTTATATCATAACGTTTAGCCATATCTAATAATGAACAATTAAATTTAGAACTACAATCAAAACATTTTTCAGCATGAGTAGAAAAAATTAATTCTAAATTAGTATTACGAGATTTTTTTACTTTTTCAGAATTGGTAAAAATTTCCATACCGTTTTTAACTAAAGTAGAACAAGAAGTAACTAAACGATTTTGTCCTTTTATTTCTACTACACAAACCCGACAATTAGCTTTAATTTTCAAATCAGGATGATAACATAAACTAGGAATATATATATTATTTTCCTCTGCTATTTTTAAAATGGTTTGACCCTCATTAGCTATATATTTCTTACCATTTATCTTTATACTTATTTTTTTATTCATATAATTTAATATTAGGTTTATAGACATTTTCTAAGTAACTTAATAAGGCTATTGGAACTGATAATCCTAAAGCACAAAAAGAACTTAAAAATAAATTATCAGTTATTTCTTTTAATTTATCATTTAATAACATTTTTTTAATAGTTTTAGCTTCATCTAACATTTCTTTTAAACGATAGGTTCCCTCTCGACATGGAGTACATTGTCCACAAGAATTTTTAACAAAAAAATCTAGCCAATAAGCTACCAATCTTTCAGGATTATGTTCAATAAGATTATAGATAGTAATAGATCCAGCTCCACTAACTTTCTTTTCTAATTGAGAATCATTTAAAACTTCTCCCGCAGCATCTCCACCTATTTGAACAAAAAATTTATATTTAGGATAAAAATTAGTTTGTTGTAAAACTTCAGCAATACTTAAATCATCGGCTAGAGAATATACTCCTTTATTTTTAGAACCAACATTAATAGAATAAAATCTAGTATTTTTAAATTTATTTTTATCAACTAAATAAACATTGTATAAAGTTTCTATATTTTGAATTAAAGTAGGAGCTGACCATAAACCGTGTTCAGTTGGAAAAGGTGGTTTAAGTCGAGGTTCCAAAATTTTTCCTTCTAAAATATTTAAAATAGTTGATTCTTCACCTCCAATATAGCCAGATTCTTTGGTTTTTTTTATTATTTCAAATTTTCCCTTTAATCCTACTTTATTTAAATTATTAATAATATTTTTTTTATACAAATCAAAATATTTACTATTTAAATAGAAAAAAATTTTAGAAGACGACACATAATCAGCGGCTAATTTAAGTCCTAAACAAAATTCATTAAGATGATTAATTAAAATATATTCATCTTTATGAATACCAGGTTCTCCTTCTGCCCCATTTACGATAAGATATTTTTTATCACTGTGAGCATTTTTTACAGCTTGCCATTTTAAATGAGTTGGAAAAGCAGCTCCACCTCGTCCTACTAAGCCAGCTTCTTTTATTTTTTTTAATATATCAGACATAGTTTTAGAAAATTAAATGTGTTATTAAATCAGCTAAACGACATGAATAACCCCATTCATTATCATACCAAGCTATAATTTTTACCAAATCACCACCGACAACCTTTGTTAATGATAGATCTACTATGGTACTATGATTGTTTTTTATAATATCCGATGATACTAAAGGTTCATAAGATGCTTCTACTATATCTTTATACTTTTTAGTTTTTGATAATTTTATAAAATTATTATTTATTTCTTCAACACTGGTTTTCTTTTTTAATAAAAAAGTGATATCGCATAAAGATCCAACTATAACCGGAACTCTAACGGCTAAACCATCAAAAGTCCCTTTTAAAGAAGGAATGGTTTGATTAATAGCAATAGCCGCACCGGTACTAGTTGGAACAATATTAGCGGCGGCTGAACGAGCTCGACGTAAATCTTTATGAGGTCCATCAACCAAGTTTTGATCAGCGGTATAAGCATGAACTGTGGTCATTAAAGCTTTTTTAATACCAAATTTCTTTCTAATAATGTCTGTTACTGGAGCTAAACAATTAGTAGTACAAGAAGCACAAGAAAAAATTTGATCTGATTTATTTATTTTTTCTTCATTTACTCCCAAAACAATAGTTTTAACTTGTCCCTCTCCTTTTGCTGGAGCTGACAAAATAACTTTTTTAGCTCCGGCTTTTATATGCATCAATAATCCCTCTTTATTAGTAAATCTACCTGTACATTCTAAAACTACATCAACTTTCATTTTAGACCAAGGTAATAAACTAGGATCTTTTTCTGATAAAACTGGTGTTTTTCTTCCATTTACTACTATATTTTTAGCATCACTAGAAACTTTTTTATCATAAACACCATAAGCAGTATCGTATTTTAATAAATTAGCTAAAGTTTTAGTATCAGTTAAATCATTAATAGCCACAATATTATAACTAGGGTATTTCTCTAATATAATCTTAAAGACGGCTCGACCAATACGACCAAAGCCATTAATAGCAATGTTTAATTTTTTAGGCATAATTTTATTGTTAATTTTATATATTATACAAAGAAATTATATCATATTTTTTTAAAAAAACAAAAAAAGAAACTATTATGATATAGCTTCTTGAAATAATTCTTAGTTAACATACATATCCCCCGAAAGGAACGTATATTTCGTTTTTAACGGCAATTTGCCTCTCTTCTCGCATAAGAAGAAAAGCTACTCGTTCTGTAAAAGCGATAGGTTCGGAAACTCCGTTTTTTTGTAATTTTAAAATAAAATCAGAAAATTCTTTTTTTTCAAGAATATCATTTTTCATTTCAACTGTGGAATCTATGAAATTTTTCACATCATACTTTTTTTGAAAATATTTCACCGATAATTCCATCGCCTCAAAAACTCTATCGTTTTTTAATAACACCAAAATTTCGTCAAATAAAATATTTTCTAATTCCATTGTTTTATTTTTTTGATTTTAATAACAAGCAGTTAGGAAAAATTTATTTGGATTAATAATATTATTTACCACTTCTTTTTCTTTTTTATCAGATTTAATTTTTAATTTAACTTTATAATACTCTACAGCTAAATCTAAAGCATCTGATATTCTGCCTTCTCTTAATAATTCAGTAATATTATTTGCCAGCCCTTTTTCTTCATCGTTGGATTCAATTTTTAATTCAACCTCGTAAGCTAAATTTAAAGCATCTGCTATTCTGTTTTCGCGAAACAAATAAAGAATATTTTCTTCCATTGTTTCATTTGCTTTATAATTATTAATAATAACCATTATATTTTTCCTCCTATATTTTTATGTTAAAAAACTATTTTTATTTATTATTTTTTATGTCTATTAATATCAACTTCTAAAACAAAATCATTTTCTCCATCCTTATCTCCTTTAAATAACACATCTAGACTTTGTTTTAAAACATGTTGAGCTAGAACTTCACCTCGACGTCCATCAACATTAACTTTAGTTCCAACAGGAGGTAAATTCTTAGCTAATTCTAAATATCCTTCGTATTCATAAGATAAGCAACACATCAATTTACCACACATTCCTGAAACTCTGTCACTACCACGATGAACAACTTGTTGGGCTTCGGCCATTTCTGAAGTTATTGAAGAAAAATCTTTTATATAACCTCGACAACATAAACATTTTCCACAATGTCCTAAATCTCCCATGGCTTTAGCTTCATCTCTGCTACCTATCTGGGTTAAACGAATTATCCCTTTAAAATGACCAGATAAATCCTTTACTAAATTTCTAAAATCAACTCGACTATCAGAATAAAAAGCAAAATTAATTCTATTTCTATCTAAAGAAAATTGAACATCAATTAATTTCATCGGTAATTCATATTTTTCAACAATCTGTTGACAATAATTCAAAGCTTCTTTTTTTTCTTCTTCACTAATCATTTTAGCTATGTCTTCATCTGTTGCTAAACGAATAATCGGTTTAATATTATTTTGTTCTTCAATTTCAATATCAGCTAAATTTTTAAAAGCAAAAACCTTTCCGATTTCTTGACCGAATTCGGTTTCCACTATTACCATATCACCATTTTTTAGATCAGCTAAATCACCGGGAGTAAAATTATATTTTTTATCCCAAGGAGCAAATTGTATTTGAACTATTTTCATCGTTTAAAATTTAACTATAAAGCGAAGCGAACAAATTTAATAACATTTACTCCGCCTAAAATTTCTTTAACTGTTTTTTTATCATCCTTTATATATTCTTGATCCAATAGACAAACTTCAGAATAATATTTTTTAACTTTACCAACCATAATATTTTCAATAATATTTTCCGGTTTTCCTTCTTTAGCTAATTGTTCCCGATAAATTTCTTTTTCTTTGTCTAATTCTTCACTTAAAACCTCGGTACTATTTAAATATTTAGGACTGGCCGCAGCAATATGCATGGCAATGTCGTTTGCCAATTCTTCTTGATTCTCTTGATCCAAGGCCACTAATACTCCAATTTTACCGCCTAAATGAGAATAACTAGCCACAGTCTGACCAACCACAGAAGCAATTTGACCTAATTCTATTTTTTCACCAATAACTCCACTTAAACCGCTAACTTGTTCTTCTACAGTAGAATCATTTAAAGTCATTTTTAATAAATCTTCCCGACTGGCCGGTTTATTGTTTTTAATAACTTCTAAAATATCATCAGCTAATTTTTGAAATTTTTCATTACGAGCAACAAAGTCTGTTTCAGATTTTAATTCTAACATATAGCCTTCGGTTTTATCATCATTGGTGCTTAATTTTACCAAACCTTCACTGGCATCACGTTCGCTTCTTTTAGCAGCTTTGGAAATACCTTTTTTTCTTAAAATTTCTATAGCTTTTTCAATATCGTTACCGGCTTCGTCTAAAGCTTTTTTACAATCAACCATACCGGCTCCAGTACGTTCACGTAATTCTTTTATTTGTTCCATATATTTATTATTTTGTAAGTTTAATACAAAATTTATTATTTTAAATTAATGTTTTTAACATTGATTAAATTATCTTTAATGCAAGTTAAAATTAAATCAACTGTTTTAGTGGCATCGTCATTAGCCGGAATCGGATAAGCGCAAACACTCGGATCAACATTGGTATCGCAAATGGCAATAATCGGAATATTTTTAGTTTGAGCTTCGGCTACAGCTGTCTTTTCTTCTTTTAAATCCCAGATAAAGATAGCATCCGGTAATTTAATTAAACCGACTAAACCACCAACTCGTTCTTCTAATCTTTTTATTTCACGATCAAAATCTAATTTTTCTTTTTTAGTATATTTATTTAATCGTCCACTTTCACGATCATTTAATAGATCCTGATATTTTTTTATTGACTTTTTTATAACTGAAAAATTTGTCAAAAGACCACCTAACCATTTTCCCGTAATATATGGTTGCTTTATTTCTTCAGCCATTTTTTTCATTGTTTCTCTAACTTGTTTTTTGGTACCAACAAAAAGTATATTTTTATCTTCTTTTACTAATTTAGACATATACTCTAAAGCTTCACTTAATTTTTCTTGAGTTTTTTCTAAATCAATAATATAGATACCGTTTTTCTTAGTAAAAATAAACGGTTTCATTTTTGGGTGCCAACGATTAGTTCGATGACCAAAGTGCACACCAGCCTTCATCATCTCTTCTAGTTTTGGAATATTCATATTTTTTTCTTTTACCCCGTCAATGACGAGCTTCTGTCTGCAAAATTTATATTTATTTAATATAAACAGAAAATTTGAGCAAACATGTTATTTTATTAATAAAAAACCTAAATAATAAACTTATCTAAGCCCTTAAATATTATATTGTTTTATTAAAAATGTCAATATTATTTAATTATTATCTAATTATTTTTTAGACAACGGACAGAAACACTATAAAATTTTTTATCAGAAACACTAGAGGGAATAATACTACTTCTCATTATAAGACGAAAATAGGCCAATTCTCCATTAACTGATGATGTCCAAAAATCTGCATTAGAACTTCTATTAACAAAATATCCATTAAGATCACGATACCCAGCTGGTAAAGCATTAAAACCAGAGGCATTATTAGTTTGCTGATTATTGCCTACGGAACAAATAGTATCATTTAAGGCCCAATCAGAAACTGAAGCTAATGATTTAGCAATATAAGTATTTATTCCATTACAACGATAATTAAGAGAAGGAGTATTAACTTGTAGCTATATGCCAACCATCAGGACAGATACCTTGTGCTCCTTCAATTATAGATCCATCCATAGCTGCACTCCATTGATATAGTTTACCATAAATATCACATAAAGTAGAGCTATTATTATAACAACCGCACCAACCGGTATCAATATTAGTAACCCAAGTAGTACTAGCACAATTTCTATCATAATTAATATTCTCAGCCATCCAACACTGACT
>CAYYXD010000004.1:0-22793 GCA_964475575.1 uncultured Gammaproteobacteria bacterium
CCGACATAATTTATAATTTTATTTTAAAAACAAATTTAGTATAATTTAAAAAAATGGTTTAGTCAATAAATGCTTAATTAATAAATAATATATCTTATAAATATTTTAATCTAAAATACAACGAACAGAACCACCATTAGTTTTTCCACTAACTCCATGCATACTAGCCCTTGCATCTCCTATGTTTAAATAGAAAAGAGAAATCCAATCTCCAGATGAAATAGAAGAAGACAATAAATACACACCACGAGAAAGTTCTCCCCAAATTCTATTTTCATAAGGTGGTGGAGGAGTATCAAAAAATCCACCCGGTAAAGCACTAAAACCTGAATAATTATTTGTTGTTGTTTGATAATAAACAGGAGCACAAATATCTTTTTCAATCTCCCAACTATCCCAGCCATAATTTGAAGCTAACGATTTGGCTATAAAATCTGGATCTGGAGAACCTGGAACTTCAACACATATATTTTCACTATCTCCCTTAATAAAATTAATAAATGTATCCCAGTCATTATAAGTTGGTATATGCCAACCATCAGGACATATTCCTTGAGCTCCTTCAGTCTCATTGTATTGCATAGCTTCACTCCATTGATAAATACCACCATAAATATTACAATTATTTTCATTATCATTATAACAATATTTTTCAATAACAGAATTATCAGATTGATCACTACTGGTGTTTATAAAAGTTCCTATATTCATATTTTCTATCATCCAACATTGATTTCCAAATTGCTTAGTAGCATAAGATTTATCATCTCTTTCATCTTTTAAATCTTGACCACAAATATCAATTGGTTCTAATATATCACCAGGAATAGCTATTTTATTACCAGCTTTATAATCGTCTACATCCTTTCCGATACAAAAACTTAAGTAATAATAATTATTATTATCATCAGAAGTAGTATAGGAATAACTATTTTCTCCTTCACTACAACTTCCATCAACTGGAGTTACAGCTTCAGGAACTTTTTCTAAGTATATTTTATTACCAGAAACTATTGATGATCCCAATGTTTCTGGATATTCTCCATTATCACTATAATACAATTCTAAAGCAGATTGTATTTGTTTAACATCAGCTATTCTTTTAGTATCTCTAGAATTTTCACGAATTTTTGTAAAAGATACTGTAGCTGTAGAAATTATAATACCAATAATAATTATTGTTGTTAATAATTCCATAAACGAAAAAGCTTTTTTATTCTTTTTGTTTTTTTTATTTTTTTTAAATTTAATCATAAAGTTGTATATTATAAATAAAAATAGTTTTAATCCATTTTCATTATCTTTTCAAATTCATCTTTTTCAATTGTTTCTTTTTCTAATAATACTGCAACCAATTTTTCTAATTCATCTTTTTTAGAATTTAAAATATTGTTAGCTCTTTGTTCGCCTTCTTTAATAAAATTAGAAATTTCTTCATCTATTTGTTCAGCTATTTTTTCACTATAATCCCGTTGTTCATGAATTTCTCTGCCTAAAAAAATCATTTCTTCTTTTTCTCCAAAAGTTCTTGGTCCCAATTTTTCACTCATACCATAATCAGTTATTAAACGACGAGCTAAATTAGTAGCCCGACGTAAATCAGAAGTAGCTCCAGTAGTTACCTGATTAAAAATTTTCTTCTCAGTTAAATGACCAGCTAATAGAACGGCAATTTCATCTAAAAAATAATCTTTAGTATATAATCTTTTATCATTTTCTGGGACTTTTAAAGTATAACCACCGGCTTGACCTCGAGCAATAATTGAAACTTTATGAACCGGATCAGCATTTGGTAAAAAATTTGATACAATAGCATGACCTGCTTCGTGATAAGCAGTAACCCTTTTTTCTTCTTCACTTATAATTCGACTTTTTCTTTCTGGTCCCATTATAACCTTCTCAATAGCTTCTAATAAATCTGAAGATTCTATTACTTTTTTATTCTGTCGAGCAGCTAAAATAGCTCCTTCATTTAAAACATTAGCTAAATCAGCTCCACTAAAACCAGGAGTTCTTTGAGCTATTAATTTTAATTTTACATCTTTAGCTAAAGGTTTTTTTCTAGCATGAACTTTTAAAATTTCTTCCCTATCTTTTAAATCTGGGTTATCAATAACAACTTGTCGATCAAATCTTCCCGGACGAAGTAAAGCTGGATCTAAAACATCAGGACGATTAGTAGCTGCAATAACTATAATACTTAGATTAGGTTCAAAACCATCCATTTCCACTAATATTTGATTTAAAGTTTGTTCTCTTTCGTCATGCGAACCGCCTAATCCCGAACCTCTTTTTCTTCCTACAGCATCAATTTCATCTATAAATATTATACAGGGTGAATTCTTTTTAGCTTTTTGAAATAAAGACCTAACTCTTGAGGCTCCAACTCCAACAAACATTTCTACAAACTCTGAACCAGAGATGCTATAAAAAGGAACATTAGCTTCACCAGCTACTGCTTTAGCCATTAATGTTTTTCCTATTCCCGGCCCACCTAAAAGTAATACTCCTTTAGGAATTTTAGCTCCTAATTCATGAAATTTTTTAGGAAATTTTAGAAAATCTACTATTTCACTTAATTCTTGTTTAGCTTCTTTAGATCCAGCTACATCTTTAAAGGTAACTTTATTCTTTTGATGTTGATTAAATTCTCGAGCTTGGGATTGTCCAAACATCATAGCTTTATTATTAGAACCAGTTATTCCTCTCATCATAAATATCAAAAGTAAAGCTATTAAAATAAAAGGAATTAAAAAGGGTAATAAAGAAAGTAAGGCCGCTTTTAAACTACTATCTTCTTTAATGGTTATTTTTATTTTATTTATTTTTTCTGAATTTATACCTAAATTACTTACTAAAGTAGAAAAAGATTCATTAGGTTCCTTTTTAACTATCTTTTTCTCTCCCGAATTTAAAGTTAAATTTATTTGATCATTTATTACTTCAATGTTAGATATTTGTTCATCATTAACTAAAGCAACAAAATCATTTAAACCTACTACTTCAGTTTTGTTTGAATCTTGAGAAAAAATACTAAACAAAGCAGCAATTATCAAAAAAACGAATAAAAATATAAGAGAATTTTTCAAAAAATACTTCATAATAAAACAAATTAAATATTACTCTATTATTATATAATAATTTATATTTAAAAACAAATAAAAAAAAATAAAGGGCGGAATTATCCGACCCTTTATTTTTTATTTACTTTTGCTTGTTTTTTTAGTTTTTACTGCTTTTTCTTTAACTTCTTTTTTTTCTTTTTTATTAGTTTCAGTTTTTTCCTTTTTTTTATCGTCTTTACTTTCCTTATCTTTTTTATTCTTTTTATTCTCCTTAACTAATTTTAATCCTAAACGATGATCACTTGGAGAAATAGATAATATTTCAAAATCAAGTTCATCACCAGCTTTAAATAAATCACTTATTTTATCTTTAACATTAATTCCCAATTGAGTTACATGAGCTAAACCATGAATTTCATCATCTAGTTTAACAAATAATCCAAAAGGGTTAATTTTTAAAATCTGCCCTTTAACAACATCACCAACTTTATATTTTTCAACTGCTTTTTTCCATGGATCTTCTACAATCTTTTTAGCACTTAAGAAAATCTTATTATTATCTAAATTTACTATTTCTGCTTTTATAATATCACCAACCTTATATGTTTTTTCCGGTGATTCAATTCTTTGCCAAGCTAATTCAGAAATATGAATTAATCCTTCCATTCCTTCTCCAAAACTGATGAAGACTCCAAAATTAGTAACAGCAGAAATTTTTCCATCAACTATCATACCAACTTTATACTTATCAATAATATGCTTTTGTTTTTTATTCCAAACATCTTTTTCACTAAAAATTATTTTATCTGATTCTTCTCCTAAATTAATAACATTAACTTCAATTTCTTGTCCGATGAAAGATTTTAATTTTTCCAAAATTTTTTGTTTATCTCCCCCACTTACTCTAGGATAATTTTCTGGTGATAATTGTGATACTGGTAAAAATCCAGCTATTTGATAAAATTTTACTAATAAACCCCCTTTATTGGCTTCAACTACTTTAACTTTTACTATTTCTTTATCCTTTAAAGCTTGTTCTAGTTTAATCCAAGCTTTTTCTTGACCAGCTCGTTTAAATGATAATTCTAATTCTCCATTTTCATTTTCTTCATCAATGATAGTAGCTTCAACTTCATCTCCTGTTTTTAAATTAGCAAATTCTTCAGCTTCAAAATATAATTCTGGACCACGAACTACTCCAATAAAGATTCCGTTAATATCTAAACGAACCTCTGATTTAGAAGCTGATATAACTTTACCAATAACAATATCATTAACTTCTGGAACCTTAATAGTATCTTGTTCTAACAAAGCTCTAAGGACACTACTCTCTTTTTTTTCACTGCTTTTATTAACACTCATAATAAAATTATTTTATCTGTAATAAATAAATTACAAATAAAAAAAGAATAACTTAACCTTCTCCTCTTTGGTAGAAAGTTCCCGAACGCCTTGAATCCGAGATTTTAAAAAAAGGCTTAATTTAATTGTGATGGTATTATATATTAAATATTATTAAAAAGCAAGAGGGGGTATTAGTCCGTGAATAAGTTCAGATACATTTTGAAAAGTAGAAATAAAATTTTCTCAAATTACCAATAAATATAAAATAATACTTATTTTTAACCGAAAATCAATACAAAATATATAACAACTATTGCTAAAAATGTCAAAAAGTGTTATAATGGCTTGTTAATTGAATTAATTTTGTTCTTTATTTTATACGAATTGCCGTGCTTAAGTAAAGCTAAGTATGCAGCTAACGTTGGTTGCGATTGATTTATTTTAATTTTTTTCAGCATCCGATTCTTTGTAGTTGTTCGCAGGACTCTATAATGATGAAATTGCACCCAACCAAGAAAATCAACTCCGCTATTCAAAGTTTTTAAAAAAACCTTTTTGGGATGCATTGCTAACTTTAATTTTTCTTCCAGAAATTTTTCCAATTCCGGCAACAGTTTAATTAAATATTCCTTATCACGATTTATAAACAAAAAGTCATCGGCATAACGCACATAAAACTTTATTTTAAGTGTCCTTTTTACAAACTGGTCAAATTCATTCATATAGATATTAACCAAGAGTTGTGAAGTGAGATTTCCGAGTGGCAGGCCCGTTCCTTCCCTACCAGGCGTATGAAAACTGTCAATAACTTTCCCAAACAGCCACAGCAATTTTTCGTCTTCAATATATCCACTTAAAATGTTTTTTAAAATTTTATGATCAATGCTGGCGAAAAATTTTCTGATGTCGCACTTAAGAACCCAGACCGTTGCTTTATTATTTTTGGAAACAGACCTGGCAAATTTATTAAAACATCTGATTGCCCGATGCTTACCCTTACTTAATCAACAAGAGTAGGAATCATAAATAAAATGAGAATCAAAGTATTTGCAAGTTTCACGATACAATAGATGATGAAGCAGTCGGTCGCAAACCGTAGCCTTATGAATATTTCTTGGTTTGGGATCAGAAATATTAAAAGCTTGGTAGCCGCCGTGCCGATAAGTTTTGTTAATTAAATCACGTTGTAGACCAATAATATTATCAAATAAATTTCCCTGAAAAATAATCACATCAAACCGTTTCCTCTTTCCTTTTAAAAAATCTTCCCAAGCCAGTAGTAAATTTTCCGCAGTAACAATTTCTTCGTATTTTTTAATAAATTTTTTCATAAAGATTATGAGCACAATAGTTCATTCACCCATAGTACTCGTTAAAGAAAAGGAAGCTTATGCGGTTTGGTTTAAAATTCTGGCCGATTTTCCTAAGGTATACCGTTATAACCTTGGCAGAAAAATTGAAGATTATTTTCTATCTCTTTTAGAAAATACTTTTATCGCCGTCTATCAATCAGGTGAAAAAAAACAAATTCAATTGTCGCTTGCGATTATAAAACTGGACAGTTTAAAATTCTTTTTTCAATTAGCATGGGAAAACAAATGTTTGGCGAATTCAAATTTCATTTCACTATCTTCTCAACTTGACGAAATCGGTCGCATGCTCGGTGGCTGGAAAAGAGGGTTGGAAATGAAAACTCCCGCCAGACCGACAGGAGAAAGACAATGAATTGCGAGAGAAAACGCGGTTGTCGGCGTTCCACTCATTCGGATTCTCGACCGAGTTCGCATTCACGTTCCAGCCATCATCGTTCCAGTTCACGTTCACGGCACGAAGCGTCAGTACTGCACCGAGAACCTTCCGTAACACCGCCCGTCGGCAAACGCCCCAGAGCTGAATCTTATTCGGGACATAAAAGTCCGCCAGTTCTCAGTACCAATTCTTGTTTTTTTGAAGAATCTTTTTCTACTCTCGCGCCAGGCGTACCCAGACGCGACTCTGAGGCAAAGAATTCTGAAGCCATGGCACAGTAGCCGTAGCCGCTGCGCAATTCTTGGTTTCATATCAATATACCATGGCTTGGATAAAATAAAAAGACCCTTTCGCTTTTCCGAAGAAAATTGAAAGAGTCAAAGGGTTTAAGAGCCCAAGGAACAAAATCAAGAAGCCTGAGATGCCAAGGAATTGCGGAAGAAAACACGGCTGTCGGCGTACCACTCAAGCGGAGACTCGACCGAGTCCGCATACACGCCCCAACCACCATCGAGCCAGAACACGAGCACAGCGCGAAGCGTACCATTAACATCTTTTATGTAAAAGATGTTCGCCCAACCGTTGTTGAGCAGGTTGCCGTTTTCGCCATTAGGCTGGGCTTTCATTGCTTCCCACATTTCAGTTAACGTTGTTTCGGCTGCTTCATTGCCACCCAGTTCAGTTAAAATCGGGCCGTCAACTGAATTTCTTTCCAGTTTGCGCCCGTAAATTGTACTGCCGGAAAACTGATCCTCGATCTTCCCGAGAAACCATTCCTTAAAGTTATCTCCGAGGAAAGAGATTTTAACTTTAGCCTTCTTGGAAATGTCCACTTTAAATTTGTCTCTGGCGACAATTTCTTCGGTGGTGGCAGGAATGGTAAAAGCACAGACGATTACGCTGAGAATTTTTACGACTGCCTGAACGGCTGGTTTGGCGCGATTTATAACAGCATTTACTAACAATGAAATTGCTTCTTTTGGATTTATTATAACCCACTGTGCGTCTTCAGTGGACAAGATTTCAAAACTTTCCTGAAATTCCGTTAATCTGGCGGCAATGACAGGAATTTGTTGTTTAGTAGCCATGATAAACCTCCTATTTTTACAAATTATTAATGATACTTTCTGCACTTCCCGACAGAATTGGGCTAATGCTTAATATTTAAACATTTAAACACAAATACATTATATAATTTTATTCAATCTTTGTCAATGGGTGGTAAAAGTAATAAAAACAGGCCAAAATAGCCCTAAAAATAGATACACAAAATAATACCTTTATTTTAAACTTAATATTCTTTTAATATTTTAATTAATTCATCAGTCAAATCATTAAATTGTGTTTTGGCTACCTCAATGTTTTCTTTACTTCCTTGTTGAATATCGTCTATTAAGGATAGATCTAAATCAAAGATGGCCACACCCTCTTCTTGACATTTAGCTGGAAGACGACCGTAATATTTTATTTCGGCTAATGGATTTTTCCAACTCTTTTCCACTAAACCGTTACGACAATGTTTTTCCGATAAATATTTTTTGCTTTTTCGGGAATTTCTTCAATCCATCGTCTATGATCTACTATAGGTTTTTGATTGTAGACATTATATGAATTAATGACATATCCCACAAACAAACCGTCCCCTGATAGAATAAAACGATTTTCAATATTACCCGACAAAGCTTTACCGGTTGTCTTCCAATTATTTTTCCAAGTTTCAAAAACATTGCCCAAATTTTCTATTCCTTGAACACTAAAAGCGTCGGGAGTCAAAGGAACAACAAAATAATCGCTCCCCAAAAAAATTATTCTGTTAAGCAGTGATAAGCTCGGAGAAGTGTCTATTATAAAAATATCCACTTCTTCATTTAATCCTTTTTCTCTTAAAAATCTATCTATGGCACTAGTTTGAAAATATCCTAATTGTTGACCGGCGGCTGCCTGAACATAAGCGGTGGCCAAATTATTTTCATATAAATTTAAATTGACATTTCCTTTTAATAGAAATAAATTTTTATTGTTTTTCGGTATGGGAATAAACGGAACACTCAAATCAATATCTCCCCCTCCTTCTATTACTCCTTTTAAAACATCGTAAATATCTTTTTCTGTTGAAGAAAAAAGATTGGCGTTAAATTTTTTATCTCCCAAAGTCAAACGCGATAAATTCCCTTGGGTATCCAAATCAACTAAAACCGTCTTATATCCTTTTTGGGCAAAAAATACAGCATAATTAAAAGCTAGGGTTGTTTTACCGACCCCACTTTTATTATTGGTAAACATTATTTTTTACTTTGAAAAAATTTCATATTAATATATCTCTATATCAACATAAAAAATATAAAAAATTAATACTTTAAATCTTTATAACCACTGGCAACACCATCGGTCTTCTTTTAGTGGCAGTAAACAAAAACTGTCCTATTTCATTTCTTATTTTATTCTTAATATAATCATCATCACTTGGAGTATTTTCATTTTTGTCTTTTACTATAAACTTTACTTTAGATCTGGTTTTTTCTATTAAATCCCTATTTTCTTTCATATATATAAAACCACGAGAAATAAGGTCGGGACTACCAATTAAGGCTCCTGTTTTTGAATCTATGGTTACAATAACTACTATCATACCATCTTCCGACATTACTCGACGATCACGTAACACAATAGCTGAAACATCACCTACACCTAAACCATCAACCATAACATAATCGCTTGGAATTTTTTCTTGAGTTAATTCTCCTAAAACTTCAAATTTTTTATTACCAATAATTTTACTACCCTTTTTAAACTCAACTACTTGTCCGTTATCAGCTACAAAAATATTTTCTTTAGCAATACCTACTTGTTCAGCTAAATCGGCATGAGCTTGAAGCATATAATGATTAGCTTCTATTGGCATAAAATATTGAGGACGAATTAAACGCATCATTAATTTTAAATCTTCTTGTTTAGCATGACCTCCAGCATGAATGTCCATCATTTTATAATTTATAATCTTAGCTCCTTGTCTTACTACCATATCCATTAAATTTTGAATACTTCTTTCATTTCCTGGAATTACTGATGATGAAAAAATTACAGTATCACCAAGTTTTAAATGTACAACTCGATGTTCATTATTAACTACTCGAGCTAAAAAAGCATTATTTTCTCCCTGAGCGCCAGTACCAATAATAATTATCTTATCATCACGTAGACGTCCCAAATCTTTATCTTCAACTATTATTTTTGGATCAAATTTCAGATAGCCTATTTGGTGAGCTACTTCTACGTTATCATTTATACTACGACCTTGAAGTGAAATTCGACGACCATATTTTTTAGCTAAATCAAAAATCTTTTGAATACGACTTAATTGTGAAGCAAAAGTTCCGATTACTATTCGTCCATTTATTTTTTCAAATAATTTATCCATTTCATCTCCAATAGCTGATTCTGAAATTTGATAACCAGGATGAACGGCATCAGTTGAATCAGCCATTAATAATAGAATATTTTCAGCTCCTAATTGAGCTATTCTATTAAGATCAGCCGGTTTATCATTAACTGGAGTAAAATCAATTTTAAAATCACCAGTATGAACAACTTTACCAATAGGGGTATTAATTATAATAGCAAAACAATCAGGAATAGAATGGTTAACTCTTAAAAATTCTACTTGTATTTTATCGGAAATCTTAACCCTATCAAATTCAGTAATTTCTTTTATTTTTAAAACTGGGGCTTTTTTAAATTCAGCTATTCTTTTTCTAACTAAACCAGCAGTCATTTTGCCCATAAACATAGGCGGATTACCAATATTACCCATAATATGAGGTATGCCTCCAATATGATCAAAATGTCCATGAGTTATGAAAACAGCTTTAATCCTATCTTTTTTATCTTCTAAATAAGAAACATTCGGTATTATATAATCGATTCCAGGCATATCCTCATCCGGAAATTGTAGACCCATATCAATTATAATAATCTCCTTCTCATACTCAATTAAAGTCATATTTCTTCCGACTTCTTCCAGTCCACCTAAAACCATAATTCTAAGCTTACCAGTAGTATCGGAAGTTTTTATTTCATTTAAAACTCTTACTGGATTTTTAATTGGACTTTTAAAATTATCTTTTCTACGAAAATTTCCAGTAGAACGATAAGTGCTAACATTTTTTCGAGATGTTAAACTCGAATTTTTCTGAGTGGTCGCTGTCGGACTAAAAGACCGAACTTGACTAGAATCACCAGAAAAAAAAGTCTGAAATTTATCTGTCATAACAAAAAATTATTTTAATCTAATTAACTTAAAATGGGATTAAAATAAAAATTATATTTTATTTAATTTATATTTAAAAAAGAGTAAATTTTAAAATTCTATTTCACGATTTACTTTTATATACCAGCTAGAAATATCATTTAAACGATCAGCTGGATTTAAAATATTAACAAAGTCAAAACCTTTTATTTTTTTATTTTGAATGTAATTATATGTTGGAAAATAAAGGAAAATAACCGGTGAATCATTATTTAAAACTTCTTGAAATTTTTTATACTTTTCAATTTGTTCTTCACTCTTTAAGGAACTTTTAGCTTCTTCTAATAATTTATCAACTTCTTTATTTTTATACTCAGAAATATTTAAACCAGTATCGGATATTTGCGAAGAATGCCAAAAAGCATAAATATCTTGATCACTTCCAATTACTTGACTTAAAAGCAAAGCTTCAAAGTTTTTTTGTTTTATTATTTCTGATTGAACTTGTGATGAATTAATTATTTTAATAAATGTTTTTATACCAACTTTTTCCCAAGAAGATTTTATAAATTCTACTACACTAATATTATCTTCTAAATCAACTGTGCTTAAGTTTATTGTAAAATAGGCATAAGGTTTAACAGTATCATTAGTTTTTTTATACCTCCACATTCCTATTAAATCATCATCTGATAAAGCAAAATTTTCTAATATACTCTTTTTTACTTCCCAATTTTCAATTAACTTCATTGATTCATTTTTTTCATTAAAAGTATTAATTAAATCATTATTTGCTATCTCTTCATTTTCAACTTTATCAGTATCAGTAGTAGTTGCTTCTTGTTCTTTTTTTTGTTTTTCTAGATCAATTACTTCTCTAATACTTGAAATTTCTTCTTGTTTTAAATCAATTGTTAACCAACCGGCATCATTTAATATTTTTTCAGCTTCTTCATAATTATATTCATATTTATTTATATTTTCATTATAGGAAGGGCTACTTGGTAAAATAGGTCCATAAGCTGTTTTGGCATTGCCAGAAAAAATCTCATCACAAATCTTATTCTTATCTATAAACATAGTTAAGGCCTGACGAATCTTAACATCAGTTAAAACAGAATTTTTCTCAGTATTCAAAAAAATTGAAGTTATTTGTGATAAATTTAAATTATTAAAATGCAATGAACTTTGTGAAACTAATTCTGATTTTAAACTATGAGGTAGATAACTTACTCCCTCTATTTCATTATTATTTAGAGCGACTACTAATTCATTATAGTTATTATAAAATTTCAAAATTATTTTATTAATATAAGGAACTTGTCCATAATAATCAGAATTAGAAACTAAAGTAAATTCTTTTATATCACCAGCTTTATTTTTGGTTAAAGATTTAAATTTATAAGGACCAGAACCTATTGGTTTTATATTTAATTCATTTAAAAAAGCATTAGTAGAAGGAATATCGGACCATAGATTTTGAGGCAAAATACCAAAAGTTAATAATTCTACAAAATTAGAATATACTTCACTTAAAATAAATTTAAAAGAAAAATCATCAATTTTTTCAATATTAACATTAGAAAAAGTTCCACGAAGAGGAGATCCATAATCAATATTTTTTATTGCTTCAAAAGTAAATATAACATCATTAGCTGTTAAACTTTCTCCATTATGCCATTTAACATTTTCTTTTATTTTAATAGTATATTCTAAACCATTTTCACTAAGTGAATAATTATCAACCAAATCATTAATTATCTCACCATTTTTTCCTCTTTTAAATAAAGAAGAATAAATTAAACGACTAATATCACTATCAACATCTCTAGCTGAATCATATAAAGGATTTATGTTTTTAGGTGATCCTATTAAACCTTCAATATATTCTCCCCCTACAGCTGGATAAGCTTTAACATATTTTTTAAAAATCTTTATACCAAAAAAAACTAAAGCAGTAATAATAATAATTAAAAAAATATTAAGAAAAACTTTTTCTTTAGTATTTAAAACTTTTTTTGTATATCTTAATTGTTTAAAATTTGGTATTTTTTTAGGTGATAAAGAATAAACTAATTTACTATCTAAATTATTTAAAGTTTTATCTATATCTTCAATAGGTTTTTTCTTTTTAAAAATACCAAAAAAGCGAAGAAAATAATTTTTCTTTTTTTCTTTTTTATCATTATTCAATTGGTCCGAAGATAAATTAACGGTTTTCACAATGTATTTTTAATAAAATGATTATTTATTCAAAAAAACCGAAGCTAAAGAAATTCCAAAAAAAGCTATGGCTAAAATTATGGTGAAAATAAAAAGTTTTTTTTCAATTCCTCTCTTAGTTAAAAAAACTGAACCGCTTCCACCAAAAACTCCTCCTAAACCAGCTCCACGACTTTGTAATAAAATAGAGATGATAAGAAGAACTGAAATTACAATTTGAATTATTTTAAGTATATCCATATTTAAAAATTATTTTTTGGTTTTTATTTCTTCTATTATATTAGCTAAAACTTTTTTATTATTAACAGCCAAATCAGCTAAAACTTTTCTATCTAATTCTATATTATTTTTCTTTAAAGCATCTATAAAACGAGAATAAGATATATCATGTTCTCTAACAAAAGCATTTATTTTTATTTGCCATAAACCACGATTAGTTCTTTTCTTTTTACGACGATCAACAAAAGCATGAGCTCCCGCTTTAGTTTGAGCAGTTGAAGCTAGTCTTATAAGTTTCTTTCGGCCCCATTTATATCCTTTTACTTTTTTTAAAAGATTTTTTCGTCCTTTTACATGCATGACGCCCCTTTTAACTCTTGGCATAAATATATCGATCAAAAATCAAAAATTACATTTTTGTATTTTGAAAATTAATAATTATTTATAAGGTGTAAGTTTTTTTATTGTTTTAACTAAAGTTTTATCAACATTTAAATCCCGTCTTTTTTTTCTAGTAGTATTTCCTGATTCTCTGGAATTAAAATGATCCTGTCCACATTTTCGATGTCTAACTTTATTAGTGGCAGTTTTAGTAAATCTTTTACTAGTAGCTTTATGTGTCTTAATTTTTGGCATATAACTGTAAAAGCTAAAAAAACAGGCCATCTAAAACCTGATTTTAGCTATCTTATTTTTTATTAACTAATATTATACTAAACCCTCCGAACTGCTTTGTCAAGGGTTGTTCTTCTTCTACTTTTATTTCTGGTCTATTTTTTAAATTACTTACAAATTCTATTATTATTTCACGAGCTTTTTCAAAGTGTTGTTTTTCTCGTCCTTTTAATACTATCTCTATCTTAGTTTTATTATTTTTTAATAGAAATTTATAGGCTTGTTCCACTCTAACATCAAAATCATGTTTACTTATTCTAAGAGATAATCTAATGTTTTTTATTTCAACTTTTTTTTGTAATACTTTTTGTTTATGACTCTTTTTATCTAATTCATACTTAAATTGACCTAAATCTAATATTTTAGCTACTGGAATATCAGGTTTAGGATTAACTTCCACCAAATCTAAACCAGCTTCTTGAGCCATTTCTAAAGCTTTATATGTTTCTACTACACCAATATTTTCTCCTTCTTCATTTATAAGAAAAACTTTTTCAGCTTGTATTTTCTCATTAAAATTAAACTGTTTTTCTTTTTTAATATTATCATTTTTCGGAAATTTAAATTTTCTTCTCATTTTTTAAATATTATTTTTAAGATAAAGGAGCGGGTAACGGGAATTGAACCCGTCTCTCGACCTTGGCAAGGTCGCATAATAGCCACTATACGATACCCGCTTTATTATGTGCCGCGAGGGAGAATCGAACTCCCACGATATCGCTATCACTGGATTTTAAGTCCAGCGCGTCTACCAGTTCCGCCATCGCGGCAAAATATTTAGGTGGAGATGACGGGAATTGAACCCGTGTCTAACAAGTTTTTTTAAATACTTTTACAAAAATAGCTTAATTAAAATTTAATTATTATTTTAAAAATTAAGCAAAACAAAATAATAACGATTCCATTAATCTTTCAATTTTAAAACATGGAAAAATTCTAAAATCTATCCTTATAAATAACACCGGCTATCGGGTATAAGGAGTCACCGGACCGATGGTCATCGCGTTAAATTAAGCGACAACAGGAGCAAAAGACGGAACTTTCCATGAGAAAGCCGCCTTAGCTATAGTGTTTTTTACACTTATGTTTTGGATATTTTGTCATGTTATCCAACATGCTTTGAATATTTAAAAAAATATCTTATTATCGAAGCCAAAGTCATCCCCTCGATGTTTTAATTTTTTGTTTTGTTAAAGTTCGGATGTGTTTTTCCACTTCCTTTTTCTTTAAATCCTCCCTCTTGTCAAAAGCCTTTTTACCTTTAACAATGGCTATTTCTAATTTAATAAAACTGCTCTTAGTATATAACTTAATCGGAATAACTGTCAAGCCTTTTTCCTTACTTTTTCCAATTAAATGATTTAATTCCTTCTTTTTTAATAAAATCTTTCTGGGTCGTTCTGGATTATAATCATCTCTTTTCCCGGCCGGTTTATATAATGGAATGTAGGAATTTACTAACCAAGCTTCATTTGTTTTTTTTAAATCTGCGCCAAAAGAAATATAGGATCCTTTTAAATTAGCTTGTCCATTTCTTAAGGACTTAACTTCATAACCAAACAAAACTAAACCAGCCTCAAAAGTTTCTAAGATTTGATAATCAAAAGTAGCTCTTTTATTTAAAGCTAATATTTTCATAAAAAATTAATTAAATTTCTGACATACTTTTTCCATTAACATCATAGCCATCTTTATCATAACCATTTCTATCGTAACCAGCTCGATTATATCCCTCCACATTATAGCCAGCTCGATTATATCCCTCCCTATCATAACCATCTTTATTATATCCTTCCCTATCTAATCCCTGTCGATTATACCCTTGATCATTATAACCAAAACGATTATAACCAAAAACATCATAACCTTCGGGATCAAAACCGGAAATATAATCTTTCTTCGTATAAGAACGACGAGAAAAACCTTCTCTATTAAAACCTTCTTTATCATAACCATTTTTATCGTAACCATAACTATCATAGCCATAAACATCATAACCATCTTTAGTTGCTTTAAATTTATTTTTTTTATCTCTAAAGAATATAAAATAAATTATTGAAGCTATAACTACAAAAACAATTATTCCTATTGGTACATCTTCAAAAGATTCTAGGATAGATTCCATTTTTTTAGATTATTAATTATTTTTTGATTTAAAATAAAATTTTCTAAATAAGAACGATAGGCCGGACTAGAAATGTTTTTTATAATTTCAGCATTATCTTTATAGTGATTTTTTAAGGTTTCTAATTCTTTTTCTATTTCTTCTGGACTTACTTCTACTTTTTCTATTTTAGCTATTTCTTTTAAAATTAAAGCGCTTTTAACTCTCTTAACAGCATTAGGCATAAAATCTAATAATAATTGATCTTCAGTTTTACCAATACTTTTTAAATAATCTTCTAATTTACCACCTTGAGAAACAACTCCTTGCTCCATTTCTCTAAGCATTAATTGGGATTCATTTTTAATTAAATCTTCGGCAATTTCACCAAATTTTGATTTCTCTAAAATTTTATCAAATATTTTTATTTCCATTTTTTGATCAACTTCTTTTTTCTTTTGAATTTCAACGGTTTGTTTCAAATTATTTTTTAATTCATCTAGGGTATTAAAACGAAAATCTTTAGCTAAATCATCATTTAATTCCGGTAAAATACGATTATATATTTCTTTTATTTCTACTTTAAAATCAACTGATTTACCAGCCAAATTTTTTTGCCAATGGTTTTTAGGATAAACTATATTGAATTCTTTTTTATCACCTTTTTTTAAATCAATTAAATTTTTATCAAAACCTTCAACAAAATAATTCTTTCCTATCATAATTGTAACTTCTGGATTTTGTCCATCTTCTACTGGAACTTTATCTATGAACAAATTAACCGAAGCTATAACTTTGTCATCCATCTTAATACCATCGTTAGAGATTTTCTCTATGGCTCTCATTTCTTTTAAATCATTTAAAATTTTATTCATATCTTCTTCGGTGGCTTCTACTTTTTCTTCACTAAAACCAAAATTTTTATACTCACCAACAGTAACTTCTGGTAAAACAGCAACCACAATCTTAAATTCTAAAGGATTTCCTGGAGCTAATTTAGTAATGTTAATTTCAGGTTGTCCAAAAATTTGTTTATCTTTTATATTTTCCGAAATAATGGAAAATATTTTATTGTTTATACAAACATGAGCCGCCTCTTCTAAAATACTCATCTCTCCTATTTTTTGTTTTAATATTTCAAAAGGAACTTTTCCGGGTCGAAAACCTTCTATTTTTATTTCTTTAGAAAGATTTTCAGCTCCTTTTTGAATAAAAAGATTAAATTCTTCCACACTAAATTCTACATTTAATTCAATTTTTGATTTGTCTAAATCTTGTCTTGATACTTTCATACTATAAAATTAATAATTAACTATTTTTATTATACCAAAAAAACTAAAAAACAGAAATGTTTAAAAAAATAGGAGAACAATGCTCCTATTTTTTTTATTTTTAACTAAAAAACTAAAAGAATAACGGAACAAATATTAATGAAACAATGCTCATTAATTTAATTAATATATTTAAAGAAGGACCTGATGTATCTTTAAAAGGATCGCCAACTGTGTCTCCAACTACAGCTGCTTTATGAGCATCAGAACCTTTTCCTCCCAAATTTCCAGCTTCAATATATTTTTTAGCATTATCCCAAGCTCCTCCAGCATTAGCCATATTAATTGCTTGTAATACTCCAGTAACTAAAGCTCCAGCTAACAAACCGCCTAAAGCTTCTTTACCAAGAAAAGGAATTAAACCAACAGCTAATGGAACAACTATAGCCATTAAACCTGGAACAATCATTTCTTTTAAAGCTGCCTTAGTACTAATATCAACACAACGTTCATATTCTGGTTTAGCTGTTCCCTCCATTAAGCCAGTAATTTCTTTAAATTGACGACGAATTTCTTTTATTAATGAAGTAGCTGCCTTTCCAACCGCTTCCATAGTTCTGGAAGCAAAGAAATAGGTCAACATACCACCAATTAAAAGACCAGCTATAACTTTAGGGTTATTTATATCTATATATTGTAGACCGGCTACTTGAACATAAGCTGTAAATAAAGCTAAAGAAGTTAAGGCGGCTGAACCAATAGCAAAACCTTTTCCGATAGCGGCAGTAGTATTTCCAATTGAATCTAATTTATCAGTTATTTTTCTAACTCCTGGTTCTAATTCAGCCATTTCAGCTATACCTCCAGCATTATCAGCTACTGGACCATAAGCATCAACAGCAATAGTCATACCTACAGTTGACAACATTCCAACAGCAGCAATAGCTATACCATAAATACCAGCAAAATGATATGAAAGTAAAATAGCACCAGCAATAACTATAATAGGTAAAACAGTACTTTTCATACCAACGGCTAAACCGCTAATAATATTAGTTGCAGCTCCAGTTAAAGAAGAATCGGCAATATGTCTAACCGGTTTATAACTATCGGAAGTATAATATTCAGTAATTTTTCCGATAGCTACTCCAGCTAATAATCCAGCTACTATTGAATAAAAAATTCCATAATTTTCAAAAATACCTTGAGCTATAAAATTACGAATTAAAAAGAATGAAGCTATTAAAACCAATAAAGCACTAATCCAAATACCTCTTTCTAAAACAGCTCCCAAACGATTATCTTTTTTAGATCTAACAAAGAAAAAAGAAAAAATGGAAGCCACTATTCCGATGGCCGAAATTAATAAAGGTAATGAAATACTTTTTACACCAAATAAAGAAACTCCTAAAATCATAGCTGCTACAATTGAACCAACATAAGATTCAAAAAGATCAGCTCCCATTCCAGCTACATCTCCAACATTATCTCCAACATTATCGGCTATAACTCCGGCATTACGAGGATCATCTTCTGGAATTCCAGCTTCAATTTTACCAACTAAATCAGAACCAACATCAGCAGCTTTAGTATAAATTCCACCCCCAACACGAGCAAATAAAGCAATAGAACTAGCTCCTAAAGCATAACCATTAATAACATTGGGATCACGAATAATAAGATATAGAATAGCTAATCCTAAAAGACCTAATCCTACAACCATCATACCCATAATAGTACCACTAGAAAAAGCAACTACTAAAGCTTTATTTAATATTCCAGAACGAGCAGCTTGAGCGGTACGAACATTAGCATTAGTAGAAACCATCATACCGATATATCCGGCTGTAGCCGATAAAACTGCTCCAATAACAAAACTAACAGCAGTCAAACTATTTATTGTAAAAAATAAAACTGTTGCTAACACAACAACAAAAACAGCAACATACAGATATTCTCTTTTTAAAAATGTTTTAGCTCCATCATTAATAGCTTTGGCAATTTCTTGCATTTTATCATTGCCTTTTGGTAATCTAAAAACTTTTACAGTTAAAATAGCTCCAAAAATTAAAGCTACTATCGGACAAGCTACAATAAAAATTTCTTCCATAGCTTTTTATCTTTTAAACAATTTTAAAACTTTAAACATTGTTTAAAAGAATTAATTTAATTAATATATAAATTTATTTTGAACTTTTTTTGGTTGTCTTCTTTGTTTTTTTCTCAGTGGTTTTTTCTTCAACAATAACTTCATGATTTTCCTCACTTAAAATTTCTTCCTCTGAACCTATTTTTTCTATTTCTATTTCATCTTCTTTATTATTTTCCGTTTCAGCAAATTTTATTAATTCATCATCTTCTCCTTGAGAAATTATATCAATTTTCCAACCAGTAAGACGAGCAGCCAATCTAACATTTTGACCATTTTTACCGATAGCTAAAGATAATTTATCGGCAGCTACTTTAACGGTAGCCTTTCTATTATTATCAATCTCGATACCTAATATTTTAGCAGGAGCTAAAGCATTACTAATATATTTAGCTGGATCTTCACTATATTCTATAATATCAACTTTTTCTCCGCCTAATTCATTAATAATAGTTTGAATACGGACTCCTCTTTGTCCTACACAAGAACCAACCGGATCAATATTTTCTGAATCAGAATAAATAGCCACCTTAGATCTAGAACCAGCTTCACGAGCTACATTCTTTATTTCCACTAAACCATTAGCTACTTCTGGAATTTCCATAGTAAATATTTGTCTTACTATTTCTTCTGATTTACGAGATAGGATAATTTCAGCTCCACGAATTCCTGAACGAACTTCTTTAACATAAACTTTTAAACGACTTCCAATAGTATATCTTTCACCCATTATTTGTTCATCTAAAGGTAAAATACCTATAGCTTTATCTAAATCTACAAAAACTAATCGGCCTTCTATTCTTTGAATAATTCCATTTATAACCTGTCCTTCTTGATCTTTAAATTCATTAAAGACAGTTTCTTTTTCTATCTCTCTAAGTTTTTGAATTATTACTTGTTTAGCTGTTTGAGCAGCCATACGTCCATAACCAACAGGTTCTTCTAATTCAAAAACTATTTCACCTCCAACCTTAGCATCTTTTTTAATTAATAAAGCATCTTTAAGTTGAATCTCAGTTTTAGGATTAAATTTTCTTTCAGTTTCCACTTCTATTGAGTCATTTAATTCTGATTCTTTTTCTTTTTTTGTTTCAAATTTTGTTTCAAAAAAATTTTTATTTTTATTATCCAAACTAGCCTCTCTTTTCTTTTCAGCTTCATCAAATTCTTTTTGTTCTTCTTCAGATAAGTCTTCAACAATAGTTTTTATATCATAAATTTTAGATTTACCGGTTTCTGGATCAAAGGTAACCTTGATGTTTTGCATTTTGTTACCATAATCCTTACGATAAGCAGCAGCTAAAGAAGATTCTATGGCTGAAATAACTAAATCATATTCTATTCTTTTTTCATCACACACTTGTTTTATAGCACTTAATAATTCTGACATATTTTTTAAGTTATTTATAAATTAAACGTAAAAGCTAATTGTATTATCAATTAGCTTTATACATACATAATAGCAAATGTTTAAAAAAAATACAACACCAAACAACAATATACTATATTAGTAAAACATTAATTTAAAAATAAACTATTAAATATATTATTCAAAGAAAGCAAAAAACACTATTTTAATTTAATAATTTGTTCTTTAAAATTTTTTTCTATGGTTTTAAAGTTAATATACTGATTATTCTTAAATTTAATTGGTTCTATTTCTAGGTCCTTGAAATAAACTAAACTTTTTAAAACCAAATTAATATCTAACTCTGGAAGTTTTTTATTTAGATTATTTAAAATATTCTTTAAAGAAACTTTTTTAAAAATAAAATATAAATCAATATAATCTTTATTAGTTGCTCGACTAACTATAGCCGATAATTTCATACAAGCAATATCTATAATTGAGGCTATATTAAAATAACGTTCATTAATGGTTTTTTTAATTAATTTGTAATTATAGGTAAAAAAACTTAATTTTATATTACCATTAATAAAAACAGTTAATGTATTTTTTTCTTCTTGAACTTTTAAAATTTTACATCCTTTAAAGGTTTCTTTAATTTGTAAATAAAGTTTTTTAGTATCAATATCTTTCTTTGAAAAAAAATCAAAATCAATACTATCACGATGACCTAATTGTAAAGCTAATCCTGTTCCACCAGCTAAATAAAAATCTCTTTTAAAACTTTTTAAAAGTGGTAAAATAGCCAATCTTTTTTTATCTAAAATATTATAAAACATATTAAAAACGAGACTTTATTAATTTTTTTGAATCAATATTTAAAAATAGAACCCAATAATTTAAAGATTTTTTACTTAATTCTCCCTTAGATCCATAGTTAATAACAATTTTTTTTATTTCAGATTTTGGATAAAAATCAAAAAGCCAATCAGTAGCTTTTTTTGTACCAATATTTAAAATATTTAAAATTATTCTTTGTTTATCTTTTTGTAGGTCAATTTTTTTAAAATCATGATACCAAAGAAAAGGTTTTATAAATTTTGGAAGCATACTTTATCTTTTTATGATATAAAAACAACCTAATATCCAATAATTAAAAATCATATCTAGTCGGATGAACATAATTAGGATCACCAACATTAATTGCCGTTAATCTTTTTAAAATAAAATAAGTAATGGACCAAGACAAAAATACTATTACTAAACCAACAGCAGCATTAGCCATTATTTTTTTAGCCTTACTAATTTGATCTTCATTACCACTGGCAGTCATCCACAAGAATCCGGCATAAACCATTAATATTACTAATAAAATTCCGATAATAGATACTACTATATTAATTATTTTTACTACTCTATACCTTATATCTATTGGATTTTGATCTTCTCCGTAAGCTGAACCTACTTTATCCATACCCAATTGAGATGTCCATAAACCACTTCCACTTTCAGAACTGGTAGCATCAGCCAATGATCTATTAACTCCAAAAGAAAACAATAAAATAAATAAAAAAGAAAAGGTAAAGAAAATAATTTTCGCTTTTTTCATAAAATTGTGATAATATTTTATATATTAAATTATATATTATTTTTAGAAAAAAAACAAATGGAACTTAAGAAAAAAATAGCCTACAACACAATAATTCAAATTATAGGAAAAGGTTTATCAGTTTTTTTAGGAGTAATTTCTTTAGCTATAATGACCCGCTATTTAGGAACTGAGGGTTTCGGAGAATATTCTACTATTATAACCTTCGTGTCCTTTTTTGCTATGTCAGCTGATTTAGGGCTAAATTTAATAACCACCAAAATGATTAGTGATCCCAATGAAAAAAACTCTGATAAAATTTTGAGTAATTTATTTTCTATTCGATTCTTTTCAGCTTTAATTTTATTAGGTTTAGCTCCGCTTTTTATTATTTTCTTTCCCTATAGCGATGTTATAAAAATTGGAGTACTTATTGCTACCTTATCTTATATTTTTCCAGCTCTTAATCAAATCTTGATAGGACTTTTTCAAAAAACATTACAAATGGAAAAAGCTATGATAGCTGAAATAATAGGAAAAGTATTTTTAGTTATTGTAATATTTGTTTTCATAAAATTAGATTGGGGATTAAATGGAGTTTTATGGGCGGCAGTTATTAGTGCTTTTGTTAATTTTGTAATTAATTGGCTGTTTGGAAGAAAATCAGCCAAAATAAAATTTGAATTTGATATTACTATTTGGAAAAAAATTTTTAGAAATTCTTGGCCCTTAGCCGTAACTATAATTTTAAATCTTATTTACCAAAAAAGTGATATTATTATATTATCTTTATTTAAAAACATAAGTGATGT
>CAYYXD010000004.1:22893-30072 GCA_964475575.1 uncultured Gammaproteobacteria bacterium
ATGGTGGAATGGCCCTACAAATATTAATGTTATCAACCGTATTATTATTTATAAGCTGTGTTTTTTCTCATCTAGTTATCGCTATAGAAAAACAAAAAAAAGTTATTGGACTATATGCCTTTACTATGATTAGCTCATTGTTATTATATTTTATTTTAATTCCAAAATTTTCATATTTAGGAGCGGCTATAGTTACGGTTTATAGTAATTTAGTTATTTTAATCGGATCGTATTATTGTGTTAAAAAGAATACTGGATTTAAACCTAATATAAAAATAATTGGTCAAACTTTGTTAGCTTCGTTAGGTATGGCTGGTTTTATGGCTTCCTTCCCTCGTCATCTTTATCAAAATCATTATCTATTACTTGTAATAATATTTTCAGCTATAATCGTTTATTTTTTCCTACTTTACTTATTTAAAGGAATAAGTAAAGATGATATAAAAACAATGTTACCAAATAAAAAATTATGAAATTTCAAATTATAAAAGAAACACCTGATTATTTAATAATCAATAAGCCAGCTAATTTAATAGTCCATGGAGGGCCGGGTATTAAAGAAGAAACTTTAACTGATTTTTTATTAATTAAATATCCACAATTAAAAAATGTTGGTGAAGATCCAATTCGCCCCGCCATTGTTCATCGCTTAGACAAAGAAGCTGGAGGTTTGATGATAATTCCTAAAACAAACTCGTCTTTTAATTACTTTAAAGAACAATTTAAAAAAAGAAAAATAAAAAAAGAATATATTGCCTTAGTTAGTGGAACCCTTGATACTGATGAAGGAATTATTGATTTTCCAATAAAAAGATCTAGTCAAGGATATAAAATGGCAGCTATTCCTAAAAAAATAAAAGGATTAGAAAATGAAAGTTGTCTAGAAAATGAAAATATATCAAATAGAATAAAAGGTAGTATTAAAGCTTTGGAAAATTCTCGTCAAGCTATTACTAAATTTCGAGTAATAAAAAAATTAATAAACTATACCTTGGTAAAAGTAAATATAAGTACTGGTCGAACTCACCAAATAAGAGTTCACTTTTCAGCTCTAGGTCATCCTTTATTAGGTGATAATTTATATGGAAATAAAAAAAGTAAATTGCAAAATAAAAAAATGAATATGACAAGAATTTTTTTAATGGCTACCGATTTATCTTTTATTAATCCTCAAGGTGAAAAAGAAAATATCTCTATTAATTTAAGTTCAGATTTAGAAGAAATATTAAAAAAAGTTAAGTAAAATTTAAAGAAAAATTATACTAATAGTTCTAAAATAAAACTATCTTATTTTTAAAAAAGTTGTTATGAAAAAGATAGTTTTATTTTTTTTAATATTTATAACAAACACTGCCATAGTTAAAGCTGAAATTATTTATCCCATAATCATAAATCAAGTGATGATAGGACAGGATGAAGGAGCTAAAAATGAATTTATAGAACTATATAATCCCAATACCGTTTCCATAAACTTAAAAAATTATTCATTAAAAAAGAAAACTAGTAGTGGCAATGAAAGTTCCTTAATTAACAATAAAAATTTTACAGGAACCATAAATCCTAAATCATATTTTTTAATATCTAGTCCTGATTTTAGTTCAATTATAAAAGCAGACCTTATTTATTCTAATAATAATTCTTTAGCTCCTAATAATACTATTATATTATATAATTCCGAACAAAAGATAAGTGATGAAATATCTTTAATCTCTGATAAGGCCTTAAAAAATAATGAAGTTTTAAAAAGAATAAATTTAAAAATTCCCATTAAATTTGATTTTGTAATTGAAAAAGAAATAATAAAAATACATAATTCTAAAAATGATTTAATAACTTTAAAAAATTATTCTAATACAACTTCAAATGAGAACGATAAAAAACAAAATAATTATAAAATAGTTGATTTAAAAAATGTTAAAAAAGAAAAAAATGGAACCTTGGTAAAAGTAGAGGGGATAGTAAGTGTTGTACCCGGAATTCTTGGTAGTCAATATTTTTTTATTCACGATAAATATGATAAGGATCCTGAAATTTATGGACTAAAAATATATAATTATAATAAGATTTTTCCAGATATAAAAATTAATGATAAAATTAAAGTACAAGGAGAATTGACTATAAATTCTAATGACATTAAATCATATAAAATAAAAACTAAAGAAATTAGTGATATTGAAATAATTTCATCAAATAATACCCTGCCTTCCAGTAGCCCAGAAAAAATAAATACTTTTAAATTTAATCAAGCTGATAATTTAAAAACCATTGAAGGACAAATAACTCAAAATTCCAATAAAAAAATATATTTAGATGATGGACAAAATGAAATTCTTATTGATTTGAAAGATAATATTGGTTTATCAAAAAAAGAATTAGAAATAGGAAAAAATTTTTCAATTACCGGACTATTAGCTTTTGTTTCTTCCTCCTCGGATGATATAAAAATAATTCCTCTTAAAAAAGAAGATGTTAGATGTTTAGATAATTCTGAAGAAATTATTACAGCTGATGAAAAAAATTTAAACGATGATTTCTGGAAAACAAAAAAGAAAAACAGAAATAAAACTTTATTAACTTATGTAATTATTATAATTATAAGTATTTTTATTTTTATTATATTTAGAAAAAAATGAATCTTGTCGTTTTTTCAAAAAATTGCTAAAATAGAATAACAAAAGATATTTAAATCTAATTATTTTTATATTTAATTAAAAAGTGCATTTTTGCATCTTTAGTTTAAAATTATGGATAAAGAAAAAAATGAATCTTTGGAAGAAACCAAAGAAGAAAAAAAAGATAATAATAAAAAAATAAGTAAGAAAAAACTTGTTTTTGTTATAATCTCGGGTATAGTATTAATTATTTTAGGATTATTAGTTTTTAAACTTTCTCCTAAAAAAAGTGTTTTAAGTATTGAAGAAGCTAAATCAAAAGCTGAAAATTTCATTAATAATAATTTAATGTTACCGGGAACAAAAGCCACTATAAAAGAAATAAGTGAAGAATATGGTTTATATAAATTATCTATTGATTTAGGTAGTGCTGGTGTTGGAGAATTAATAGATTCATATATTAGTCAGGATGGAGAATTATTTTTTCCTCAATCTATAAATATAAAAGAATATGAAGAAGGTTCAGATTCATCTCTTCAGGAATCCACTGAAGTTTCCAATAAAAATGATAAACCGGTTATTGAACTTTTTGTTATGAGTCATTGTCCTTATGGAGTTCAAATGGAAAAAGGTTTAATTCCAGTTTTAGAAACATTAGGAAATTCAGTTGATTTCACATTAAAATTTAATTCTTATGCCATGCATGATAAAGTAGAATTAGATGAAGAAATGGCTCAATATTGTATTCAAAAAGAAAATAAAGATAAATTATTAAGCTACTTAAAATGTTTTACAGAATCTGGAGAATCAGAACCTTGTTTAAATGAAGTTGGTATCAATAAAGCTTCAATAAATTCTTGTGTAGAGGCCATTGATAAAGAATATAAAATAACTGAAAGTTATAATGATCAAGCAACTTGGTTACAAGGTTCTTATCCAATATTCCCTATTTATGAAGAAGATAATACTAATTATGGTGTAGAAGGTTCTCCAACTTTAATTATAAATGGAGAAATGGTAATAGCAGCTCGCAATCCTCAAAGTTTATTAACCTTAGTCTGTTCAGGATTTAATGAAGCTCCGGATTCTTGTCAAACTCAACTTTCAACCGATGATCCTGATTATGGTTTCGGAGAATAATAAAAAATAAGAATATAAAAACAAAAAAGTAAGCATGAAAATGTTTACTTTTTTTATTATCAATATTATATTTATTTATTTTTCTGCAATGATGAAAAAATACTAAAGGTAGCTATAGCCCCTTCGCTGCAAGCTGTAATTACTTGTCTAAAACCAGCTGAATTAGTACTTATATCTCCAGCTGCCCAAACTCCTTCTATATTTGTTTGTTGTTCTTTATCAACAATGATATAACCTTTATCAGTTGTTAAATTTAATTGTTTTATCAATAACTCATCTGGTTCAGTTCCAATTTCAACAAATAATCCATCTATTTTCAAATTACTTCCATTAATCAAGTCAATTGATTCTAATCTGTTTCCTCCATTAAGTTTTTGTATGCCACTATTAAAAATGGTTTCTATTTTTTTATTATTAATTACATGTTCTACCCAAACTGTTTCTCCGTTAAATTTGTCATCTCTAACTATTAAATATACTTTCTCAGCTACTTCAGATAAATAAAGAGCAGCCGTTAAAGCACTATTTCCGCCACCAACTACTCCTACTACTTTATCTTTGTAGAACATAGCATCACAAGTAGCACAATAAGCTAAACCTTTTCCAATATATTTTTTTTCTTCAGGCAAACCCAAGGTTCGATGTTTAGTACCAATAGTCAATAATATATTTTTAGCTTCTAATTTTTTTTGTGATTCAGTATTCAAAATAAAAATGTCATTTTCTTTTTTTATCTCAATAACTTTTTCCATAATCATAATTTGAGCTCCTAATTTTTCAGCATGATTTTTTATTTTAGTAATCAAATCATAACCACCTATTTCAGCTTCTCCCGGCCAATTGCAAACATTATGAGCTTCCGATATTAGCCCCCCCGGTATTTCTCCAATCACTAAATGATTTATTTTGTAACGAGAAGCGTAAATAGAAGCCGTTAATCCAGCTGGACCGGCACCAATTATAATTAAATCGTATATCATAGTTCATTAATTATTTTAAATATTCTTCAATTTTTATAATTAAAGAATCGCGAGAATGTATCCCATGAAATTCACCTATAACTTGACCATCTTTTATTAATTTAATTCCCGGTAAACTTTGGATTTCATATTTAGTTACCAATTCTTGATTTTCAGAATTACCAGCATCAATTTTAACAGTCTTTATTTTTTCTTTCATGACATCAGAGACCTCTTCTAATATTGGGGCCATCATTTTACAAGATGTACACCAAGAAGCCCAAAAATCTACTAAAACAGGTAAAGAAGAGTTTAAAACTTCTTCAGAAAAATTATTTTTATCAACATCTATAATTGTGTTCATAATAATTTGTTTTAATTTATTTAATCACTGTCCTTAACACAGCGGACTGCATAGCCATAAGCATGATAGTTTCTTGCTTTGTAAACATAAGGCTGGGTTTCATACGTCCTTATAAAAATAGGAAAATATGCTTGTGATTTTTCTGACCATTCAAGACTTGATGTCCATATATAAGAACCCCAGGTAGCATTAAAATAAGTACCACTATTATACCCACGATAACCAGTTGGGAAAATATTAAGTCCGGTTGTATTATTAGTAGATGTATTATTTCCTGGTAAACAACTAGTGGTGGTGGCAACCCAACCATGAATTGAAGATACGGCTTTAGAAATATTTCCTTCAATTCCATTACAACGATAATTTATATTATTGTTAATAGTGGTAGTAGCTTCAATCCATTCTCCTAAAGAAGGTATATGCCAACCGTCAGGACACACTCCTTGAGATCTTTCTTCGGTTTCATTATTCATGGCGGCGCTCCATTGGTATAATCTGCCAACATTATTCTTCCAACAATTATTACTATACCTATAACCACACCAACCTTCATCTTCAACTCCATCAACCCACTCTGTTGTTGAACAACCATTATCATATCTCATATTCTCAGCCATCCAACATTGACTACCTATTTGAACCGTGTCATAAGATTCTCCATCACGATAATCTAATAAAGGATCACCACAGGTCCAACTATTTAAACCTCGAGGTGAAGCTATTACTTCTCCAGCTGAAAATGATCCAGTATTAGCACTTAAACAAAAATTAATACTATAATTATTATTATCATTAGAACAATCATATGAGGGAAAATGAGTAGAATCTTCAGCCGTTACATTAAAATAATCATATTGAAGTTTGGATGTAACATAAGTAAAAGTGTTCTCTTGTTCCGAACAGGTACCGTCATTAGGTGTTGGAGCTGAAGGTATTTGTTGGATATAAATGACAGAACCCGATGAAAGTGTTTCTCCGGGTATTAATGTATCAGGATAAGCATTATTATCCGTATAATATAGTTCTAAGGCATTTTGTATTTGTTTAATATCGGCTACTCTTTTAGCATTTCTAGTACTTTCACGTGAATTTTGAACAGCAACTACAGCTAAGGTAGTTAATATTCCAATAACAGCTATTACTACCAACATTTCTACTAGAGTGAAGGCTAATTTATTTTTGTTATATATTTTTTTCATATCTTATATTGTATAGATATAATATCATTTTTTATATTGATATTCAATATTATTTATATAAATCAGTTTTTTTAAATTTTCCAGTTTTATGATATAATAATTAAACATAAAAATAATATTATACAAATGAAAAAAGAAATAACAAAAAAAGACTTTAAAGTTGCTTATTTAAGCATGGAAATTGCTTTTAATAATTCTGTAAAAACTTTTTGTGGAGGATTAGGTATTTTAGCTGGAGATATATTACGCTCAGCTTCAGAACTTTCTTTCCCTATGATTGGAATTACTCTATTCAGTAAAAAAGGATATTTTAAACAAAAAATTTCCAAAAGTTATCAACAAGAAGAATTAGATGATAAAAGTGATTTATCGTTATTAACCCTTACCGATATAAAAACTAATGTAAAAATTGGTAATGATCAGATCTTAGTTAGAGTTTGGAGTTATTTTTTAACAAGCAATAATGGAATGACTATTCCTATTTATCTATTAGATACCGATTGGCCAGAAAATAAAGAAAAGAATCGTTTATTAAGTCATCATCTTTATGGTGGAGATATAAAATATCGTTTGAAACAAGAAATAATATTAGGTAGAGCCAGTATAAAAATTATAAAACTTCTTGGTTATGATAAAATTGAAAAAATTCATTTAAACGAAGGGCACGCTGCTCTAGCTACCATTGAATTACTTTCTCAAATTAAAAAAGGAAGTGAACAAGAAAAAATTAATAAGCTTAGAAAAAAAATAGTTTTTACAACGCATACTCCCATAAAAGAAGCTCATGATGTTTATTTTGATGATTTTTTATTAAAATATCAACCTGATTTCCCTATTCATTTACAATCTTTAATAGAAGAAAATCAAATTAATTTTTCAAATTTAATTATATTTTTTAGTTCATA
>CAYYXD010000005.1:0-18463 GCA_964475575.1 uncultured Gammaproteobacteria bacterium
TCTGATTCCATTAGACAAAAACAAATTGATAATATTTTAGCTGAAGGTTTAAATGATGTTTTTTTAGAAATGAATCCTAAACAACAAAAAATATTTAAAGAAGAAGGTGAAAAAACAGCTAGTAAGATAAATATTATTTTATCTTCTGCTAAAATTAAAATAAAAAATATTATTGATTTAATAAAGAATTGGTTAAAATTAATTCCTAAAATAAATCCTCATTTTTTAGAACAAGAAGCTAAAATAAAAGCTGATAAAATAATAAAATTAAAGAAATAATATGGACTTAAATAGTCAAATAATTACTGAAGGAGAAGCGGTTATAGAACAAGGTTCTGCTTATATAAATTGGTTGATTTTTTTTGGTATTTTATTTGGTTTAATGTTGATTGCTCGTTTGATTATAAAATATTATTCTATTCGTGATAAAGATAATAATAAAGTTATTTTTTTAGTAAGATTACCCAAGGAAAAACCAAATGAAGAAAATAAGGATGTTTCAGTACAACAATTACATGAAGAAATTGCTACTGGTGAAACTATTTTTTCTAGTATTGGTGGTTTAAGAGCTCAACGTGGTTTTATGGCTTGGCTTTATGGTCGAGACGATAATTTTTCTTTTGAGATAGTGGCTAATAAAGGAAAAATTTCTTTCTATATTTCTGCTCCTAAAAATAAATCTTTATATATAGAACAACAAATTCATGCTTATTACCCAGAAGCTTCTATTGAAGTAGTGGATGATTATAATGCCTTTAATCCTCAAGGTAGTGTTTTGGCCGGTTATTTGAAAGCCCGTCGTAGTTTTATTTTTCCTTTTTTAGATTATACTGATATGAATTCAGATCCAATGAATTCTTTAATTAATGTTATGTCTAAATTAGAAAATGATGAAAGTATTGCTGTTCAATATGTTATTAGAAGTGCAAAAAAAGATTGGCATAGTAAAATAAAAAAATCAGTTTTAGAAGCCTATAAAACAAAGGACGTTACTAAAATGTTCAAAATAAGTAGTTCTTCCTTTCATAATTTTATTAATTTTTTTGTTTTTGACATCATGTTAGGATTTTTTGATATGGGACGAGCTGATGATAAAAATACACTTAAAGATCCAAATACTCCAACTAAAGAATTAACTGAAAAAGAAAGGGAAATGTTAAAAAAGATGGAAGAAAAAAATTCTAAATCGGGTTTAGATGTCAACTTAAGAATAGTTGTTAGTTCAAAAGATAAGGAAAGAGCTAAAATATCTTTTGATAATATTGCCAGTGCTTATAGTGAATATAGTTATTATGAATATGGAAACTCATTTAAACCAGTGATAAAGAAGGGACAATCTAATATAATAGAGAATTTTATTTATCGTCGTTTCATGGCTAATCAGAGTTTTTTATTAAATACTCAAGAATTAGCCAGTATGTATCATTTTCCTTTATCAAAAACAGAAACTCCTAATATTGATTGGTTGACTTCTAGAACCGCTCCAGCTCCTAATAATATTCCTAAGGAGGGAATATTATTAGGTCGTAATACTTTTAGAGGCATAGAAACTGATATTAAAATAAAAGAAGTAGATCGTCGTCGTCATATGTATATAATTGGTAAATCCGGTACTGGTAAATCTGTTTTATTGAACAACTTAGCTATTCAAGATATAGAAAGAGGACATGGAGTTTGTGTTATGGACCCTAATGGAGATTTAATTGAAGATGTTTTAAATCGTATTCCACCAGAAAGAGCTGAAGATGTAATAGTTTTTTCTCCATCTGATATAAAAAGACCTATAGGATTAAATTTATTGGAATATGATCCTCGTTATCCAGAGCAAAAAACTTTTGTTATAAACGAAATGATAGGTATCTTTGATAAATTGTATGATTTAAAAGCCACTGGAGGTCCAATGTTTGAACAGTATATGAGAAATGCTTTATTATTGATTATGGATAGTCCAGAAACCGGATCAACTTTAATGGAAGTTTCTAAAGTATTAGCTGATGAAGATTTTCGTCGAATGAAATTAAGACTTTGCAAGAATCAAACAGTAGTTGATTTTTGGAGTAAGGAAGCCGAGAAAGCTGGCGGGGAAGCCGCCTTAGCTAATATGGTTCCTTATATCACATCTAAATTAACTCCTTTTATATCTAACGACATGATGATGCCTATTATTGGTCAACAAAATAGCGCTTTTAATTTTAGAGATATAATGGATAATCAGAAAATATTAATGGTTGATTTACCTAAAGGAGCTATCGGAGAAACTAACGCTTATTTACTTGGTATGATTATTGTTGGAAAAATATTAATGGCCGCTTTATCTAGAACTGATATTCCACAAGAACAAAGAAAAGATTTCTATTTATATATTGACGAGTTTCAAAACTTTACTACTAATTCTATCTGTCAGATTTTATCTGAAGCTAGAAAATATGCTTTATGTTTAAATATTGCTCATCAATACATTGGTCAGCTAAGTAAAGGACAGGATACTCAAATTAAAGATGCAGTATTTGGTAATGTTGGTACTATGATAAGCTTTAGAGTTGGATCAGAAGACGCTGGAGTTTTAGTAAAAGAGTTTAGTCCGGTATTTAATGAATATGATTTAGTTAATGTTGGTCGAGGCGCTTTTGTAAAATTATTAGTTGATGGACAAGCAGTTAGACCTTTTTCTTTACAGACTATTTGGCCATTAATGGGTACTTTTAAAGAAGGAATGTCTAAAAATATAAGGGAATTAAGTCGTCTTAAATATGGTCAAGATCGTAATGTAATTATAAAAGAAATATCTAATCGTAGTACTGATTAAATAAAACAAAAATATGGATTTAGCTTTTTATAAAAGTATTATTTTGGGTGCCGTTCAAGGTTTTACTGAGTTTTTACCAATATCATCCACTGCTCATTTAATTTTAAGTTCAGAATTAATGAATTTAGGATCAAATGAATTTATAAAAAACTTTATTATCATAATTCAATTTGCCTCTATTTTAGCAGTTGTGGTTTTGTATAGAAAAAAGATTTTTAGAGATTGGGAATATTTAAAAAAATTATTTATAGCTTGTATTCCAACTGGAATTTTAGGTCTTTTAGCTTATAAGTTAGTTAAAAATTATTTACAGGAAAGTTTAAATATAATAGCTTTTGCTTTATTAATAGGTGGTATTATAATGATTATTTTAGAGAGGAAATATAAACAAAAAAAAGACGAAAATAAGCCTAAAAATGAACTTACTAGAGTAGATGATATAAAAGACCTATCATATAAACAATGCTTAATTATAGGGGTTTTTCAGGCTTTAGCGATGATTCCAGGGGTATCTAGATCAGCTGCTACTATTATAGGTGGTTTATCATTGGGAATTTCTCGTTCTTTTATAGTAGAATTTTCATTTCTTTTAGCTATCCCGACCATGTTAGCTGCTTCTAGTTTAGATTTATTACAAACAGGATTTAATTTTTCTAATAATGAATTAATCTTTTTATTATTGGGTTGCTTAATATCATTTATTGTAGCTTGGTTTAGTATTAAATTTTTATTGAATTTTGTTCGTAGACATAATTTTAATGCTTTTGCTTGGTATAGAATAGTATTGGCAATAATTATACTAATAGTTTTGTATATTTAAATAAAAAGTATTTCTATAAACAAAAAACCGCTTTAAAGCGGTTTTTTCATCATCATTCCATCCTTTATTATTATAATGAAATCTTTATTCCTGGACCCATAGTAGAATTAATACTTAGGTTTTTAATAAACACACCCTTAGATGAGGCTGGTTTTGATTTTCTAATAGCATCAATCAAAGTATTTAAATTTTCTTCTAATTTCTTTTCTTCAAAACTTACTTTTCCTATAATAGCATGAACATTTCCAGTATCATCATTTTTAAAACTAATTTTTCCTTTTTTTAATTCTTCAACTGCCTTTACTGGATTATTAGTAACTGTCTCGTTTTTAGGAGAAGGCATTAAGCCTCTAGTACCTAATATTTTAGCTATTTTAGCTAAATTTTTCATCATATCAATTTCAGCTATAGCAATTTCAAAATCAGTTTTTTCTGTTTTTCTAATTTCTTCAATTAAATTTTCTCCACCAACAATGTCAGCCCCAGCTTCTTTAACAGCTTTTTCTTTTTCCGGAGAAACAAAAGCCGCTATTTTAATTGTTTTACCAGTTCCATTTGGTAGACTTACAGCCGATCTAACTTGTTGATCTCCTTTTTTAGGATCTATTCCTAGGCGAAAATGAGCTTCTACTGAAGCATCAAATTTTGCTTTGTTTGATTCTTTACATAAAGCAATAGCTTCCGTAATAGAATAAGTTTTGTTTTTATCAAATGTTTCTTTTTTCATATTTTTTTAGTGGTAATAACGGATATAATCCTCCCACCTTAATTATATTTATTTTATTTCTACACCCATCTGTCGAGCAGTTCCAGCAATTATTTTTGCAGCTTGTTCAACATCATCAGTGTTTAAATCAGCCATTTTTATTTTAGCTATTTCATTTAATTGATCCTTAGTTAGGGAACCGACTTTTTGATTTAAAGGCTTACTTGATCCTTTAGAAATTTTTGCGTATTTTTTAATTAATTCTGAAGCTGGAGCTGATTTCATTATGAAGGTAAAAGTTTTATCTTCATAAACAGTAATTTCAACTGGAACAACTTCACCCATTCTATCTTTACTAGCTTCATTAAATTTAGAACAAAAATCTTGGATATTTAAACCATGTTGTCCTAAAGCCGGACCAACCGGAGGAGCTGGATTAGCTGAACCAGCGTTAACTTGTAATTTTATTTTTGTTAATATTTTTTTTGCCATATTATTATTAATAGTTAAAAGAAGCAAACCATTATATGGTTATGTAACTATTATATTTTTTTAATTTGTAAAAAATCTAATTCTACCGGAGTTTCTCTACCGAACATAGAAACACTAACTTTAATTTTTCCCTTAGCTTCATCAATATTTGTTACTTTACCTTCAAAATTTTTAAAAGGTCCATCATTTATTTTAACAATTTCTCCAATTACAATATCAATTTTAAACTTTGGTTCTTCTACTCCCATTCTTTTCATTAAGGACTGAACTTCTTTCTCACTAATTGGGGTAGGTAATGTTCCAATACCAATAAAGCCAGTAACATTAGGAGTATTTCTTACTATATACCATGATTCATCAGTAACTATCATTTCTACTAAAACATAACCTGGAAATATTTTTTCTTCAATAATTTTTCTTTTTCCATTCTTTATCTTTATCTTTTTTTCAATAGGAACTAAAACATTAAAAATTTTATCACTAGCATCTAAATTTTCAATTCTTTGCTTTAAATTATGAGCAACATTTTCTTCATAACCAGAATAGGTGTGTAAAACATACCAACGACGTCCTTGATTTAAATTTTGTTTTGCCATATTTAATTGATATTATTTTATTAAACTTGTAAAACCTAAGTTGAAAATAAAATCCAAAGCACCTAAAAAGACAGCCACTAATAAACTGATACCTAAAATTAAAAACGTATAACGATAGGTTTCTTTTTTGCTTGGCCAAGTAACCTTTTTCAATTCGGCAATTGATTCCTTAAAATAATTACTAAGTTTTCCCATATTTAATTAAATTAAAAACAGCCATTTTTGGCTATATTTTTTATATCTATATATTAATAAATTAAGTAGAAAGTGTCAAGGGAAAGAAGTAATTATAAAATTGATTTTTTATTTTATTTATTGTATTATTATACTGTTGTTAAATTTAAACATAAAATATATGGTTAGTCCTTATTTAATAAAAAAGAAGGAAGAGACTTTAAACATGAATGTTGATACTAAGCAATTATTTCAGTTGATCTATAAAAAACAAAATGATACTGGTAAAGATGATTCTGAAAAAATAATAGTTTCCGATATGGTTTCAAAGTTATCATTTGTTTATGAAAAATTAAGAAATACAGTTGATTATGAAGATGAGTATCTACTTAGAAAAAATGCTATAAAACGTATTTTTAAGAGACAAATAATGGTTGAAAGCATGCTTAAAGATTTAGAGAGCAAGGAGTTATCCATTCAATTATTAACTGAATTAATTCAAGCTGGTTATCTAAAAAATAATTCTGTTCCTGAAAGAAAGATTTATGAAATAGCTGATATTATAGAAAAGTATATAAAATTACAAAGATGTAGCTTTAAAAAAGAAAAGTTTTTCTTTTTTTCTCTTAAAAAAAGAAATAAAAAAAGAACTAATAAAGCTCAAACTATTTTAATAAACTGGATAATTTCTTTAGCTGCCTCAGAAATTGAAGAGAATTTAGCTAAAGATACTGTTAATCAGAAAGTTATAAATAATGCTTTTAATATTTTACGTGATAGCATAAAACTTTCTCGTGATTTACCTTATGAAGAAGATTTAGATATTCAAATCTATTTAGGTATGGTTAGAAATTTTTTAAATTACGATACCGACTTATCTAGTTTTGTTTTATTTAAATATTATAATAAAAATTGGTCACATATCAATGATAAGGAGATAGAGGATATATCTGATAAAATTGACGTTTTATACATGACTATATCTCAACAATTAGAACATCCATTATGTAAACAAATAGATAAAATAACCAAAGCTTATTCTTTGTATTATTCTATTTTAAATGAAGCTGTAGAAAAAAATCCCATAAAAGCTTATGAACAAGCTTTAAGTAGTCATAAAAATTTTATGGATTTAATGAAAGAAACTGGTGTAAAAAGATTTAAGAAAATAAAAAATAAGTTATGGAAATCTGGAGTTAGAAGTATTTTATATATTTTTCTTACTAAATCTATCTTTGTTATATTATTAGAAATACCGGCTGTTAAATGGTTTGGGGAAAATATTAATCCTTTTTCTTTGGCTATCAATATTTCTTTCCCGGCTGTTTTATTATTTTTAATGATATTATTTACCTGGTCTCCGGCTCATGAAAATATGAAGAAAATTTTAAATGGAATAGATGAAATAGTATTTAGCGAAAAGAGACGTAAACACAGTATTTTAATAACTAAACCAGCCAAAAGAAATTTTGTTATGGATTTTATATTTAATCTTTTATACTTAAGTGGCTTTTTTATAACAATTTACTTTATAATTAAAGCCTTAGTATACATTGATTTTAATTGGGTTAGTATTATTATTTTCTTGTTCTTCTTAATGTTTGCTAGTTTCTTTAGTTTTAGAATCAAGAGAGATATAAAGAAATTTATAATTATAGAACCAAAAGAAAGTTTCCTTGGTTTTATATTTGATTTTTTCTATACTCCAATTGTAGCTATGGGTAAATTTTTATCCAATAATATATCAAAAATAAATATTTTTATCTTTATTTTTGACTTCATAATTGAAGCTCCATTTAAAGTTTTTGTAGAAATGTTTAATGACTGGTTAAAATATATGAAAGAAAGAAAAGAAGATTTAGTTAATTAAAATATATGAATTTATATATAGTAGCTACACCCATAGGTAACTTAGAGGATATAAGTTTTAGAGCCATAAAAATATTAAAAGATGTTGATTATATATTAAGTGAAGATACTAGAGTAACTCAGAAATTATTAAAACATTATGATATAAAAACACCAGTTATATCTTTTCATCATCATTCTGGTAATCAGAAATATCAAAAAATATTAGATATTTTAAAATCTGGAAAATCATTAGCTTTAGTAAGCGATGCTGGAACACCAAATATTTCTGATCCGGGTGGGGAATTAGTAGCTTGTGTTAGAAAAGAATTGCCACGGGTCAATATTGAACCAATTCCAGGGCCATCAGCCATAATAACGGCCCTATCAGTAGCTGGAATACCAGCTGACAAGTTTTCTTTTTTTGGATTTTTACCTCATAAAAAGGGTCGACAAACAATGATTGATGAGATTTTAAAAAATAAATATCCAGTTATTATTTATGAATCTAAATATAGAATTTTAAAATTATTACAGGAATTAAAAGAAAAGAAGTGTTGTAAAAAAATAATGATTTTTAGGGAAATGACCAAAATGTTTTACACTTTCTACAATCAAGATTTAGATGATTTGTATAAAATATTTGAACAAGAAAAAGATGCCGGTAAAGGAGAATTTACCGTTATTATTTATTAATATTTTTTTATGAATAATTTTTATATCACTACTACCTTACCCTATATTAATTCTGATCCTCACTTAGGATTTGCTAAGGAAATAATAAATGCTGATATTATTGCCCGTCATCGTCGACAATTAGGTGATAATGTTTTTTTTAATACAGGAACTGACGAACATGGACAAAAGATTTATCAAAAAGCTAAAGAATTAGGTATAGATGTATTAGATTATGCTAGTACTTATTCTAATAAGTTTTTAGAGTTAAAAAATAGTTTAAATTTAAGTTTTAATAATTTTATCAGAACAACTGATAAACATCATATTAAAGCAGCTCAAAAATTTTGGCAACTTTGTTATGATAATGGAGATATATATAAAAAAAATTATAAAGTTAAATATTGTGTTGGTTGTGAAATGGAAAAAACCGATTCCGAATTAGATCATGGAATTTGTCCCTTTCATCCTAATCAAAAAATAGAAGAAATAGATGAAGAAAATTATTTTTTTAAATTTTCTAGATTTCAAAAACCATTATTAGATTATTATAAAAAGAATCCTGATTTTGTTAAACCTAAACATCGATTTAATGAAATAATAAAATTTGTTGAGAGTGGTTTAAATGATTTTTCAGTTTCTCGTTTAAAAGAAAAAATGCCTTGGGGTGTTCCTGTTCCTAATGATGATACTCAAGTTATGTATGTTTGGTTTGATGCTTTAATAAACTATATTTCTTGTTTAGGTTGGCCTAATAAAATGGATAATTTTAATAATTTTTGGCCAGCTACTCAGGTTTGTGGAAAAGATAATTTAAGACCACAAACAGCGATGTGGCCATCTTTCTTGCTATCAGCTGGTCTACAACCACCAAAAGAAGTCTTAGTTTTTGGTTTTTTAACCTTAAATGGTCAAAAAATAAGTAAAAGTTCGGATAATACTATTGACTTAATAGAACTTCTAGGAAAATATGGTTCTGACACTATTAGATATTATTTAGCTAGGGAAATTTCTACTTTCGAAGATGGTGATTTTTCTTATGAAAAATTGGAAAAACTTTATACTTCAGATTTAGTGAATGGTTTAGGAAACTTAGTTTCCAGAGTTTCTAATTTAATAGAAAAAAATGATATTAATATAAGTTTACCAAAAATAATTTTTTCAGATGATACTCCGTTAATAAAAAAAATGTCTGATGAAACTGATAAATTTTTAGCTAGTATGTCAGAGTATAGATTAAATGAAGCCTTGGAAATTATAAATAGTAAAATTAAAAAAACTGATGAATTTTTAAGTGAAAAAGCACCTTGGAAAATGAGTGATAAAAAAGAAATAAGTGAAGTTTTACAGAAAGCAGCTGAAAATATTTTAGAAATTTCTGTTTTAATTTGGCCTATTATTCCACAAGCAGCTAATAAAATAATTTCACAATTTACTGCTGATAAAATAGTTAAAAAAGAAATATTGTTTCCAAAATTATTAAATAATTAAATATAAAAATATGTCTACTTTGGATATAATTTTACTTGTTATCTTAGGCTCTTTCGTTTTTTATGGTTTTTATCTTGGTTTAGTTAGAATGGTTTTAGGTTTAATCTCTTCTATTTTATCAATAATAATCTCAATTAATTTATATCTATATTTTTATCAATGGTTAGGTTTCTTTTTTAAATCTTTTTCAGAAAATACCGGTAAAATAGTTTCTTTTATAATTGTTTTTATAATAGTTAGTGTAATTTTAGAAATAATTTTTAGAATTATAGCTAAAATATTAAAATTAATAACTTCTTTACCAATAATATCTTTTGTTAATGGATCTTTGGGGGGAGTTTTGGGTTTAATTCAAGGTATATTAATTATTGGTGTAGTTATTTTTGTCATTTCTCATTATGTTGGAGAAAATCAAAAAGCAGCTGAAATTATGCTTAGTTCTGATTTAATTCCTATTTTCTTAAAGGGAATTAATTGGATAGTACCGTTATTCCCAGAGGCTTTGAAAATGTTGAAATCGGTTGTTATTATAAAATAAAATTATGGAGATAATTTCAGTTGTTAAAGATTCTGATTTGAAAAAAGTTGTTGATAGATTAAAATTAGGACAAGTAGGTGTTATATTATCAGATACTATTTATGGTTTAAGTTGTTCTATTAATAATAGGGAAGCGATAAATAAAATTTATCGAATAAAAAGAAGAAATAAAAATAAATCATTTTTAATATTGATAAGTGATTTTAAAATATTAAAAAGATATTTCCTGTACAATGAAAAGCAAGAAAGTATTTTAAAAAAATATTGGTTAGATATTAAAAAACATCCAGGTACTTTTATTCTAGCACCTAAAAAAAGTTTAACTAAATTATTGGATATTAATTTTAATAAAGGGGTAGGAGTTCGTTTGCCAAAAAATGATTTTTTAATTAAAATAATAAGGTCATTAAATCAACCAATTATTTCTACTAGTTGTAATTTAAGTGGACAAAAAAATTTAAATAACAATAGAGAGATAATTTCTTTTTTTAATAATATTTCGGATAAACCCGATTTTTTAATTAAATTTAAAAATATAAAACCAAAGAGGAAGGCATCTAAGATTTTTGATATTAGAAATGATGAAAACATTAAAAAATTAAGGTTTTAAATTATGAGTATTAAAACAAAAAATTTTTTAAAATATATTTTAAAAGTATTAGTAATTTTAATAATTGCTAGTATTATTTTTTTAAGTGGAATATATTTAGCTTCAAATAATAAAACTTTTAGTCAAATTTCTCAAAAAGAATCTTTGTATTTAGGAGTGTTAACTGGAAAGTATAAAAAAGTTGATGGGGAATGGACTAGAAATATTGATTTTGATTATTATTGGGAAGTTTGGGATATATTAAAAAATACTTATGTAGATAAAGATAAAATTAGTGATAAGGAATTATTTTATGGTTCTCTAAGGGGTTTAGTTTCTTCTTTAGATGATCCTTACTCAGAGTTTATGAATCCTGTTGAAAATGAGGAATTTAATAATGATATGTCTGGTACTTTTGATGGAATAGGAGCTGAATTAGGTATAAGAGATAATATTTTAACAGTTATATCTCCAATTGATGGAACACCAGCTCAAAAGGCAGGAATAATGGCCGGAGACAAAATATTGGAAATAAATGGGGAAAGCACTCAAAATATGAATATTAATGAAGCAGTTGGTAAAATAAAAGGAGAAAAGGGAACGGAGGTTGTTTTAAGTATTTTTAGAGATGGTTTTGAAGATATAAAAAAGATACCAATAGTTAGGGACACTATAATTATAAAAAGTGTTAAATATGAGAAACTAAATAATGATTTATTTTTAATTTCAATTGATTCTTTTAATAATGATACTAAAAAAATATTAATAGAAGCTATTGCTAAAATAAATGAAATAAAACCAAAGGGAGTAATAATTGATTTAAGAAATAATCCGGGAGGTTATTTAGATACAGCTGTTGAAGTATTGGGAGAATGGATAAATGGTAAAACAGCTGTCATAGAAAAATTTGGTGATGGAAAAACTACTGAATATAAAGCTATGGGTAATAATGGTTTAGAAAACTATAAAACAGTAATTTTAATAAACGGTGGAAGTGCCTCGGCCTCTGAAATAGTGGCTGGAGCCTTACATGATTATAATAAAGCTACAATTATTGGAGAACAAAGTTATGGAAAAGGTTCAGTTCAAATGGTAGAAGATTTATCAGATGGATCAGCTGTTAGAATTACTGTAGCGGAATGGATAACTCCTTATGGACAAAGTATAAATAAAACAGGAATAAAGCCTGATATAGAAGTTGAACTTACTTATGATGATTATTTAAATAATCGTGATCCACAACTTGATAAAGCTAAAGAATATTTTAAATAAAAAAATATGAAAAATAAAAAAAGAACTAAATTTATTTTCGTTGTTGGTGGAGTTATGTCTGGTGTTGGAAAGGGTATATCAGCCGCCTCTATTGGACAAATTTTATCTAATAAAGGCTATAGCACTAGTATTATTAAGATAGATCCTTATATCAATGTTGATGCTGGAACTATGAATCCCATAGAACATGGTGAAGTTTTTGTGACCGATGATGGAGATGAAACTGATCAAGACCTTGGTAACTACGAAAGATTTTTAAATAAAAATATATATAAAGAAAATTACATGACTACCGGTCGAGTTTATCAATCAGTTATAAGTAAAGAAAGAAATTTGGAATATGGTGGTAAATGTGTTCAAGTAGTTCCTCACATCCCTGAAGAAGTTATAGGTCGTATAAAAAAAGCAGCTAAAAAGACTGAAGCTGAAATTATGGTTATTGAAATAGGTGGAACTGTTGGTGAATATGAAAATTTATTATTTTTAGAATCAGCTAGAATTATGAAATTAAAAAATCCTAAGGATGTTTTATTCGTTATGGTTTCTTTTTTACCAGTGCCTAGTAAACTAGGCGAAATGAAAACCAAACCAACCCAACATGCCGTTAGAACTTTAAATTCTTCTGGTATTCAACCTAATTTTATAATTGCTAGATCAGAACAAGATATTGATAATATAAGAAGAGAAAAAATTGCTTTACATTGTAATATGAATAAAGAAGATGTTATAGCTGCACCTGATATTGAATCGGTTTATGAAATTCCGATAAATTTTGAAAAAAATAATTTAGGTAATAAAATTTTAAAAAAACTTGGTTTGAAATCTAAAGCCACTGAAGAATCTAAAAAGAATGAAAAAAGATGGTCAGACATGGTTTATAGTTTAAAAAATAATAAACAAGAAGTAAAGATAGGAATTGTTGGAAAATATTTTGCTAGTGGTGATTTTTCTTTAACTGATTCATATATTTCTGTTATTGAAGCTATAAAACATGCTGGAACATATAATAAGATAAAACCAAAATTAGAATGGATTGCTGCTGAAACAATAGAAAAAGAAGGTATTGGATGTTTAAGAGGTTTAGCTGGAATTATAGTTCCTCAGGGTTGGGGAAGCAGAGGATCAAAAGGGAAAATTGAAACTATTAAATATTGTCGAGAACGAAAAATACCTTATCTTGGTTTATGTTATGGAATGCAAATGGCTGTTATTGAATTTGCTCAAAATGTTTGTGGTTTAAAAGATGCTGGTAGTGAAGAAATAAATCCAAAGAGTAAGAATAAAGTTATTCATATTATGCCTGGTCAATCTGAAATTATAAAAGCAAAGGGTTATGGCGGAACTATTCGTTTAGGAGCTTGGCCTTGTAAACTAAAAAAGGGAACAATAATAGAAGATACCTATAAAAAAATGAGGAAAGGAAATATAATTTCAGAAAGACATCGACATCGTTATGAATTTAATAATGATTATAGGGAATTATTTGAAAAGAAAGGTTTAATTATTGGAGGAATTTCACCAGATGATAAAATAGTTGAAGCAATAGAGATAAAAAATCATCCTTTCTTTGTTGGAGTCCAATTTCATCCTGAATACATATCTAGACCATTAGATCCCCATCCTTTATTTGTAAGATTTATTCAAGTAGCTTCAAATTCTAAAATAAAAAAATAAATACTTAGATAAAATAAAAAAAGAGGTTCAATTTAGAACCTCTTTATGTCGGATGGGTTAACAACATTTATTGTTAAAGATTAACTGTATAAATGTTGTTAATTCCATCGTCATAATTTAGTTTATAACCTTCATCATATCTTAAGAACCATCTCCAATCTCCGTTAAAGAACTTGGCGATATTATACTTCAGAGTACTGCCTTCAGTACATCTGATAGTATAATACAAGTAAGTATTGTCAATGGACGTGATTGTGTAAGTAGCATCATTGATCACATTTACGTATATTGTTTGTCCTCCAGGTCCTACATGCGGAATGGAAAACGAACTGATATACAACGGATTTGGATCAACAAGCGATCCCCCGAGATAAATCTTAAAGAAATTATCATAGACATTCGTGTATCCACTAACCAATGTTCTTCCTAAGAAGATCGGAGTTTGCGGTTGACAACCTACCCAGTTAAAGTAGGGAACACCGTTGCTGTTATTATTGTTGTTATAATAATTTGTTGTTGATGTTCCTCCTGGATTTGGAACCGTGACTTCTTCGCAGCTCCACAATGCTAAGCCTAATATAAAAGGCAATAAAACGATTAACTTTTTCATTTTTTATGATTTTTTTTATGTTTTTTTACTTTATTTAATTATAAGTATTAACCACTATGGTTAACACTGTAAAAATCTCTAATACTAAAGATCTTTATAGTGTTAACCATTATTATTCATAAAAATGAAAATATTTTTAAAGAACTTTTTTATATATATTCACAGTTTGAATTGCTATATCATTCCAATTGTACTGTGATATTATCTTATTATACAAAACTTTTACATTTTTGTCAATAGCTGGATTGTTAATATCTCCTAAAAACTCATTTAACTTTAATTCTAAATCCTTACTATTCTTATTTTCAAATATAATAGCATTATCTTCAGTAACTTCTTTATTAGCTGGTATATCGCTTATAATTATAGGTAATTTATATGAAGCAGCTTCTAGTAGGGCAATAGATAAACCCTCGGCTTCAGATGGTTGTACAAATACAGCAGTATTGGAATATAATTCTTCTAATACTTGACCGGTTTGATTACCAGTAAATATAATATTTTTATGATTATCAGCTAATTTCATTAATTCATCTTTAAAATTACCATCACCTGCAATAACTAATTTTTTATCTGTATCTATATTTTTATAAGCTTCAATTAAATATTCTATTCCTTTATTTCTTACTAAACGACCCAATGATAATATATATGAACCTTTTTCTAATCCCCATTTTTCTTTTATAATTTCGGTCGGTAAAGGATCTAAAGTATTAACACCATTAGGAATATATACTATATCACGATTATACTTTTCTTCTACATATTTTTTTAAATTTTTAGATATAACTATAACCTCATCAGCCATTGTGCAACCAATTCTTTCTCCAATAGTTAAATATAGTTTAGCAAATTTACCCCATTTAGTATTAAAATAACATTGGCTATGAAAAGTAAAAATAACCTTAACTCTAGGACGAAAAAGTTTAATCATCCAAATTAAAGATGATGGACCTATAGAATGAAAATGAATAATATCAGCTTTTCTTGATTTAAATATAAAATCTAGACAGGCAAAAAAAGTATGACTGATAGCATCAAAATTCTTACCAGGTATGCTTGGTAAAGAAATAAGTTTTACTCCCATATACTCTTTAAGTTTTTTATCAGTATAATTATGTCGAGTATAAGCAAAAACTTCATGTCCCAATTCAACTAATTTAACAGCTAAATTATTAACATGTGTTTCTACTCCGCCCGATACGGCCGGAAGTCCTTTTTGTCCTACTAAGTATATTTTCATATATTTTATATAACAAATAATTGTAGCATATTTTAAAAAATGTGTCAAGAGCTATAATAATCAATAAAAATAGGTAAAAATTAAATATACTAATAAAAAAACCGCTTTAAAAACGGTTTTTTATATGGTTTATATATTTTTATTTATTGTTTATAACCACTTTTTCTTTTTAAAGAATATCATTAATATTATAGCTATTATTATCATTGATGATATGGTTATAATAAAAGGTTTATCTCCTGGCTCTAAATTCATTCCTAGAATAGTAGCAATTAAGTTCAAGGGCATTAATATGGCTGATATAACAGTTAAGGTCTTCATTATATTATTAGTTTTATTATTACTTATAGATTCACTGGTATTTTGAAGAGAATTGATTATATCTTTTTGATTTTCAGAAAATTCCCATATTCTTTGGCAGTGTTCAGCTAATATTCCATAATATTTCATAATTTGTTCTTCAGACAATACTCTACTTTTCATTTCAGTTAATTGTTTCATTATATTTTTATGGTTTTGAACTATACGGCGGATATTTATTATATTTCTTTTCAAAATTAAAAGTTGAGAAGTAACTTGTTCTTGATTACTTTCAAAAATCTTTTTCTCTAATTCATTGATTTCAATATTATTTTTATCTAATAAAACGTATGAGTCCTGAACTAATTTTTCTAAAATCTCATATAGGAGAACGGCCGATGATTCTAGGTTATATGACTCTAAAAAAATAGAATCTTTTTTACAAAATTCAAAAAAATTATTTAAGGTTTCAATATTTCCATCATGTAAAGTTATTATATAACCATGACTAAAAAAGAATTCTATTTCTCCCGGTATCACTTTATTATTAATGGAAATAGGGAAGTGAAGAATAATAAAAAAATATTTTTCTTCTTGAAAGATCATTGGTCTTTGGGCTGAAATAGTTGATAGAGATGATTCTAGATGTTTTTCTTTAAAATCAAATTTTTGTTTTAAAAATTTTATTTCATTTTTTCCCGGGTTAGTTATATTATACCATTGTATCTTATGTGGATTGCGAGGATTATCAATAGTCAATAAACTTATTTTTTTTGAAATTTGTTCGAAGTTTTTCATATATTTTTTTAAGATTATCTACCTTAAAATATTAACAGATTTTCAATTAAATGTCTATTTTTTATGTTTACTAAATGAAATATTTAGTATATAATGAAATAAGTAAATAGAAATTTATGATAAATATATTAGGAATTAATTTAGATAATAATATAAAAAACGAAGAATTATTACTTAGAATAAGTGATTTTTTGAATTCCAATAAACAAAATTATATAGTAACTCCTAATCCAGAAATAATTCTACAAGCTCAAGAAGATGAAGAGTTATTTAATATTTTAAATAAAGCTGATTTATCTTTAGCTGATGGTTTTGGTTTGAAAATAGCCGCTGGTTTATTAGGAAAAAAATTAAATAGAATAACTGGATCTGATGCTTTACCCGAAATATTAAGTATAGCTGAAAAACTTAATAAAAAGGTTTTAATAATAAATAATAAAAATGGATTATCTACTAAAGAAGAAATATCTATTGCTTTAAAGAATAGTTACCAAAAATTAAATTTTTTAATAAAGGATTGTGATTATAATTTTTCTGTTTCTGATAAAAAAAAGATATTAGATTTTAATTTAAAAAAAGAAAATTTTATTAATAATTTAATAAAAAAAGCTGAAAATAAAGTTAATCAAGTTTATGATTTACTATCAAATAATAACTTATCTGATTTTTCAGCTGATATTTTAGTTTGTAATTTCGGAGCCCCATATCAAGAAAAGTTTATTTTTCATAATTTGAATAAATTACCCTCTATTAAATTAGCTATTGGTATTGGTGGAGCTTTAGATTTTTTAACTGGAAGAATAGTCAGAGCTCCAAAATTAATGAGAAGAATGGGATTAGAATGGTTATGGCGATTAATCAAACAACCTCATCGTTATAAAAGAATATTTAGAGCAGTCTTTGTTTTTTCTTTTAAATTTTTAAAATGGCATTTTATAAATCCATTTTTTTACCGAAAAAATGTAGCTTGTTTTTTATATAAAAAAATACCTATTCCATATACTGCTTTAGAGAATAAAACTAGATCTGAGTTAGAAAATTATCAAGTATTATTAGTAAAAAGAACAGAAGGGTCAGATCATTGGCAAATACCTCAAGGGGGAATAGATACTGATTCTATAAAATTAGCTGGAATTAGAGAAATATATGAAGAATTAGGAATAATAAATTTTGTTCCCAAAACAATATTAAAAAATGTTTTTAAATATAAATCTAATAATCCTGGACGTTATGGACACAAAGGACAACGTCAAAGTCTATTAATAGCTGAATTTACGGGAAATGATATTGATATTAAAATAAATTATTGGGATCATTCTGATTGGAAATGGGTTAAAGCTAGTGAAGTTTTAGATAAAGTCCATCCCATAAGACGTGAGGGCATGGAAATATTTTTAAATAAATTTAAAAATTTTTTAAATATACAATGATATGAATGATATTAGATTAAGATTTGCTCCATCACCAACCGGTTTTTTACATATCGGAAATTTAAGAACTGTTTTATTTGGTTATGCTTTAGCTAAAAACATGGGTGGTAAATTTATTTTAAGAATTGAAGACACAGACCAAAAAAGAAAAGTTGAAGGATCGGTTGAAAGTTTAATAAATATTTTAAATTGGTTAAATTTTAAATTTGATGAAGGTCCTCATATTGGTGGAAATTATGGTCCATATATTCAAACCGAACGTTTAGATATTTATCAAAAATATATTAAAGAATTAATTGATAAGGGTGAGGCTTATTATTGTTTTTGTTCCGAAGATAGATTAAATGATATGCGTCAAGAACAAGAAGCCAACAAACAAGCTCCTCATTATGATCGTCTTT
>CAYYXD010000005.1:18473-27359 GCA_964475575.1 uncultured Gammaproteobacteria bacterium
CCCCAGATTGAAGTGATATTTGATATTGACGCCAATGGAATCCTGAATGTTACCGCAAAGGACAAGGGTACCGGGAAAGAACAGAAGATCCGTATTGAAGCAGGAAGCGGATTGAGTAAAGAAGAAGTGGAAAAAAAAATAAAACAAGGAGAAAAATTTGTTATTAGACAAAAGATTCCAAAAGGAGAAACTATTGAAGTTGTAGATGAACTTCGAGGAAAAATAATTTTTAAAACTGATGATTTAGATGATCAAGTTTTAATGAAGTCAAATGGTGTTCCTACTTATCAATTAGCTGCTATTATTGATGATCATTTAATGGAAATAAGTCATGTTACTCGAGGTGATGAATGGTTAGCTAGTTTTCCTAAAAATGCTTTATTGTATAAATCTTTTGGTTGGGAAATACCAAAATTTATTCATTTACCGTTAATACTAAATAAAACTGGAGGAAAATTAAGTAAAAGACAAGGAGATGTTTTTGTTGAAGATTACAGAAAAAAAGGTTATTTACCAGAAGCTATAATTAATTTTTGTGCTTTACTCGGTTGGCATCCTAAAGATGATCAAGAAATTTTATCCTTAATGGAAATAATAGATAAATTTGGAATTAATGGCATGGGTTCTAGTCCGGCTATCTTTGATATGGAAAAATTAGATTATTTAAATGGTTATTATATTAGACAAAAAAGTTCTGAAGAATTATTTACTTTATGCTATCCATATTTGATGGAAGCTGGATTAATTAACAAACAAATAGATGATGATTTTGTAAAAAAAGTTATAGAATTAAATAAGGATAGATTAAAAAAATTAGAAGATATTATTCTTTTAAGCGAATTTCTTTTTAAAGACACCTTAGACTATGATAAAAATTTATTAATTTGGAAAGATTTGAGTTTAGATAAAATAAAAAATAATTTACAAGAAATATATAATCTTTTAAGAGATGTTAATGAAGAAAATTGGAATAGGGAATATTTAGAAAATTTAATTTTTTCCTATATTAAGAATAATAATAAAAAAAACGGCGATTATTTATGGCCGTTACGAGTTTCTTTGAGTGGAGAAAAAAATAGTCCTAGTCCTTTAGAAATAGCTGAAGTATTGGGTAAAGAAAAATCATTAAATAGAATTATGTTCGCTTTACGTTAAAGGGAGCAAAACTTAAACGATGAATAGGGCAGGGTCCATATAGGTCTATCATTTGCAAATGTAATTTAGTTCCGTATCCCTTATGTTTGTCAAAAGAATAAAGAGGATATTTTTTATGGAATTCATCCATCATATAATCTCTACTAACTTTAGCTATTATTGAAGCCATGGCTATACTAAAAACAGAATTATCACCCGAAATTATAGCTCTCTGTTTTATATCTAATTTTGGTATTTCAAATTTTCCATCAACTAAAACAATATCCGGTTTTAAACCGGTTTTTTTAATAGCATTTTTCATTGATAAAAAAGTTGCTTGTAAAATATTATATTTATCTATAATCTCATTATCACACATTCCAATAGCTACAGCTTTAACATTGGCTTTGATTATAGGGAAGAGAGCTTCTCGTTGTTTAGTACTTAATTTTTTAGAATCTCTAACTTTTTCTAACTCAGAAATAATTTTAAAATTATTGTCAATAATAATACAAGCACTTACCACTGGGCCAGCTAAAGGACCTCGACCAACTTCATCTACGGCCGCTATCAAATTATGCCCCTCACTAAAGTATTTTTGTTCTATTTTTAAATCCATATAATTTTATAAAAAACATAATAATATTTTAATATTGTCAAGGATGTACCATTTTAACCCTATAAATACTATATATTATACCTATTGACAAGAATATTATTATATGTTATAATTTAGTCATAATAAAAGAAAAGCTGTTTAACAATTTTAAATAAAAATCAATTATGTCAGAAAAAGCAAATGTAGCCGTAGCAGAAGTAAAAGAAAGTAAAGAAAGTAAGGTCCACACTTATTTATGGTTAAGTGGGATATCGTTGCTAATTGGAGTAACAATAACAAGTTTATTTTTACTTGCTTCATGTAATGGCATAGTCCTAAATTAAGGAAATTATATAAGGTTTAATCAAAAAGATTGAACCTTTTTTTATTTTTAACAAACAATTATACTTTAAATATGCCTTTCTTTGTGTTAATATAATAGCATAATAATTTTAAAAAATATAGAATGATTAACTTTAACTCTGAACAACAACAAATAATAGATAATATTTTTGGAGCCTACCTAATAAATGCTCCGGTTGGAACAGGCAAAACAACCGTTCTAACTGAAAGAATATATAAAGCCATGGAACAAGGAATACGACCTGATGAGATTTTAGCTTTGACTTTCACTAATCGAGCCGCTGATGAAATGAAGTCTAGAATAAAAAAAAGAATTGAAGATAAGAGCGATTTTGATGCTTTAACTATTAGTACCTTTCATGGCTTCTGTGCCTATTTTTTAAAAAGTGAAATATCTAGCACCTCGCTTTCTTCTGATTTTTTAATTTTAGATGAAGAAGAACAAAAAGAATTAGGTAAAAAAATATTAACGGATAATAATATATATTTTAAAGATGAAAGACAAATTCTCAATTTTTTAGATGAAATATATAAATATCGTTTATCATTATTACAAATAGAAATGGGTCATAACATAAAAACCAGAAATATAAATCCAGATCTAATAGTTTTTGGTGAAGAATATCAACAACGAATGATAGAACAAAATTCTTTAGATTTTAATGAATTAGTTTTTTTAACTTTAAAAATTTTGAGCACTGATAAAAAAATAGCCGACAAATGGTCAGATCGTTTTCGTTTTATTCAATTAGATGAATTTCAAGATACTCATATCTCTGAATATTTAGTTATAAAAGAGTTGGCAAAAAAGCATAAAAATATAGCTTTAATTGGGGATATTGATCAAACTATTTATAGTTTTAGAGATTCTCAACCGATTTTCATTTCTAATCTATTTAAGGAACATTTCAAACCAGTTAAAGAATTTGATTTGAAAATAAATTACAGGTCTAATTCTAATTTAATAAAAGCTTTCTTGTCAGTTTTAAATAACATGACTAATGCTAAAACTAAAGAAATAAAAGCCGAGAAAGAAAATGATAAGGAAAAAAATATCAAAGTTTTTAGAGCCTATAATTTTAATGAAGAAATTTTATGGGTAATAGATAATATAAAAAAGATAAGAGAAAAAAGTTCTACGGCTAAAATAGCTGTTTTAACTAGAATTAATTTTTCAATTGGACAAATAGCTGAAGTTTTTTCTAATAATGACATATCTTTTTTAACAGTTGATCAATATGGTTTTTTTAAACGACAAGAAGTAAAAGATATTTTTGCTTATCTAAAAATATTATTTAACAAATCAGATTTATCAGCTGCTAAAAGATTAATTTTAAGACCAGCAAAAAATATTGGAGAAGAAACATTAAATAAAATAAATATTGAAGGAAAAAAATGTGGTTTAAATTTATCTGATTTTTTAAATTTTAAAAATTATAATTTTATTGAACCTTGGTTTCAATTATTAGAAATTGAAGAGCAGGGAAGAATAGTAGTTTTAGATACAGAAACAACTGGTATTAATCCATTAAAAGATGAAATCGTTCAAATTTATGCTCGGGAAATAATTAATGGAAATTTAGGTGAAGAGTTTCATTATTATATAAAAAATGAAAAATCAGTTGGTTCATCATATTTTATTCATAAGTTAAGTGATGATTTTTTAAAAGAAAACGGAGAAGATCCTAAAGAAATATTAAGTTCCTTACAAAAATTTATTGGTGATTCTCCAGTAGCCGGTCATAATGTTAATTTTGACTTAAATATGATTATGGAAAACGGTAAAAAACATGACCTATCTTTTATTTTTAAAAATTATTATGATACTTTAGATTTAGCTCGTCGTTTATTAGATTTAGATAATTATAAATTAAGTAACATTGCTAAAAAATTAAATTTTAAAAGTGCTACTCATAGCGCTGATGATGATGTTGCTGCTACTATTGATTTATTATTATACTCAATTAATGAATTAAAAAAGAGTAGGAAACAAAGAATAATTTTATGGAATAAATTTAAAACTAAATTTATAGGCATAAGTTCCTTAATCAATAATTGGGAAAAAGAAATTGATAAATATCGTCCAGAAAAATTTTTAGAATACTTATGGCAAGAATCAGGTTTAGCTGATTATTATAAAAATGATAAAAATTTTAATCAAAGAGAAAAATCAATAAATACTTTAAAAATGTTTTTTAATGATCGAGATAATTCTTCTTTAACACCCAAAGAAGCTCTAATAGATTTAATTCGTTTTTCAGGATTAGTAAAAAATATAGATTTTCTAGGTTTAGAACAAGGTCGTATTCCAATTGTTACCATTCATCAAGTTAAAGGATTAGAATTTGATTATGTTTTTTTAGTTGGTCTTAATGAGGGTCTTTTTCCTTTTTTCAGAGAAGAAGATGATGAAGAAGAAAAAAGATTGTTTTATGTAGCTTTAACCAGAGCTAAACAAGGAATATTTTTGTCTTATAGTAATTTTGATTATAGATACAAGGGAAGAACTATGAGTAAAAGTCGTTTATTGAATTTAATAAACCCTGAATTTTTAGAAGAAGTTTAATAATTTTTTTATCTCTTGTCAATTAATTTAAAATATGGTATAATTCGCTCGTATGAGGAATAAAAAAACAAAATTTAGCCTATTTTTTATATCAATTTCTTTAATGTTTGGTCTTTTTTTGTTTAAATCTGATTCAGTTATTGGTAGTTATGGAGATGGTATTGATACTGAAATAGAAGAGTTAAATAGTGATATACGAGTTCAAAAAGCCAAATTAGAATCATTACAAAAGAAACAAGAAGAATATGCTAAACTTATAAAAGAAAAACAGGCTGAAAAGGATACTCTAAGTAATCAATTAGATATTTTAGATAATCGCTTAAAACAATCAGAATTAGAAATAGAAGAAGCTGTTTTGGAAATAAGCAAAAATAGTTTAGAAATAAAAAAAATAGAGATTGATATAGCAAATAAAAATGAACAAATAGAAGAAAGCAAGAAACATATAGCTGCTTTAATAAAATTATTATACAAAGAAGATCAAACTAGTCCTTTAGAAATAATTTTATTAAATGATTCCTTGGCTGATTTCATAAATCAAGTTACTTATCTTGAAAATACCAGTGAAAAAATAAAAGAAAGTTTAGATTCTTTAAGACAAATAAAATTAGAAATGGAGGAACAACAAAAAATATTAACTGAAAAACAAGATAAATTAAATGAATTAAAAAAAGAATTAGATAATAAACAGGCTATTTTAGAAGAAGAAATAGCAAACAAAGAATATGTTTTAGTTGAAACAGCTAATTCTGAAAAACAATATCAAGCCTTATTAAAAGAAGCTAAAAGACAAAATGATCAAGCTTCAGCTGAAATAGCTTCATTAGAAAAAACAGTTAGAGAAAAATTAGCTAAAAAATCTAGTGGAAATCAATTAGAAACGGTTACTGATTTTACTTGGCCAATTCCTAAAAATACTATCACTACTTATTTTCGTGATCCTGAATATCCTTTTAGAAAATCAATAGGTGAACATTCAGCTATTGATATTAGGGCATCTCAGGGAACAACCCTAAGAGCAACCGCTTCCGGATATGTAGCTAGAGTTAAATTTGATGGTTCCACAAATTATGCTTATATAATGATAATTCACGATAATAGTTTTTCAAGTGTTTATGGTCATGTTTCATCGGTAAGTGTTTCAGCTGACCAATATGTAACCCAAGGACAAGTTATAGGAACAAGTGGAGGAGCTCCACGAACTGCTGGAGCAGGTCCTTTCACTACTGGTCCTCATCTTCATTTTGAAATAAGAAAAGATGGAATACCAGTTAATCCTTTAGATTATTTACCTTAGTATAAAAAATAATATATAAAAAAGACGAACTAAAATTTGTCTTTTTTTATTTTTATATAATAGATTATAACTGTCGATTATTATGTATTTTTTTATGTATATCTCGTAATTGTTTACTAGTAACATGAGTATATATTTGGGTTGTAGCAATATTTTTATGTCCTAAAAATTCTTGTACTAATCTTAAATCAACTCCTTGATTTAATAAATCAGTAGCGAAGGAGTGTCTTAAAGTGTGGGGAGTAGCCATAATCGGTAATCCTGTTATTTTTATATATTTTTTTACTATATTTTCTACGCTTTTAGGTGTTAACCGTCTGGAAATTTCACTTTTTTCTATTCCCGGTTTAAAATTTATAAAAAGAGCGGGATCAATATCAGTTCTTTTATTTAAATATTTGTTTAAAATGTCTATAGCTCTTTTAGAAAAATATATTGTTCTAACTTTTTGACCTTTACCAACTACAGATAATTCTAAATAATCAGATTCTTTGCTTATTTTTATTTGATCTCTATTAAGATTAGTTAATTCAGATACTCTCAAACCAGTAGAGAAGAGAGTTTCTAATATAGCCCTGTCTCTTAAACCATTAATATTTTTATCATCAGGAGAACTTAATAAACGTTTTAATTGTTCAAGGTTTAAAAATTTTATTTCTCGTTCTGATCTATCTTTGGCTAATTTTATTTTACTTGGAGGTAGGGAATCAATATTTTTTTCTACAAAAAACTCTAATAATCTTCTTAGGGCTATTAAGTAATAATTTTGAGTAGATTTTTTTAAAAGTTTTTTAGTTCTAGGGTCTATATGACGTGATAAAAAAAGACGATAACGCCAAACATGTTCATCGTTGAGATTTTGAGGAGGAAGTTTATCTAACTTATTATCCTTAAGCCATTTAAAAAAATTATTCAAAAATCTAGAATAATTCTCTTGGGTTTTAATTGATAATCCTTTTTCTACTTCACTATAATCTAAAAAATCTCTTAGATATTTTATTATTGGTTTATTATTCATAGAGAATAAGCTATATAGATATTAAACAAAGTAAAAAAGATATCTTTAATACTTCGCATAATGTATATTAATTAACCTTGTATTATAATTATACATACAAAACAAAGATAAATCAATATACTTTATATTAATAAATAGTTAATCCTATTAAACTAATACTTGGATTAAATAATAGAATTATTTTTAAAACAATTAAAAATATTCCTATAGTTACTGAACAGAAAACAAGAATAGCTAAAAAGAATAAAAATTTAAAAGCTCCTTCTCCCATATTATTTATTTTAATTAATTATAGAATATTTTATCTCCATAACGTAAATCTATATACTTTTTACCCTGTAATTCGCTTTTCATCTCTTTTTCTAAGGTAAAAAGGCTCTTTATTTGCTCATCACAGTCATTTTTAAGGCTAAAATACACCTCTAGGCCGTTATTTAGCTTAATTTTTACAGTATTATACCTTTCTTCGTCTAAAATAATATTTTTAAGCCCAAAATCAGTACTTTCATATAATTTATTATATAATTTTAGACAAAAGTTGATATATTCATCATCTAGATCAACTTTTTTTACATCATCATCAACCTTCTCATTGCCAATATTTTCTATAATAGGATAAAGATTTTCTTTTTTATAACCATCATCAACCTTAATACAATCATTTTTATCAAGTTTAGATAAAATATTATTTTTTTTAGAGTCATTATTAATAGAATCACTGGAAGTATTTTCAATATTATCATTTGTAGAAGTATTTAATAATTCTTTTTCAACAACTTGGCAATCAATTTTATATGAAATAATATTTCCCTCTTTATCTAAGAAAAAATATATGCCTTTTTCTAAAAAAATAATAGCTTGTTGACGTTCTTCTATTTTTACATTTAAACTTCTTTTAAAAATATTTTTATCAATCTTAACACTCATGAAATTAAAATCTTGTAGACTACTAATTAACTTGTTTTTATCAAATAATATTAAATTTTCTTGTGAAAACATTAAAAATTTACTATTTTTTTGTTCAGAAATAATATTTTCTATACTTTCACAATCAATCGTATTCAATCCTTCTATTTTTATATCTTTTATACAAAAAACTTTAGAAAATAATAAACAAAGTATAGTTATTACAATAACAAAAAAAGAAATAATGATAAACCAAAATAAATTTATTTCCTTTCTGTTAGAAGGAGCTCTAAATGAACCGGAGACTGTTTTTCTATTCTGTTCAGAAAAGGAATAACTTCTTACCACTCTTTTTTTCATATTATTTTTCTCTTAATACCATGATTTAACCTTATTAACAATTCATAATTTAAAATATTTATTTTATCACTTAAATTTTCCACTGAATTATCCATATTCCTTATTTCTGATATTATATTAACATTATCCCCTATTTCTACTGATTTATTATCAAAATTTAAGCAAGTCAAATTCATACATATTTTACCATTGATTTTAGCCCAGAAAATATCACCATCTTTATTGTATAAAAATTTTGTACAATCAAATAATCTTCTATCCAAGCCCTCAAAATATCCAAAAGGAATTACTCCAATATTAGCTTCTTGATCTAAATGAAAATCGTTTCCGTAAGAAATTACTTCTCCAGCTCTAACCCTTCTAAGAGCTATAATAGTAGAATTAACTCTTAAAGCTGATTTTAAATTTAAAGCTTTTTCAAAATTTATGTCTGATGGTTTAAAAGGATTATATCCGTAAAAAGATATTCCGGGTCTAAAAGCATTAAATATTTTATTATTTAATACAAAAACTCCGGCTGAATTTCCTAAGTGAATCCACTTAGGATAAATTTTATTATTATGTAATATTTCTAAATTTAATAAAAATCTATCTTCTTGAATTTGATTTAATTTACTATCAGAATCATCAGCTTGAGCCAAATG
>CAYYXD010000006.1:0-26926 GCA_964475575.1 uncultured Gammaproteobacteria bacterium
AGATTCTTTTTTTCTTCTGAAAATAAAAAGAAATAACATTATACGTAGTATCTTCAAAAACTTGTTCAGAAAATATATTTAATTTTATAATTTTAAACTTATCAAAAAACAAAGCCCTAATTTTCTTTGAATTTTCAGCACATAAAAAATTTAAAGGAATAATTATAATACCTTCTTCGCAATTTAAAATTGAATTTATAGATACTTGATATAAATCTTCAAAAAATGAGTTTTTACCTGAAAAAAACTTACTTTTAGTTTTTTTGTCAGCCTTATTTTTATGTAAATATGGTGGATTAGTACAAACAAATTTATAATTTTGAGGATTGTTTATGGAATCATTTAAAAATACTTTTTTATTATCAATATATTTTTTATCATAATCAAAACCTATAACTTTTTTACAGTCATTTTGTTTAGCCCATTTAATCAAGTCTTGATTTCCAGCGAAAGGATCAAAAACCTCTTTACCTTTAATAAACTTTTTAAACCCTTGTAAAATATAGGCTGAATTTGTGGTAAAAAATTGTCCGAGTTGTTTTTTCATGCCTATATTATAGCAAAAAATAAGACAAAAATCAATCTTATGTATTAGTCCAACTCATTTTGGAAAGCAAACCGTTATTTAATAAATAATCAACCGGAGAGGTTAAATTAAGCTAGGCGGGGTCGCGGACGATGTTCGAACTAAGATGTATGTAATTTTTGATTATCGTTAATAATATCATGCATTGCTTTTTTTACAATCTCAACAAATTTATCCCAATCAGGCTTTACTCCAATTTTTTCTTTTTTCATGTCTTCAAAAAGTCTTTTAAATTCTTCGCCTTTTTCAGAAAAAAACTTTTCTCGCTTTTCTTTTAATATTATTTCTATTTCTTCGCTATCTAAATTATCCAACACCCCTTGCTCAAGATACATATTTTTACTTAAATCTGTAGCTTGCATCAAAAAATCTCTTATCCGTTCAAATGCTCGTTGAATTTTGGGAATAATTTCTGGTCTATCTTGATAATATTCGGAAACATATTTTTGCAGATATTTCCAACCACTATCCCAAGCTCTTTGTTCTTCCGCTCTGGTTGCCTCAAAGTTATCCAAGCGTGCGTCATCTCTCTTTCCTTCATCCACAAGATGTCCAATTTCATGGGCTGCCATAGCAAAAGATATAGCCTCATCGGAATCAGGCAAATAAATATCATCCGGGTAATTGGCTCTTCCCCAAAATTCAGGATCGTAAAAAGGATTTTCTTTAACTTCCAACGGAGCCTCTATTGATTTTCTGATTATTATTTTTGGTTCTTGCTCTGCGATATACTTTTTTTCTGAAAACATATTTTTATATTATTTTATAAATATATTATATCATACTAAAATAATTCCGACACCCAACAAGGATTCGAACCAAAACATACACAAAAACGCCCGTACAATAAGACGTTTTTGAATTTGCTCGAGGACAGGGATTCGAACCCCGATAGCCAGGACCAAAACCTGGAGTCCTACCATTAGACGATCCTCGAATGTTTTTTTATAACAAAACAATTCTAACAAATATCTTAAAAAAGTCAATCTAAATTTTAGAATATTTTCTAACTGCTAAATAACTGGCTATTATATTAATAATTGCTATACCTAAAAATTGAATACCGAATATTGATAAAAAGTGAGAAGAAAAATATTTTACCACATTTATATTATAACCAACAAAAAACACTTCTAGATAGGGTTGGGCTATACTTAATAAAGGAAAGGTTATACATATTATTATTAAAGAAGCTACTAGGGTATATATTAAAGATGATATTAAATATGGAGCATGTATAAAAATATTTGAAGCTCCCACTAAACGCATAATCTCTATTTCTTTTTTATGAGTATAAATAGCTACTTTAATTGAATTATATATAACCAATAAACTGGTTATAATAAAAACAGCAATAATAATTATAGCAATATCATTTATTCTATTAGTGATATTATTTATTCTTTCTAAAATTAAACTATTATCGGCAAAATCTCTAGATTCTATTATTTCACTATCTAGAACTTTTAACTCTTCTATTAAATCAGCTACTTCATCAGCATTCTTAGGATTAATAATTAAACTAGGTGATAATGGATTCTGGCCTAATTCAGTTAAGGCCTGTAAAATTTCTTCATTATTTTCATTATTGGCTCTAAAAGAATCTAAAGCTTCTTGTTTAGAAATATATTTAACATCTTTTACTCTATCCATAGCCATAATCTTATCTTTTAAATAGAAAATTTCTGCCTCAGAAGCATTAGAAGTTAAATAAAGACTAATATTAATTTTATTTTTTATAGCATCAATAGCACTAGCACTTATTGTTTTAGTAAGAATTAAAGTATTTATAGAAAACATAGCTAATATCAAAATAGTAACAGTGATAACTGATAACCAAATATTTCTACTTATATCTTGTACACTAAATTTTAAAATTCTTAAAAAAGATGAAAACATATTTTTAAATTAAATAATATATTTACCGTGTTGTTGATCATTTATTATTCGACCATCTTCCATAGTAATAACCCTCTTTTTTAAATTATTTACTATTTCTCTATTATGAGTAACTAAAATAACGGTGGTACCAAAATTATTTATTTTTAAAAGCAAATCAATTACATCATTAGCATTAATAGCATCTAAATTTCCAGTTGGCTCATCGGCTAACAATATTTTTGGTTGATGAACTAAGGCTCGAGCAATAGCTGTTCGTTGTTTTTCTCCTCCTGAAACTTCATGAGGATAACGATCCATTTTATTGTATAAACCAACAATTTTCATAACACTATCAACTGTTTTTTCTATCTTAATTTTATTTTTACCACAAACTTCTAAAGCAAAAGCTACATTTTCTCTTAAAGTTTTTTTAGGTAATAATTTAAAATCTTGAAAAATAACTCCAATCTGTCGTCTCAAAAAAGGTACTTCGCTTTGTCCAATTTTTGTTATATCCCAATCACCAACAAAAACTTGTCCTGAAGAAACTAATTCTTCTCCAATTAAAATTCTAACTAAAGTAGTTTTTCCAGCACCTGATTGTCCCACAATAGAAACAAATTCTCCAGCTTCAATATTTATGTTTACATCATCTAAAACTTTTATTTTATTTTTATAGGCCTTATTAACATTAATTAATTTTATCATAAAAATTTATTTATTTTTATAAAAAGTATAATTTAATAAATCGGTTGTTTCACTAAAACTTTTAGCTCGAGACTCAGCATCCAAAATAACTACCATAATTTTTTTTCCATTAACTTTAGCTTCAGTAATTAAACAATAGCCGGACTCATCTAAGTATCCAGTTTTAGATCCAGTAATTTCAAAGTGTCGATAATTATTATTTAAAACCAAATCACTACTATTATAACGCAATTTTAAAGAGTTGTCATTTCTAGTTTTAAAGGAATAATTTTTAGTAATAGTTGATTGACTAATTATGGAATTTTTAAAAACGATAGAGGCTAATTTTGCTAAATCTCTAGCTGAACTTATATTATCTTTATCTAATCCGGTTGGTTCTTTAATATTAAAAGAATTAGCTCCATTTTCTTTAGCCCAAGAATTTACTTTAGTAATAAAATCGGAACGATTTAAACCACTTACTCTAACTAAAGTTTCCACAGCATTATTAGCTGATCGAACCATGGCTGAATAAATTAAATCTTTAATGGATAATAAATCACCATCAGCTAAATTTATTAAAGCCAGTTCCCATTTAGCTCCATAATTTAAATTATATTTTTCATCTTGTTCACTATAGGCAATAATTTCATCTAAACGAGTTTGATTTTGATTAATATTTAAAAAATTATAAACAGAAAATATTTTTGTTAAACTAGCTATGGGTTTAATAATGTCAGCCTTTTTTTCATAAATAATATTTCCATTAGATTCATCTATAACTATCACTGAATCAGAACTAATTTGAGGAGTAGTATAAGCAAAACCAGAAGACAGTGTATTTTTTAAATCACTATTAGCAATTTTTAAAGGTTCAATGGCTACATTTATTAACCCGTCTGATTTATTAGCTATTTTGGAAAAAGCTACCGCATCCAAATCTATCACTCGATCAGAATGAAGAGAACGATCTGGACCATAATCATTAATAGTAACATCAACAAATTTATTATTGTCTAAATTACGAACCCTAATTAAAGATCCAGTCGGAAAATCAGGTGAAGCTGCAAAATTTCCTCCTTTATATTTATACCAACTAGCTTTACCAACCGTCATAATATCGGAATAAGAAAAAACTGCTAAACGAGCATAAGGTAAATGAATTAAAGAACGAACAAATTTTTCTTTTGGAAAATCTTGAGTTGGTAGAGGTCGCCAAGCATTATAGTTTTTATCATAAAAAAATACTTGTTTATAATTATCATCCATTTCATCATAAGACATCTGGATATAAAAAGGTCGATTGTTATCATAAGCTTTTTTATTTGTAAATTCAAATTGAATAACTGAACTTTTCTTTTCTAAATTCCAAGGTAAAGATACTTCAGAATCAGCTATTTCTTCTACTATTACTTTTGTTTCATCCGACAATATCCCTGGAATCAAAGAGAGTTTTAAATAATTATCAACTGTAGAAACTGTATAGCCCTTAGCGATGGTTTCTTTATTTAAAGAAATATTAAAATTTCTACTACTTAATTGATCGGCTAAAACAAAGTTTGTTGATACTAACAAACTTAATAAAACAAAAAATCCTATGAATATTTTTTTCTTCATTTATTTTAAACTTTAATTATTAAAAAAGTAATTTAACCATTTTTTATAATTTGGTAATTCTATTTTTTCTTCAGTACTGGTATTTATATCTTCATTTTCATCTTTTTTTATCACTACAACTTTTTCTCCGGCTTTTTGTAAACCAAGATTTAATCTGGCTTTTTCTTCCACCGCTTGATTAGTTGATAAATAGGAAGTAATTATTTTTAATTCTTCATTAGTTTTTTCATATTGACTTATATTAGCCTTAGCTTCGGCTATTTCAGCATCCATAATTTTGTTTTTCTTGTAATTTCTTAAATAAGGAACAAACATTAAAACAAAAAGTCCGATTAAAGCAAAAGATAATAAAACCTGCTTAAAGGTTTTTTTGAATTGACCCTTGGGTTTTCCTTTTTGAACATAATTCAATTTTTCAGTTGGACTAAGATTATATTTAGTAGCCATAATTTAAAAAATTAAAAACATTAACGCTCTTTGGGTGTTACCCAAAAACCCATATATTTTCCAAACATTAATCTTATTTGAGCATCTAAACAAGGTATGGCACCAAAAAATATAACACAAACTGGAATAAAAATCCATTCTAAAAATAATAAAACATTATTAAAAAATCCATAACTATCAGGTCGTTTTGGTAATAAAAAAGTGGAAACCACAGCCGAGATTAACATACCGGCCATTGAAATAGTCATTAATTTACTAGTAATATCAGGTAAATTTAAAGCTACTACCATTCCATTAAAACGATCACCTCCTAATAGCATCGGAAACCAACCAACTACTCCGATAATTAAGGCAGTAGTGGCCCAAGAATAAAAACCATAAATTTGGATCCAAATATGGCGCAGTGATGGCCAAGTTTTCATTTCTTTTCTTTTTTTGAAATAATTAAAAATTAAATAAGGAACATTTTCTGTGCCCCAAGCCCAGCGACGTTGTTGCTTGTATAAACTTTTCATTGTCTGCCAAAAGTTTTTATCACAAGTGGCATCCATTGAAACTGGAAAATATAAAGGTTCAACCCTATAATCTCCATTATAGTGTAAAAAACAATGCCAAAATATTCTTGAATCTTCACTAACCATATTAGGAGCCCAAAAACCTATATCAGCTAAAGCTTTAAAAGTCATAGAATGAGAAGAATAGGTAGCTAATTTTTCTGGACGAATTTGTTGCATCATTTGCCAAAAAGAATTAGACGATGACGATACTCTAGCAAAAAAAGGAGTTTGCCAAATATTATTATGATAAACCGGAATTGGTTGATAACTGGCTTGATAAGGATTATTAACGGTTAAAAATTTATAAGTTAAACAAAAGAAATAATTAATGGTAGCGGCGGTATCAATATCAAAAACACTTACTAATATTTTATTATAATTTAATCCTTCTTTATCTATTATTTCTCTCTTAACTATCTTTCCGGCATAAGATTGATTAGCTCCCTTACCCTTTAATTCACCAGGGATATTATCAGGATGAAAAGTTATTAATAAATTTCTAAATTTACTTTCAAATTCTTTTCTAATTATTTCGGCTTTAACATGAGCTGATTCTCCGGCTCGTTCTTCCATGGCTAAAACAACTATCATATCCTTGCTTGGATATCCATTACTTATTAAACCATTAAAACTTGTTCTTATAACTTCTAAACTTTCATTATAGGTGGGAAGAATAATTAAATGAATAACATCTGTCCACTTCCAGTTTTGATGAGCCAAACAATTTTCAGGCAAATCTTTTTGATTGTTAGATAATTCTTCACATTTTTTAAACCAATCAATGGCTTTATTTTTTCTTAATTTTTTATAGGAAATAAGTAAATAGGTGGCAAAGAAAATAACCCACAATAAGTAGTAAACATCAAAAGCAATAATAAAATAAGCCACCCAAACTGGCTTAAAATAAGATAAAATAATTAAAGCTAATAATGTTCCGACTGATAAAAAACCAGGGAATATTTCAAATAAACGATAAATAATTCTATCTCGTCCCGACAATTCGGTAGCTTTTGATACTTTTAAATAATTCATAGAAAAATAATTCTTTAATTGTCAAGAATAACATCTTCACCTTCTTTTAATTCTTGTTCAGAATTTTTTTTATCATTAACAATTCTTTTTTTGTTGGAAAATTTAACTGGTTGAGCTCCTTTTAAATCATTTAAACTCATGGTCTTTATTTTTTTATCATCAATTATTTCTTCCACTGGAGTAAAACCAGTTTGATTAGATAAATTACTTTTTACATTTTGAGGTGGTATATAATTTACCTTTTTTACAATTGGTTTTTCAATTGAAGTTTTTTTGTTAACTATATTATTTACTATTGGTTTTCTGTTATGATTTTCCCTCGGTATATTTTTTTCATTAGAATTCATTTTTCTACTTCGTTCTGCTAAACATTTTTGGCAAAAAAGAGGTCTAATTCCATCTGGTTTAAAAGGAATAACTATATCAACTCCACAAACAGAACATCTCCCAGAAAAACCATCACTAATATTTTTTTTATCACTTCCAACCCTTCCTCCATCAACTGAACTTTGATGCCAAGCCATAATTGTTTCTTCCACTTCATTTCTTCTATTGGCATATTTTTCACGAGAATACTTAATAACTTCTTCCTCATTATCAGTTCTTTCTTCTTTTAATAAAGGAGGTAAACCTTTAGCTGAAAAAGGATCAGAGGCAATTCCATCTATCATTAATTTCAAATACATTTCATATTTTGGTAAATTTACTATATCTTCCTCCGTAAAAACTGGGGTAAATTCTTTAACTAATTCTTCAGCATCAGTAGCCCCAACTCTAAAAACTATAATTGTTCCTACATTTCCAAAAACAGCTGGTTTAACTTTATCATCTAATTGTTCAATATATTGATGAGCCATTATTAAATTAAGACGATATTTTCTAGCTTCAGATAAAATATTAGCAAAACTCTCAGTAGAAAAATTTTGAAATTCGTCAATGTATAGATAAAAGTCTCTTCGATCTTTTTCGTCCACATCAACTCTACTCATAGCCGCTAATTGAATCTTAGTTATCATCATAGCACCTAATAAAGCTGAATTATCTTCACCAATCCTTCCTTTACTTAAATTCATTATTAATATTTTACCTTCATCCATTATCTTTCTCATATCAATAGTTGATTTTGTTTGTCCAACTATGTTTCTCATCAAAGAACTAGATAAAAATTGCCCAACTTTATTTTGAATAGGTGATACCGCTTCGGAAGCAAATTTATCAGCATAACCAGCAAATTCTTTTTCCCAGAAAGATTTAACTACCGGATCTTTAATATTAGCTACAACTTTTTTTCTATACTCCTTATCAGATAACATTCTTACTACTCCTAATAAAGTTGAACCGGGAAAATCTAAAATGGCTAATATGGAATTTCTTAAAATATATTCTAATCTAGGTCCCCAAGAATCAGCCCATAATTTTTGAAAGACACCTATTAACCCAGAGGCTACTAGATGTCTTAAGTGGGGTTCAACTTGCTCCACCAAGTTAAAAGCTATTGGATAATCAATATCAGATGGGTTAAAATAAACAACATCTTTTATTCTTTCTTCTGGTATATATTTAATAACTTTTTCAGCTAAATCTCCGTGAGGATCAACTACAGCTACACCTTTTCCAGCTCTAATATCTTCAACTATCATATTTTCTAAAACAGTTGATTTTCCCATTCCAGTTTTTCCTATCAAATACATATGACGACGACGATCATCCGTTTTAATTCCAAAACGTCGCATTTGATTGCGAAAATTAGTTTGAGCAAAAAAAATTACTTCGTTATCATTACTCATATTTTTTAATTTATACTATATATTTGTCTTAAAAAATTATCAAAACCATCAAACTGAACAGAAATATCTTTAAAAATAGGGGTTAAATACAATATAGCAAAAATTACAGGAATAACTATTATAATAATTTTTAAAAGAGAAAAAACTTTTTGTAATTGTATATATTTTTTAACATAGGTCACTGAATCTAATATTTCTTGATTTAAATCAATGTTCCTTTCAATTAACTTTTTTAAATCAGAATTATTAATTTGAGGATCTTCTTCTTTTTTAATAACCTCCTCTTCTAAAATATCATTAATTTGTTCACTAATTTTATTATCCATATTTATAAATTTAATTACATTTAAAATTATACCAAAAAAGAAGTCAAAAATCAAACTAAGATTTTAATAAATACTTTCATTTATTCTCTTAATTTACAATTAGGAACATTTTTTCTAGCTAAAAATACTAGTTTTTTCATTTCAGCTATAGAAAAAGTCTCTTTATTTTTGAAAATATTATTTACTAATTCAGTATCAGATTTAAATCTTTGCAAAAACCATTTTTCAGCTCTGGCAATTTCTTCGGACATTTTTATAATATCATTCTCCGTATGTAAACCTGAAACTACAGTAGTTCTAAACTCATAAGGAATTACTCCTGATAATAGAAATTTTATAGTTTTTTTTATTTCATTAATATTAGCTTTAACTCCAACAACATCCGAATATTTTTCTAATGGTGCTTTTATATCCATAGCTACATAATCAATTAATTTATTTTCTATTAAATCATTTATTATTTTATAATTAGTTCCATTAGTATCAACCTTTATCTTAAAACCAATTTCTTTTATTTTTATTATAAAATCCTTTAGGTCTGGTTGTAGAGTTGGTTCTCCACCTGAAATAACTACTCCTTCTATTTTACCAATTCTTTTCTTTAAAAAAAGAAGAAGATCTTTCTCAGAAATTACAGAAAAATCTTCTTCTTTATATTCACTCTCGCCCTCACCAGTATTAGCCAGGACAAGCATAGGGTTATAGCAAAAATGGCAACGAAAATTACAGGAAACAGTAAAAACGACAGTTGATATACATCCAGGAAAATCAATCATACTAAGTTTTTCTAATCCACCTATTACCATTTTTAAAAATCAAAAACTAACGGAAACAATAAATTATTTTTCGTTAATCTTATCAACTCTAATTTTATAAGTCTTACGATCATTATACTCAGCCATTTTACCTTTGTTATAACATTTTGTTGGAGTAATCCAACCAACAACTCGACTATAGACAGTGCATTCAGTTCTTTTATCCGTTTGAATTGGTGACATAATTTTATTCATATTAATTATTATATTATAATCTTTTTTTAATTTTTAACAAGATTGACAACCAGTTGATTTTATATTCTTATCTAAAGCAAAAGCTCCCAAACCTTTTTCTTCATCACAAATAGGACAATACTTATGTTCTCCAGATAAATATCCATGAATCGGACAGATAGAAAAAGTTGGAGTAATGGTGAAATATGGTAGACGATAATTTTCAACTATAGTTTTAACTAATTTTTTAGTTAATTCTGGATCATTTATTTTCTCTCCAAGAAAACCATGTAAGACAGTTCCACCGGTATATTTTATTTGTAAATCATCTTGTAAATCTAGAGCCGAAAAAATATCATCAGTAAAACTAACTGGTAAATGAGTGGAGTTGGTATAATAAGGGTCAGCTCCTTCATTTTTTACTAAACTATTATTAGCGCAAATAATATCAGGATATAATTCTTTATCTTTTTTAGCAAAACGATAAGTACAACCTTCGGCTGGAGTAGCTTCTAAGTTATATAAATCATCAGTTTCAGCTTGAAAATCAGCAATAACTTCTCTCATAAAATCCATTATATCTAAAGCAAATTGATTACCTTTTTTAGTAGTAATATCTTCATTTAATAAATTAACAACAGCTTCATTCATTCCATTTAAACCAATAGTGTTAAAATGGTTTTTCCAATGACTACCAAAACGTTCTTTTATTTGAGATAAATAATATTTGGAATAAGGATATAATCCATTTTCAGTAAAAGTTTCTACTACTTTTCTTTTTATTTCTAAACTTTCCTTAGCTATTTTCATTAATTCTAATAAACGAGATTTAAAATCATTTTCATCTTTTGATAAATATCCTAAACGAGCCATGTTTATAGTTACCACTCCCAAACTTCCAGTTAACGGATTAGCTCCGAATAAACCACCACCTCTTTTTCGTAACTCACGATTATCCAGTCTTAAACGACAACACATACTACGAGCATCATCTCGGTTCATATCGGAATTAACAAAATTTGAAAAATAAGGAATACCATATTTAGAAGTCATTTCCCACATTGGTTGTAGACTTTTTCTATTCCAGTCAAAATCTTTATCTATACAATAAGTTGGAATAGGAAAAGAAAATACTTTACCAGTAGAATCACCTTCGATCATTATTTCAGCAAAAGCTTGATTAAAAATATCCATTTCTTCCTGGAAATCTCCGTAAGTAGTATTCATTATTTCTCCTCCGATTATAACATTCTCTTGAGCAATTGATTTTGGTGGAGTTACATCTAGGGTTATATTAGTAAAGGGAGTTTGAAATCCTACTCTAGTTGGAACATTAACATTAAACACAAATTCTTGTAAGGCTTGTTTAACATCCTTATATGATAAATTATCATATCTTATAAAAGGAGCTAAGTAGGTATCAAAATTAGAAAAAGCTTGAGCTCCAGCTGCTTCGCCTTGCATGGTATAAAAGAAATTAATTATTTGACCTAAGGCACTTCTAAAATGTTTAGCTGGTTTACTCTGAATTTTGATATCAACTCCCCCAAAACCCTTTATTAATAAATCTTTCAAATCCCAACCGCAACAATAAGGAGCTAATAAACCTAAATCATGAATATGTATATCTCCATTAAGATGAGCCATTCTTACTTTTTCTGGATATAATTTGTTTAGCCAATATTTAGCAGAAATAGAAGAAGCAATATAATTATTTAATCCTTGAACTGAAAAACTCATATTACTATTTTCTTTTAATCGCCAATCAGTTTGACCTAAATAACTTTCCATTAATTTATCTTCTGAACTTTGAGCTATATCTCTAACTTGTCGATGTTGATCACGATATAAAATATAGGCCTTAGCAACTTTTATCATTTTATTTTCTATCAAAACTTCTTCCACTATATCTTGAATCTCTTCCACGGCTGGAATAGTTTTATAGAAAAATTTATTCTGAATCTTTTCTAAAACCTTAGCACTCAGTTCATCGGCTAATTTTTCATTTTTTTCTTCTACGGCTTCCATTGCTTTATTAATAGCTTTAGTAATTTTGGAAATATCGAAATCAACGATATCACCCGAACGTTTTAAGATTTTAGAAATGTTGCTTGGCATAATATTTTTTTTAATTTTTATTTAATTTTCTTTTTTTTAATAATTTATCCAATTCTTCACTAAATTCTTCTAAATCCTCAAAAGATTGATAAACAGAAGCATATCTAATATAAGCAATCTTATCTATTTTTTTTAAGTTTTTCATAGCAACCTCTCCTACTTCAGTTGAATCAATTTCATTTTTATTTAAAGCCTGTAAATCTCTTTCAATACAATAAATTAATTGTTTAAATTTTTCTTCATCAACTCCTCGTTTTTCTAAAGCTTTTTTTAATCCATTTATTAATTTTTCTCGGTCGTAACTTTCACGACGACCATCCTTTTTAATGACTGCCAAATCCAAAATCTCCATTTCTTCATGAGTAGAAAAACGAAAACCACATTTTAAACATTCTCGACGACGACGAATAAGAAAACCGTCTCCTGAATTTCTAGAATCCACAACTTTTGTGTCATCAAAATGGCAAACTGGGCATTTCATGATTATTTTGTTAAAAATAATATAATACAATATATAGTATATTTAAACTTATTCTAACCACTACATATTGTTTATTTAAAGTATAGCAAAAAAATAATAAGCTGCCAAATGTTAAAAAAATAGCTAATATTAAATAATTTTAGAATTGTTTGTTTAAAAAAATAAAAAATAAATAATATTAATTGTGGATAACTAAAAGAACGATTTAAATCGTTCTTTCATGATTACCTATTTAAAAAAACATTAATTATTAGATATCTAAATTAGAATAATAATCGTTCACATCCTCTAGGTCTTCTAAGGCTTCAATAAAATTAGTCATCTTTTCCTGTTCGACTGAACTTAAAATTTGTTTATCTTTGGGTACATATTCTATTTCAGCTGATTCCATTATTATATTTTGTTTATTTAAAATGTTTTTTATATTCTGTAGATTGTCAATTTGAGTAAAAATTAAAATAACATCATCTTCTATCTTGAAATCTTCTATCCCAGCATCTATTAATTCCAATTGCCAAGTTTCTAAATCAATATTTTTCTCTTCTAAAATATTTTTTAATACCACGATTAAACCTTTCTGCTCAAAATTCCACATAACCGATCCTAAGCTTCCACCATGTTTGGTGAAAACATGACGAACTTCAGAAGCACTTCTATTTTTATTATCGGTTAGACATTTAATTACAAATTGAGCATTATTAGGGAAAATACCTTCATAAAAAAGTTCTACTATTACTTCTCCGGCTAATTCTCCAGTACCTCTTTTTATTGCTCGTTCAATATTATCTTTTGGCATATTAAGAGTTTTAGCTTTATCTATAGCCATACGAAGTGATGGATTGGTTTCTGGATCACCACCTTTTTCTCTGGCCGCTATAGTTATAGTATTAGCTATTTTGGTAAAAGCTGCTCCTCTTTTAGCATCAACCACGGCTTTAGCTCTTTTGGTTGTGGCCCATTTAGAATGTCCTGACATATTTTTTAAAATTAATTATTATTTTGAAACTATTACCGTAAAAGGTTTTTTTGATCCATAAGCTTTAGGACCATAATCTAAACAATATTTTTTTATATTCTTTTTAAAATAAGGTGGTTTGCTTTTTTGAATCTGACCTATCAAATAATAAGTTAAACAAAAAATAAAAGCAAAATCAACCCCTGATGGTAAGGCTATTTGCCAACGACTTTTAGCTTCTCCAAAATATAAATTTTTTTCTGAACCAAGAGTTATAACTAATTCGTTTTTATCTCTAATAACGAACTTAGCATGACGAGCTTGTCCAAAACTAAAAGCTCTAATGGATACTTTAGAACCAAATAACTCACTTTTTTTAATATCCAACATTGGAGCTATGGCTGAAAATTTATCGGGTACAACGAAAGAATAAGCTTTAAAGTTTTTAAAACCACTCATTAATTTTAATTTTTGTAAAAATTTTAAAATATTCTCAGGTTTTTCCTTTCCGGTTGAAAATATCATACTTAAATAAGTTGAGATATTATAAGTATAGGGTTCATTAATTTTAGGATAAACAATAACTTCATCAGCTATTTTAGCTGCACTAGAATTAGGCGAACAAGTTAATAATATTGTTTTTAAATCATTCTTTTTAGCTAATTGTAATTCCCATATTGAATCTTTTTCTCCTGAAGCTGAAATTATTATGGCTTCACTTATTATTTTATTTTTTATTAACTCCTTATACTTAATAACATCATTTTTAAAATTAGTTTCATCGGAGAAGAAGGCTGGTTTATTAGAAAATAAAATTTGTCCAGCATTAAAAGCATTACCACTCCCAACTACAATTGGAAATTTAAATTTTTTTGTATTCAATACTGGTAATTTTATATCTTTTAAAAAATTAAGGGCTTGAATTACTCCTTGATCTAAATTAATAAGATTATTATTTGTATTTTTCATAAAATTCAAATTATTTTATTTTACCTTGCTTTATAGTATCATTAATTAATTTTTTTATTTCTTGTTTATCCCCTAAATATGACCATTTCTTTAATTTAAAATTTTTATCAAATTCACAAACCATAGGAACAGCTACGGGAATATTAAAATTTACTATATCTCTTTCTGATATATTGTCTAAATATTTCATTAAAGCTCTTAAACTATTACCACTAGCTACGATTAATATTTTTTTGTTTGCTTTTAAATTAGGTAACACTTCTTTTTTCCAAAAAGGAATAACTCGATCTTCCACATCTTTAAGAGACTCTGTTAAAACTGGTTTTTTAAGAAAACTATAACGAGAATCTGTCATTTGATTATAAGGGCTAGAAATTTTTATTGCTGGTGGAGCTATATTATATGATCTACGCCACAAAAGAACTTGTTCTTCTCCATACTTTTTAACCATCTCCTTTTTATTTAAACCTTGAAGACAACCATAATGTTTTTCATTAAGTCTCCAATCTTTGATCATTGGTAACCATAATAAATCCATTTCGTCTAAAATAATAGTAGCTGTTTTAACCGTTCTTCTTAAAAAAGAAGTAAAACATAAATTAAAAGAAAATTTTCCCTTTTTTAATAAAGCCCCTATTTTTCTAGATTGTTTAAATCCAAGAGGTGATAAATTAACATCTACCCAACCAGTAAATTTGCCAGATTTATTCCATTCACTTTCTCCGTGACGAATTAAAACAATTTTATACATATTTTTAATTAAAATTGACTAAAAAACTTAGGGATGCTAAACTTTTATAGTTAATTATAAATATATTAAATTTAAGAATTTATCAATTAAAATACCAATAATTTTAATAAAAACACTTTTTTTAATACAAAAAATCGTTGTTTTTATCCTAAATATAGCTAAAAAAATAGTTTTAGCTATATTAAATTTTTTATTCTTTAAAATTTTAATAAAAATCTATTATAATTATATCTTAATTTACAAAAAAGTAAAAGAAATAAATAAAAGAAACAATTCTAGATTTTATTTATTAAAAAAAAATGCCTCAATTATTATAATTATATTATTGGTTTTTGTATTTGTATTAACAAATAATATAAAAAAAACTAGGGCACAGAATTTATCGGATGAAATATACAAAACAACTTTAGCTAAAAATATCAAATCTGATTTTGAAGAATCTGATAATGAAGAATTAATTATAGAAACATTAGAAGACGCCAGTTTGGAAAACATGGTTTTGTCTCAATATATAAATCAATCAGGAATATTAAAAACTAAAACAAAAATAGGTCCAGATTCTAATAATCAATTAGTAGTAGTTTCTGAACATGGAGATCTTTTAACTAATAGTGGTTTAAATACTTCAGAAACTAGTACTAGAAATAAAATAATTGAATATGTAATTCAATCTGGTGATACTATTTCCAGTATAGCTAATAATTTTGGATTAAATGTTAATACTATCTTATGGGAAAATAATTTAAGTTCCAATTCTTTAATAAAACCTGGAACAAAATTAACCATATTACCTAGTGATGGAATAATGCATACCGTAGCTAAAAATGAAAATATTAGTAAAATAGCTTCTAAATATGGAGTTACTAATGAAGCTATTATAGATAATAATGATATTTACGAAAATGAAGCTTTAACAATTGGACAAAAATTATTTATATTAGGAGGAAAGAAAATAATTGAAAAAACAACTGTTGTTAATAGAAGTTATTCTGGAACCACTATTAATCAAAATACTAACAATGCCAATAATAAACCAGCCTATACTGGAGGTAAATTATTATGGCCAACAGTTGGAAGTAGAATAACTCAATATTATTCTTGGAGTCATAAGGGATTAGATATTGCCAATAAAACTGGAACTCCCTTATACGCTGCTGAAGATGGAGTGGTAGAAAAATCTGGATGGAGTAATGGTTATGGATACAATGTAATAATCAATCATGGTGGTGGATTAAAAACATTATATGGTCATGCTTCAAAATTACATGTAAAAGCTGGAGATAAAGTTAGTCGAGGAGATATTATAGCTAATATGGGATCAACTGGTTGGTCAACCGGACCTCATATTCACTTTGAAGTTAGAGTTAATGGAGTTCAACAAAATCCTTTAAATTATATAAAATAAAAAATATGAAAATTATAGGAGGTTTAATTTTAATTGCCTTAGGCACCCTAATAGTTATAAAGACCGAATTTTTATTAGAAAATTTTGGTCGTATTTCTTGGTTTGAAGAAAAATTAGGAAGTCAAGGAGGATCACGATTAGGTTATAAACTAATCGGACTAATATTTATTTTTTTTGGATTATTATTAGTAACTGGGTTGTTTAATGGTTTCATGAAAACATCTTTATCTCCTTTAATAAATTAAAATCCTTGACTTAATAAATTTTTTAAATTATTATATTTTTGTTGTTAGGGCCTTTAGCTCAGTTGGCTAGAGCACCTGCTTTGCAAGCAGGGGGTCAAGGGTTCGAGTCCCTTAAGGTCCACATAAGAGATTTGGAGTGTTCCAAGTCTCTTTTTAATTTATAAATCAAAATGTTTTTAAAAATAACTTTTAATTTTTATTATTGATTCTTTATTTATTTTACCAATTATTTTTTCAAATCGAACATAATCAAAAGAAGTTAGGCAATAAACCTTGGCTATTGAATCCGATTTTAGATTAGTTATTGTATTCGCCTCTATTAAAACATCGTCAGAAACAATATTGTCTTTCTGAGAAGTTAAAGGAATTATAGTAACTAAATTTGATTTAGCTAATTGCTCATTTGATTGAACTACGATTGCCGGACGTTTACCTTGATATTCATGACCGACGCTGGGATCAAATTCAACCCAAACAATATCGCCAAAATTAATTTCACCTTTGGTCATCATAAATTTTCATAATAATCATATTCCTCTTTAGAAATAGGCCCTAATTGATTTAATATATCTTTAGCGCTTGTTATCTTAAAATATCTTAGATCATCAGTTTCTCTTTTTGAATAGGGTGTTTGACGTTCAAAAACAAGAGAATATGGAATAACTTCTTTATCTTTGGTCAATTGCCAAGGAGCGTCACCATGAGAATAATCTTCTATTTGAAAAGCCGACATATTAGAAAGCGAACCTATAACATCATCTACAATCTTAATTTCTTTAGGAGATAAAGAGTCTAAATCATAATTAATTAAATTAATATAACGTTTAATCTTTAATCCGTAATAATCCTGAATAATTATTTTTAACTCTTTATTAGTTTTCATTTCTTCAATCACTGACAAATATTGACTAGCAACTGGAGCTGGTCCATATTGTAAATGAACATAATTTAAACCAGAAATTGATTTATTATTAATTTCAAAACTATCAAAATCAACAAAATACAATAATTTATACAATACTGTTTCACCAACATTCGGTTTGCCAGCACATTTTTCTAATATATATAAAATAATATTTTTTAATTTATTCGGATTAAAATTATCAACCAATCTATTGTCAGATAACTTAATGTCGGGTAATACATCTTCAATTAAAAAATAATCTGTTTTCAATTTAAAAATTTCTGCTATTTTAGCCAACTCTAAAAAATCAACACCTCTATTGCCTTGTTCAATCTGCGATATAGCCACTCTTGATAGTCCAATCTTTTGAGCTAGATTATCTTGACTTAAATTTTTTTCTTCTCGCAATAATTTTATTTTATTACCTAAAGACTTTTTATTTATCATATAATTTTGTTTAATATAGTAACTATTTATAGTATATATGATGATATATAATCTGTCAATATATCTATCTATGATAGAATATTTAACATTAATATAAAAATTTTCCTTTCAAAGACCACTAACAAAAATACTCCAATTTACAGAATGTTTTTTAAAATATAAATATCATTATAAATTTAAAAACAAAAGCAATACAAAAACCGCTAAAACATTGACTAAATCTTAATATTAACTTATTTATCTGTTCTGATATACTAATAAGCATTAATTTAAGAAATTAAACTATATATAAATCAAAATGTTTTTAAAAATAATTTTTTATAATTATACAATATTTATTGGACTAAATTCACTTTATAATGTAAAATTAGTAGTAATATGTATAAAGAATTATTTATATTTGTTGTTGCTTTTTACATGGTTATAAAAGGTTCAACAATGGCAACTAAATATGCCGGCCGATTAGCTAAAGGTTTTAATCTTTCAAAATATGTCATTGGTTTTATTATCGTAGCTATCATTTCCATTCTACCTGAAACATTTATTTCCATAAATTCGGCTTTAAATAATGCTTCTTCCTTGGGTCTTGGTATGTTATTCGGATCAAACGTAGCTGATTTAACTTTAATCTTTGCTATTATTATTTGGTCAGCCAAAAGAAATTTAAAAGTAGAAAGTAAAATATTAAAAAAACAATCTGTTTATCCTTTTATGTTATTACTTCCCCTATTTTTTAGTTTCAATGGATATTTATCTAGATGGGAAGGTATTATACTTATTGTAGTTGGAATCTTTTTTTATTACATGACCCTAAGAGATAACGATGAATTAAAAATGAGAGTTAAGTCTGAAGATGGTAAATTAAAAAATATTATAGGACTTTTATTAAGCATGGCTATTCTATTGATTGGTTCTCATTTTGTTATTACATCAGCTACATCTATTGCTAATATTTTAAAAATAAATTCTATTATTATAGGGATGTTAGTAATTGGATTAGGAACTACTATACCAGAACTATTTTTTTCTTTACACTCTATAAAAAAACACGATGATTCATTAGCTATAGGCGATCTTTTAGGAACTGTATTAGCTGATGCGACTATCGTAGTGGGAATATTAGCTTTAATAAATCCTTTTTCATTTCCGCAAAAAACAGTTTATACCACTGGTATATTTATGGTTGTTGCTTCTTTTATATTATTTCATTTTATGAGAACAGGAAAGTGTCTTTCTAAACGAGAAGCTTTTTATCTTTTTATATTCTGGTTAATTTTTGCTTTCACTGAAATTATGATTAATATATAAATAATAATAAATAAAAAAATAATCGTTATACACGATTATTTTTTATTTCATTTATATTATTTTCTTTACTTTATTTTAATCTATCACCTGGATTTTCACAACTACCTTTTAAGCATTCATCAATTTTATTTATCATTTCTGTTTCCATTGATTCAGCATATCCAACCCAATATTTATCACCAATAAAAGTCATTGGAACTCCTTGAACGGTAGTTCCATAAGCTTTAGCCATATCTTCTAATATAGTAACATTATCAGTGTTATTCCAGGTTTCATAAGTTTTAATGTCTATGTCTGGATATTTAGTAACCCAAGCACTCATTGCTTCTTTTTGAGCTGCACAATAAGGACAACCATCACCCCAGAAAAAATAAATAGCTACCTTTTTATCAGTTGAAAAATCAGCTGATTCATTAAAACCTTCATAACTAATTTCTGTACTTTCAGTGCTAGTACTTTCAGAAGAAGTAGTATTTAAACTTTCTTCTAACTCAGCAATGTTATAGGCTTGAGGAAAAAATTCTTCACCATCTTTACTAATATATGAATCATAAGTTTGACCATCTCCTAAATCAAGAGTAAATTTGTATAAATCTGTTTGCTCATCTTCTTCTATATTAACAATAACAGCAGTACTACTAGCATCCATAAAATTATCATTAATAAATTTTTCGGCTTTAACTTTAGCCTCATCAATACTTATTTCTTTAGTATCTTTTTTAATACTACAAGCTGATAAAAAGATTAAAGAAAAAACAGCTGTGAATAAAATTGTTTTTTTAAAATTGTTTTTTAACATAGTTTTATAAAAATTATAAATATAAATTAAATTTTAATGTTAGGATTATAACATAAAATAAATAAAATAACAAAAATTATTCTCTTTGTCCATGAATTTTTTTATTCTTCTTTACTGAAACTCTAACAGGAGTTCCAACGAAATCAAAATTTTCTCTTAGTCTATTCTCTAGAAAACGTAAATAAGAATCATGTAAATCTTCTTGCGAACCAATCTTAACTTCAAAACGAGGTGGATTATCCCAAACCTGTTTTAAACTAAAAATTCTAGGATGTTTTATTCCTCTTCCTTTAGATGGTTTATGTATTTTTATCATTTTATTCAAAAACCTATCTAAAGTTGTATCACTTAATTTTTTCTTTCGACTTTCATTTATTTTTAAAACTAAATCAAATATCTTATTAGTTTTTTCTCCGGTTTTAGCTGAAATAAATAAAATAGGAGCCCATAGTATAAAAGGTAGACGAATATTTATTTCTCTGGTCCATTTTTTTGTATTACGATCTTCTATTAAATCCCATTTATTAGCGACTATTATAAAACTTTTTCCTAAATCAGTAATTTCTTCCACTAATCTAGCATCTTGCTTGGTCAATAAATCATTAATATCTAGCATTAATAAAACAATATCGGCCTTCTTTAAACTTTGTTTAGATTTAATAATTCCGTACTTTTCTAATCCCTTGGTTTTTAAACCTTTTCTACTTATACCAGCCGTATCAATAATATTAATAATCTTATCCTTATATATAATTTCTGAATTTTGTGATTCTCTGGTAGTGTGAGGAATATCACTAACAATAGCTTTTTCATAACCTAAAAAAGAATTTAATAATGATGATTTACCAACATTAGGTTTACCAATTATACATAAATTTATCCTTTCACGATCTTCTTCTTTACTTTCTTTAATCTTTATTTTTTTATTATCTTTAAAAAAGTTGATTGTTAAATCTAATAAATCTCCCAAACCAGAACCAGTAGCTGAAGAAATTAATATTGGTTCTCCTAATGATAATTTATTAAACTGACTAGCTTCCGATCTTTGTTTAAAATCATCAACCTTATTTACAATTAAAAATGTTTTATTTTGATAATTTCTTTTTTTTAAAAAATTTATTATATTTCTATCTTCTGGTAGTACTCCATCTTTATTATCAACAACAAAAAAAAGCAAATCAGCTTTTTTTATTAATTCATAAACTTGTTTTTGTGCTTTTTGATTTATTTCATCTAACCCACTAATATTTTTATCTATTTTTTTATTCAAATCAAAAGTATCTGAAACTCCAGCTGAATCAATTAATTGAAAATCATTATATCGCCAATTAATTATATTATAATTAAAATCACGAGTAGTATTTTCTATTGGAGAAACTATGGCTTGATTAGATTCAACCAAACGATTAAATAAAGTTGATTTACCAACATTAGTTCGGCCAATTATAACTATAAGAGGTAGGTTGTTATTAAACATATTAATTAATTATTAAAAACTGATATTACTGGCGTTCTGACCTAAAACTATAAGAAAATCAGGAACTTCAAATTCTTCTGAATTATTACTATCTTTTATTTCTTCAGCTAGCCAATCAGGAATTGAAAAAGAAACATCAGCTTGTAAATAATTTTTTAAATACTTAAGAGCTTCATCTTTAGCTCCATAACTTAAGTCATAAATAATTGTTTTATTAAAATCTCGTTGGCTAGAATTACTAATCCTTAAAACTATAAAATTATTTTTTTCTAAATCAATCGAAGTTTTACTGGCCAAACCATTAATCCAAGTGCCATTTTTGATTTCTACTTTAGCCACTTGAGTATTTTCTTTTATTTCTTCTTTTTTATTATTTTCTTCTTTTTCTTTATTGTAGAAAAAATTATGAACTAAGTATTGAATTTCGGTATAATCTCCACTTCGAGGAGTTAAAATATATGCTCCAGCCTCACTCATTCCATCTACCAATAAACCATTAGCACTATTATCTAAAACATAATTGGAAATATCATCACTAGAAATGTCTTTAAAATTTTGCCATAACTTTATTATTTCCCAAGTAGAAAGATTATAGGAAATATTTTCTCTTAATTCTGAAGCGATAGAAGAAATCATGGCTGGTTTTAAAATATTTTCTTTTTTTAATAATTTATTTTTTACTGCCTCAATTATTTTTTGTTGTCTTTTTGATCTAGCAAAATCTGATCCCTCAATTCCTAAACCATGTCGTGATCGAGCATATTTTAAAGCTAAAGATCCGTCCATAGTTTGCCACCCTTGCGAAATATACAAATGTTCATAACGAGAATTATAGTTAGGATTATCTTCTTGACCTGAAATAGGATAAGAATAATCTTCTAAAATATTATCAACATAAACTTCTACTCCACCTAATTCATCAATTATATTAACAAATCCTTGAAAATCAACTCTAACATAATAATGAATAGGTATTCCTAATACATCACTAACAGCTTGAGAAATAGCTTCTCCGCCACTACCTTCTTTTTCGCTTTCAGCTAAAGCATTAATGGCATTTATTTTTTTCCAACCCATTCCTTCAACTGAAATCATCATATCACGAGGGACAGACATCATGGCTACTTTTTTAGTAGATGGCTGTAGACTAACTAACATGATAGTATCAGTTAAATTTCCTCCATCATGATTTTTTCCCCCCATACCTAAAAGTAATATATTTATTCTATCGTCTGATTCTCCTTTTATCTTTCTGTCCGAACTTTCTACTAAACCGACTAATTTACCAAGAATAGGAACTTTAGAAGCATCTTCAGATGAAATAAGGACAGTAACTGAAAATAGTATTAAAAAAGCCATAAAAAAACCAAAGATTTTTAAACCCAATCTTTTCTTTTTTGGCTGAATATACTGTTGTCCCTGTAATTCTTCTTCCATTTTTTCCTTAAAATCAATCATATAATAAACAATAAAAAATCCAAATAAATTGGTTTATTTTTATTATAATTTAATAATAATTATTTGGCAAGTTTTGAAAAATTACTTCTTTTTTAGCACTATAATTTCTCGCCAAACTTTTTGTTCTGACCGACCATAAACTCCAATTGATGACATTTTTAATTTACCAATTTCTGGTTTTATTTTCCAAATTTCCTTAGTAGTTTTAAAATGAGGCCAAATCATAACTATTCGTCCATCATGTTTTAATATTTTTTCAAAAACAATTAATACTTCTGAGTAAAATTTATTTAAATCTACTACTATTTTTGAAAAATCTTGAAAACCTCTAGCTGGGCCTAAATAAGGTTCACAAACTATATAGTTTATACTATTTTCTTTTAAACGATTTTCTATTTCTAAAACATCTGATTGAAAAATAGTCATATTAATATCATTAATATCTTTTTTCTTTAAATCAATAATCCATTCCATATTTTTTTGACTATCATTAATAGCCTTATCTGATAAATCTGACCCAATAATATTTTTAAATCCCATAAGATAAGCTTCCATTAATATTGTTCCTGAACCACAAAAAGGATCTAAAAAAAGTTTATCATGAAAATTTTTATCGTTAGATCGGACTAAATTTATCATTATTTGAGCTAATTTTGGTGGTATCATACCAGAAAAATCATCTCGATTAGGACGACCAAAATCTCTTTTTGATAATTCTTTAAACGGTTGAACCACTAGAGTACGTCCTATTAAAACTTTATTTTTTGTACTTATAAAACAAATTTCTGTTCCTCCTGAAACTAATTTATTTTGTTCTACTACCACACTAGATAAAATAGATTCTCTAGAAGTAACCATGCGACTAAAAATATTTAAATTTTTTAATTCTTTTTTAATAGCTAAACCTAATTTAAAAAAATCTCCTGGAATTTTTTTATTATAGAAAGAAAAACCAAAATTATATTTTCCGGATACATAATTTTCTTTAGCTAAAGAAATTATAATTTTTTTAACATTATCAGATAAAGCATGCCGATTAGCCAAATTAACTTCTTTTATAATTTCCCCTATTTTTATAGTTCCTCCTAAACTAGCTATTAGATCCTTAGGAATAATTTCTTCTTCAAAATCACTTATAGCAACACTGTCGTATTTTTGCCAAGAATTATTAGGAAAAAGAGATTGCAGTTCGGCTAAAGATAAAGATTCATTAGTTCCTAAAGAAAAAAAATATTTTTTCATATTTAACAATTATTTCTTATATTTTCATTATATCATACTTAATTATGAAATCAATTTAAAAGGACTTGATTTTTTTAAAAATACTTACTATAATACAGACAAACTTAAAACAACCTTTCCCACGTCCCTTTTTTAAAAAGAGACAATCCTATCCTGAATAGGATTAAAGGTATTCTCTGAAAACCCATTTTCTCTGAATACTTTTGGGTTTTTTTGTTTAATTTAATAATAAATGTCATTTAAAATTTAACTATAATTATAATTAAATTTAAACGACAAATGATAACATTTCTATGTCAAAAACAAAACCATCTGGTTTGATCCATTATGAAATGCTTTTCATCATTCCTAATAAATTTACTGATGATGAAGCTAAAAACATTTTTAAAAAGGTCGGACAATTATTAACATCCAATAATGGGAATATTAGTTTAGAAAATTATTGGGGAAAAAAGAAATTTGCTTATCCAATCAAAAATGAATACTATGGATATTACGGTTTATACGAATTCGATTTAGAAAGAAATTTGGTAGCCGAAATTAATAATAAATTAAGATTGGATCATAATATATTAAGATTTTTAATAGTTAAAAAAGAATTAAAAGATGAAAAACAATTAAAAAAAGAAGAAGAAATAAAAGCTAAAATAGAAAATAAAAAGAATAAAGTTAAAGAAGAAGAAAAGAAAGAAGAAGCTAAAATTAAAAAAACAAATAAGAAAAGTACTAAAAAAGAAGATGATAGTAAGATTGATTTAAAAAATCTTGATACAAAGTTAGATGATATTTTAAATATTGATAATCTTTTATAATTAAATTAAAATCTATGTACTCTTTAAACAAAGCCATGATAATTGGCAATTTAACTCGAGATCCAGAAGTTAGAAATACTCCTTCTGGACAAGCTGTCACTTCATTTTCTGTTGCTACTAATTTTGTTTGGAATGATCAAAACGGACAACAACAAAGTAAAACTGAATTTCATAATGTAATAGCCTGGAGAAAATTAGGTGAAATTTGTGGTCAATATCTAAGTAAAGGAACTAAAGTATATATTGAAGGTCGCCTTCAAACCAGTGAATGGAATACTCCTGATGGAAATAAAAGACAAAGAACTGAAATAATCGCTGATAATATGATTATTTTAAGTCCTAAAAATAATTCAGCTACTGGAAATTCTTCAAAAAATAATGAAATTGAAGAAATTGTTTTACCTGAAAATGATGATGAAATAAAAATAGAAGATATTCCATTTTAATAAAATAATCTTACTTAAAAAATATGAAAAAAAATGTAGAAAATAAAAAAGAATGTTATTTTTGTAGTAATAATATAGAACCTGATTACAAGGATTCAAAAATTTTATATAATTTTATTAATTATTATATGAAAATTATTGGTCGAAAAAGAACAGGAGTTTGTTCTTGGCACCAAAGAAAATTAACTACCGCTATTAAACGAGCTAGAAAAATGGCTCTATTAGGATTTACTCATAAATAATCAATTCTATGTTAAACTTTAATGAAATAAAACCGGGAAAAGTTTTAAAAATAAACAACGAACCTTTCTTAATAATAAAAACAGATCATCATAAAATGGGTCGAGGAGGCGCCGTATTAAAAGTAAAGATGAAAAATTTAATTAATGAGAGTGTTTTAGAAAAAACCTACCAAGGTAATGAAAAAGCCGAAGAAGCCGACACTGGAACAAAAAAAGCTAATTTCATGTATAAAGATCAAGTTGAAGCTTATTTTATGGATAATCAATCTTTTGAACAATTTTCTTTATCTTTAGAAAATATTGGAGAAAAAGTTAATTTTCTAAAAGAAGGAATTGATGTTGATGTTTTATACTTTAACGAAAATCCAGTATCTATAACCCTACCTATAAAAATGGATTTTAAAGTTATCAGTTCTCCTCCTGGAGTTAAAGGTAATTCCAGTGGTAACGTAACCAAACAAGTAGAAATTGAAACTGGTGCCATGATTACTGCCCCCTTATTTATTAACGAAGGTGATATTATAAAAATAAATACAGAAACCGGAGAATATGTAGAAAGAGCTTAAATATCTATCAATAAAAAACACCGTAGATATCACGGTGTTTTTTTTATTTGATTTATTATAAAGCAATAATGTCATTAGAAATATTATCAGAGAAAAAATCTTCAAGAGCTGGAACAACTATATTCTCTTTGTAAATTGAAGATGTCTCAGTTGTTATTGGAAAAATATAAGCTGGAACATAAAGCTCAAAACTTGTTCTAGTATTATTGTCATATTGCCAAGTTCTAACTAAACCTAAAGATGCTGACTCAATATTAATATCTAAATTGTCAACCTGACTTTGATCTCCGTAATAATAATCTGGATACAAACCACCTTGTTCAGCTTTAATAATTACATTTTCAATATTATTTTCTGTAGTATAAGAAGAACTTTCAAAATATTGATACATT
>CAYYXD010000007.1:0-25783 GCA_964475575.1 uncultured Gammaproteobacteria bacterium
AAAATAGAAAAAAAAATTTGGGGAGATGTAAAAATTGAAGATACTAAAAATTTAGTGGGATATATAACTCCTGTTCCCGGAGGTATAGGACCAATGACAGTAGCTTGTTTATTAAAAAATGTTTTGCAAGCCTATCTTTTAAAAATGGAGAAAGAAAAAATATGACAGCTATTAATAAAAAGACAGAAGAAATAAAATCTTTATTAAAAAAATATTATAATTTTTATGATTTTCGTTTAGGACAAGAAGAAGCTATTAATAATATTTTAAATAAAAAAGATACAGTAGTTATTATGCCTACCGGGGGAGGCAAATCTTTAATTTTTCAATTATCAGCTTTAGTTTTAGATGGAATTACAATAGTAGTTTCTCCTTTAATAGCTTTAATGAAAGATCAAGTTGATTCCTTGGTTAAAATAGGTATCCCAGCTACATTTATAAATTCATCTATTTCTTTAAGTGAAACAAATAATCGTTTGGAACAAATAAAAAATGGTTTTTATAAAATAGTTTATGTTGCTCCAGAAAGATTTTATAACCAACAATTTTTAGAATCGTTGAATAAAGTAAAAGTTTCATTGTTTGCAGTTGATGAAGCTCATTGTATAAGTCAATGGGGACATGATTTTAGACCAAGTTATTTAAAACTAAAAGATGTTATTAATTATTTAAAAAATCCAACCGTAGTGGCCTTAACTGCTACGGCTACTATTGAAGTTAAAAATGATATAGCCAAACAATTAAATTTAAAAAATCCTGAAATTATTGTTACCGGTTTTGCTCGAGAGAATATTCAACTCGGTGTAATACATTCTTCTACTAGTCGTAAAATAGATTTTATTTTAGATGCTATTACTGGAGTTGATGGTGGATCGGGTATAGTTTATGTTGGAACCAGATCTAAAGCTGATGAAATCTTAGCTAAACTTTTGGAAAATGGAATAAAGGCGGTAGCCTATCACGCCGGAATGGATAATGAAAGTAGAGAATGGGTTCAAAATAGTTTTATGTCCGGACAAGCTCAAGTGGTGGTAGCTACAAATGCTTTTGGAATGGGAATAAATAAAAAAGATATTCGTTTCGTTATTCATCATGATATTCCCGGAACTATAGAAGCTTATTATCAAGAAGCCGGTCGTGCTGGTCGTGATGGTTTACCAAGTTTTTGTTTATTATTATATTCACCCAGTGATCGTTATTTAAGAGAATTTTTTATAAAAGGTGATAATCCTGAACCAGAATTGATAATAAAAATTTATGAAAAATTATTAGACAAAGAAGATTTATTAAATGATGAAAATTCTTTTAAAAAAAATTCAATTTTAATTACTTATTCCGAATTAGCTAAAGAATTATCAGCTAATGTTCCAGAAATGGCTATTGGAACATCTTTAAAAATATTAGAAAAAGAAGGTTATTTATCCAGACCTAATGAAAAAACCGGTAATGCTTATTTAAAAATAAAAAATGATTTTAATTCTTTGTTATCAGTTCTAAGTTCTCGTTCTAAAGTTCAAATAAAAACCTTAAATAAATTGTATGATAAGTTTGAAAATGAAATAATAATAGGAATGGAATTTAATATTGATGATTTATCATCCATTATTGATGTAAAAAAAGATTCTATTCAGCGTTTAATAAAAAAATTAGTAGATAAAGATGTAATTGAATATAAGCCACCTTTTAGAGGAACAGAAATTAGAATATTAAAAAGAACTGATCCCTATAATTTACAACTTGATTTTATAGCTCTAAAAGATAAGTTTAAAAATGCTCAAAAAAAACTAGATGAAATGGAAAATTACGCCTATTTTTCTGGTTGTCGTCAGTCATATATTTTACATTATTTTGGAGAAGAAAATATTAAAAAATGTGGTAAATGTGATTGTTGTTTAAATGGATTAGCCGATAATAACGATTGTAATGAACCGATAAAAAACTTTAGACAAAAAGAATATTTAATTTAAATACATGAACAAAAAAGCTGTTGATTATTTATTATCGGTAGTAAAAAATAATTATGAAGAGATAGCTGATGATTTTGATAAAACTAGAGAAAAAAATTTTCATTCTCTTGTTTTAGAAATTATTAATGAGTTGAATATAAAAGATGGTGATAAAATATTAGATTTAGGTTGTGGCAATGGTCGCTTAGTAAAAAATTTACCAAGCGATGTTTTTTATTTAGGTTTAGATAATAGCTCTAAATTAATTAAATTAGCTAAAGAAAAATATCAAAAAGAAAATATAATATTTAAACATCAAGATCTTTTAAAGATAAAGGAACTTATTTTTTTTAATTTTAAATATATTTTTTGTTTAGCTGTTTTTCACCATTTACCAGGTAAAAAAAATCAACTATCCTTTTTATGGCAAATTTATGATAAAATGAATACAGGAAGTATTTTAATTCTTAGTGTCTGGCGTTTGAGAAATAGTTTTAAGTTTTTTAAAATATTTTTTTCTTCTTTTTTAAAACAATTATTACGGGGACGTATTTTAGATTATGGTGATTTATTATTTTATGGTTTTAAAAAAAATAGTTTAAGATATTATCATGCTTTTTCGTTACGGGAAATAAAAAAAATAATATACAAAATTCCTTTTTGTAAAATTGAATTTAAAAAAGATAAATATAATTATTATTTTATTTTAAAAAAATAATTTTATGGAAGATTTTATTAAAGCCATTATATTAGTAATAATTTTTTTCTTTTTAATTCTTTTTTCAGCTCCCTATTTATCTAATACTGATAAAAGTATAAAAAATATTCCTTTTATTAATAAAACGTTTCAAGTTTTAGATGTAGTGGTTGAATGGTTTAGCAATTTTAGCATAATGAACATAGATTCTTCTTTATTAAATAATGAAACTAAAGTTAAAATTGAAAATCTTTTACCTAGCGATAGTGAGGCTTGGATTAATTTAGAAGAATGATGTTTTTTTATTTACTTTTAATTAAAATTGTGTTAGAATTTTAATGTTAAAATATTTTTTCAAGCTTTTATGTTTTATAAAAAAAATAAGAACTATAAGTTGTTTTTAGCTTTGGTAATATCGGTCTTCTCAGTTTTATTTTGGGCCGGTTTTTTTATGCCAGTTTTGGCTAATGATACTTTTGGGATTGAGGCAGTTGAATCAGAAATAGCTTTATCAAATTCTGATCCTCGTTCCATGGTTACAAAAATAATAAATGTATCTTTAAGCATTTTGTCAATAATAGCCGTGGTAATAGTTATTTATGGAGGTTTTGTTTGGATGACATCTAATGGCGAAGAAGAAAAAGTAGATAAAGCCAAAAAAACTTTAAAAGCTGGTGTTATTGGTTTAGCTATAATTTTAGCTTCTTGGGGTATAACCGCTTTTGTTTTAAATAAATTGGGTGAGGCTACTGGAAATATTCAAAATGCTTCTTGTACAAATGGGGAAATGAAAGCTTGCGGTTGTGATGGAATTAAAACCTGTAGTGATGGTACTTGGGGTTTATGTATTGGGTCAACTTGTCTACCTGGATCTTATGGTTCAAATTGTAGTTCTGGTCTTTTGGGAGTTTGTTCTCCAGACAATACTCAATGTAATGCCGGATTAGTTTGTAAAGATGATTGTAAGTGTAGATATACTAACGAAGGTAATCCTTGTGGATCAATAAGTGAAGAAATTTGTTCACCTAATTCTGAAGATTGTGGTAATGATAATTTAATTTGTGATTCAACTTCGTGTATATGTGTTGCGGACAATAATCAAAGTGAATTGGGTGATAGTTGTGGAATTATGGATGAAGATGTTTGTCAATCAGATAATAGTGATTGTAATATATCACATGGTTTGACCTGTGATTCCTTATCTTGTACTTGTGTTGGTAATCCTATAATTACAAAAATTAGTCCAATGGGAGGTTTTTGTGAAAATGATATAAATAAATCTTGTTCTAAAGATGCTGATTGTGGCGGAGGAACTTGTAATTTAAATATCCCTAATACTACTGGCGGTAATTTAGTTACTATATTGGGTTATAATTTTGATACTTATTCACCAACTTCATCAGTTGTTAATTTTATAAAAGGAGAAACAATTATTGATGGACAAGATCCTAAAGAATTAAATGAAAATTGTGTAAGTTCTTGGAATAATCAACAAATCATAATTGCTATGCCCTCAGGAACATCTTTTACTTCTGGTGATGATATTGAAATTGAAGTTATTACAGCTCAAGGTAAAAGTGATAAAAGTCGTGATGATAATGGACCTAAATTAAATTATTTAAAATATAACAATATTGTTCGTCCAGGATTATGCCAACTTAGTTCCAGTTTTGGAAAAATGAATGATGTAGTAACCTATTATGGAATTAATTTGGCTAGTAGCCAAGCTTATTTTGGATCTGAAAATAATAGTATTTTAGGTTTTTATCCAAATGTGGCGGCTGAAAATTTTTCAATCATAACTTCAGTTCCAAATTTATCAAGTGGTGAAGTAGGAACCTTTGCTAAAAATGCTGTTACGGCAGTTGCTAGTAATTATTTAGATTTTAATAAAATAGAAGAAGATCCTCAGGGTCCATCAATTTCTTTTTTTGATCCAATTATTGGTCCAGTTGGACAATATATAACCGTTCATGGTAGCGGTTTTTATGATTCCAAAGGAACAAGTCAAATATATTTTAAAGATGTCTATACTGGAGCTACAACTACAGCTGATTTTTCTTTCCCCGATGTTTGTCTACAATCAATTTGGTCTAAAGATCAAGTTTTAATAAAAGTACCAGCAGGATTAAATAACGGAGAGTATAAAATAGCTATGAAAATAAGGAGTTGGGATGAAATAGAATCTAATGATAATTTTACAGTAGATTCAAATTCTCCTTTATTACCTAGTTTATGTAAAATATCTCCAGTTTTTGGACCTATTAAGTCAGCTGTTTCTTTATGGGGAGAATATTTTGGTACTAGTTCTTTGGCTATTTTTAGTAGAAATAAAATGGCTAATGCTTCTGAATCTAGTGTAGAAAAAGGAGCTAATAAAATTTTAGTTAGTGTTCCAGAATCATCAATCACTGGTCCGGTAGCTGTTAAAAGAGATAATTTAATTGGAAATAGTTTAAATTTTACAGTTGGTTCATGTAGTTCTAATTCGGATTGTCCAAGTAATGGACCATATTGTTGTGAGCCAGGAACTTCTTTGGCTGGTGCTTGTGTAAGTAATACAGACGATTGTTTAGCCTCAACAACTTTAAGTTCTGTTTTTCAATGGAAATTTACAACTGGATTTGCTACTTCAACCCTTGATGGTCCTGGATACAGTTGTAATAGTTATTCATCTTGTCCAACATCTAAAACTGCTTGTCCTAATTCCTTGGGGGTTTGTTCTCCTTATCCTGGTGATGAAAATAATGAAGCTTTTTGCCAATGTTGTTGCGACAAAACAAAAAATACTCCTAGTGGAAATGAAGATTGTTGTGCCCCTTTAACTTGCGATAATAGTTGTGGCACTGGTGGTGATTATGGTTTATGTTCGGGTTGTAAAATTTCAGAAACAGCTGCTACTTCAACCAGAGATATGGCTTGTAATTGTGAAAAAGCACAAGGAAAATATTGTCAAGTTAATGGTTATGAAAACGGAGCTTGTTTAGATTGTACAGCCTTAGATCAAAATAATTGTAAAGAACATTCAGCTTCTTGCTGTTGGGATGGTGGAAGTAATATTTGTCGAGGTGGAATTAGTGATTCTAGTGTTTGGGGTACGGGTAGTATTAATATAGGATTATGTCCTTATTATAAATGTGATAATCAAGATTCCACTATTTGCGCTTCATCTACTCCGGTAACTAGTTCTTTTGGTAATTATTTAAGCATAGAAAAATGTAATAAGGGATGTGCTCAAAATTGCACTCAATTATTAGGCAACACTAATTTTAATAGTTGTCTTTCTGGCGGATTGGGTTGTTGTTGGAATACTTCAGTTATTCCATCGGAAGGAGCTAATTATAGTAGTGCTGGGGTTTGTGAAGGTGGTAGTCGTTATAGCGATGGTATTTATAAAGGATTATGTAAGGCTTTTGAATGTGACGAAAATGATACTTGTTTAAGTACTCCTTTTGGTAATTTAGATGAATGTAGTCTTAAAATTTGTCAAGAAAATCAAAGTTTGAGTCCAGGAGATTCTTGTAATGTAAAAGCCACTTCAACTTATGATATTTGTGATACTTCTCGTTGCGCTTCTCCTTTTGGTTGTTTAGTTGAAGAAACCGATGTTAACCGTTGTGGTTTCTGTTGTTGTGATCCTAATGCTGAAGTTGATGTTTGTTCTACTATTAATAGTAAATTATCTTGCTATCCTAATAAAGGAAAATGTCTTGGAGATAATCGTGGGTTATGTTGTGGTTGTTCTAGTGATAGCGATTGTGTAAGCACCGAAACTTCTGGTTGTGGACTTGATACTTGTTGTTATTCTAGACCAAAGGTTCAAAATACCTTTCCCGAAGATAAAGATGAGCATGTTTGTCGCAATGCTTTAATTGCTATAGATTTTGATCAAAAAATAAGTGTTAGTAGTATTGATGGTAATATTTTATTATTAGAAGAAAGTGATGGTGCTTGTTCATCGGACACTTATCTTATTGGTTATAATGATATTGATAATAAAAATAACTTTTGGAATAAATTAAAAAATATTTTTTCCAATTCTTTAATAGCTAAAATATTTAGAAAAAATGTTATGGCCGCTCCTTCAAATTCTAAAGTTTATTGTGCGGTTCCTGGTATTATTGAAGTTGAGCAAAAAAATAATGATTTTTCTACTATAAATTTTCATCCTAATAATTTATTAAAACCTGGCACAAAATATTATGTAATTGTTAAAGGAGATGAAAATTTAGACAGCACTAAAGGAATTAAAAGTGTAAAAGAAATAGGAATGAATGGTTCTGGCTATGCTTCAACCTTAAATGGAGAAACTGTTTATATTGAATCAGATGAGAATAATATAAAATTTAATAATATTTATTTTAAAAATTCTCAAATTTTTGAATTTAAAACTTTAGATGTTAAGTCAGAAGGTAGTGGAATTTGTAGTATTGATCATGTTATTGTATCTCCTTTTTCTTATTTATTTCAATCAATTGAAAATGATATAAATGAAAATGATAATGATCCAAAATCTAATACTTTTAATTCAGTGGCTGATGAAGATTTAGTTTTATATTCTTCAGCTTATTCCAAAGATAATCAAATATTAGCTACTTCAACTCAATATAATTGGACTTGGCTTTGGTCTATTGATAATAATCAAAAAATAGAATTTAAAAATGTTCCTACTTGGTCTAATGATAGTCAGCATAGAATGATTAAAGTAGTTGAAGGAATAACTTACGGAGAAGCTAAAGTTAGTGCCACAGTTAAGTTAAGTCCTGGAAATATTATTAATGAAGGTAATAATGTTTCTAATTTATCTGATATTTATATATTGAATTGTAAAAATCCGTGGCCAGCTGTAAAAAGTGATGGAACTTGGATACCGTGGGAGGATAAAAGTTCAGCTGATTATAATGCCTATAATTATAAAATATATTATTGTCGAGATGCTGGAGTAGATGGAGTAGATGATGATTTACCAGCTTTTTCTGAACTAAACGTTATTAATAAAGGAAAAAGTTTAAATAAAATTTGCAATAATAATCCGACTCAAGCTTGTAATAATAATAATGAATGTCCGACAGGAGGATTTTGTTTATCTAATTTTTTAAAGGAAACATATTTTTTTAGAGATAGTGTGGGTTCTAGTAATTCTGATGATATTTTTTCTCTTCGTTATTATACACCTCCAATTTCTAATGGGTATCTTACCGGAGAATCTTTTTTTCAATTAGTATATTATGGAAATAATGGAAGTTTAATTACGGCTGTTCCTAATAATGGATACTATTTTGATAAATGGTCTGATGGAAGAAAAGATAATCCTAGAATTGATACCAATGTAACTAAAAACGTAGCAGTTTATCCGATGTTTATTAAGCAAATGTATAGTATTAATTATTATACTAATAACTCCAGTCTTGGGTATATAGACGGAGATCTTATTCAAAGCGTTGATGCCGGTGAAGATGGAAAAACAATAATAGCTAAAGTTTCCGATTTTTGTGAAGATTGTGTTTTATTTGGTTGGGAGATAAATGGAGTTTTTGAAAAAAATTTAAATATAAATTCATATGAAATTAGTAGAACAGAAAATAATGTATCACAAAATCTTAATGTAACAGCTATTTTTTCTAATTGTGGTCGTGATATTCATTATGATGGACAAGACTATTCTACTACTCAAATAGGTAATCAATGTTGGTTGGCTGAAAATTTAAATATTGGAGATCCAATTACTTCAGATGACAAACCTAGTGATGATGGAATTATTAAAAAATATTGTTATGATGATGATAGTAGTAATTGTGATATTTATGGTGGTTTATATTTATGGAATGAAGCTATGCAATATTCAACTGAAGAGGGAGCGCAAGGAATTTGTCCAAGTGGTTGGCATATTCCAAGAGAAACTGATATTGATAAAATGATTAATGAATTAAAAACTAATAGTTATTATTATTGTGAAGGAAGTGAAGATTTTATAGCCAAATCTATAGCCAGTCAAAGTTATTGGTCAAACACCAATGGAAAGTGTGAAGTTGGTTATATTTTAGGTCTTAATAATTCTTCAGGATTTAATGCTTTACCAACTGGCAGCTTTTTACTTCCTTCTAAAGAATATATATATAGAGATTATGAAAGTAATTGGTGGACTTCAGAATTTGCCTCTTCAATGGGAAATCCTTCTTTTGGTACAGCTTGGCATATTATGAATAATTTAAATCAATTTTTAGCTTATAGCGGAACTACTTATAGAATGGCCGCAGATACATCTGAAGATACATCTGAAGTAGGTGATGACCCTAATGATTTTACTACCAGTAATTATTATAAAGGGGTTAGTCTTTATAATAATTCTAAAGGACGTGGTGATATGTATGTTGATGGTTTTCCAGAATGGACAGCTCTTCCTGTTCGTTGTGTTAAAGATTTAGAAATAGATTAGAATTTCATAATTTAACTTTTTATTTTATTATAAATTTAAAATATTTTTTAAAAAAATGAAAATAAAATTTAAAAATATAAGTTTACATTTTTTAGTTTTAAGCAATATCTTAATATTGTTTTTAATTGGTATTTTTCTTTTTCCTAATAATATTAAAATATTAGCAGCAACAGGAATTTCTGATGCCGTAGCTATTAGAGTTATTTCTAATCCTGATCATATTAGTGCTCAAGATTGGTATGAACAACAAAAATTTTTAGGATCACCACAATCACTTACTGTTGATGGTTATAAGGCGGTTAGAGATGGAAGAACTGTTTATGTTTCAGCTACTAATATAGTTAATGAAGGTTCTGTAAATTATTTATATAGTAATATTTATTTAATTTCATATAATCAATCAGCTGATTCTCAAACAGTTGATATTTTTGGTCAAATATTAAAAAATTGGAAATTTAATACTAATTTAACTGATATTGTCGGATCTTGTACAATATCATCAAAAAGTTGTTATGAAGAATCAGATTGTTTAGAGGGATATACTTGTTCCAACAATAAATGTGTATTACCAGTGGCAAACAACTTAAATTGTATATTAGATTCAGAATGTCCAACTAATTTATTTTGTGATGGAAAAAAAGCTAAAATAATAAGAGATTTGGATCGTTTAGAAAAAATAGTAGCAATTAAAAATGCTTTATCTGAATACTATAATAAAACTAATCATTATCCAATTTTGGGTTCAGGAACTTATTTATCTCACATAGCTCTTTCATCTTGGCCTTCTTGGCAAAATTCTTTCTTAAATGAATTAGCTTTAGATGGAATAAGTGATCCGATAAATAAATTGGGTTCTTGTGGTGATATTGAAAGAAAGTTTGATTTAGATACTTGTTGGAATGCTTCCGCTAATACTTTTTTAAGCACTACAACTAGCTATAATTCTGAAAATTTTGCCTTACCTAATAATAGTTATGTCATCACCTATTTAACTAACAATAATGGTTCTGATTATAATTTATGTGCTGTTATGGAAACAGCAATGGATGGTATTGATTATAGACTAGCCTCTTCCTCTATTTCTAATTATAGTTGTGGAGTTGGATCTTCAGCTGGTAATGCTTCTATAATTGGTAATATTCAAAATACAGCACCATATATTGTAGAGTATTCTTTAAAAGGAATAAGTGGCCAAGAACTTCAAGGATTTATTAAAGCCATTGATCCAGAAGGAAATACTATAAATTGGCAAATAATTAATTCTAATTTTTCTGGTTGGGGAGTTGATCCGATACCAACTTTAGTTAATTCTGGAGAACCTAATCAAAAAATGTTATGGGCTAATAAAGCTGGAGCTGAGGGTAATTATTCAATAGCAATAAAATTAACTGATAAATTAGGTTCTTCCACGACTCAAACTTTAAATTTGGAGATAAGTAATCCCGGACCACAAATAATAGCTGGTAATGTTTCTCATAATTTAAGTTATAACCCATCTTTTACTACTAATATTACTATTAAATCGCTTAATAATTTACAAAATACTATTGGTGATACAAAAAATATAAGAATAAATTATTATAATCAAAGTGTTGGTCATAATATTTCAGTTCCTGAGTGTCCAAATTATAGTTTTACTTTTAATAATCAACTTAAAGCTTGTTATACTAAAATTACAGATAAGGAAGCAATTGTAAAAATTAGCGGTTTAAATAATAATTTAAGTGTTGGGGATTATACTCAGTCAATATTTGTTTGCGATCAATATAATGGCTGTTCAGAAAAAGAATTTACCATAAGTTTAACGGCTAATAAACCAGTTATTTCTTTTGATAATTGTTTAAAAATTATTTCTTTGGGAGATAATTATGAATGTAAAATAGATATAGCTAACACCATAGAAAATAGCAATACTTTGGTTAATTTTTCTACCTCTTCATTGGGGTTAAGTTTTAATAGTAGTACTAAAAAAATAAGTGGAAAATTATCTGGGTTAGGAGAAATAAATATTATAGCTACCACGACTAATCAATTTGGTTTAAGCACTACTAAAAATTATACTTTAAAAGTTATCACTGATTGTGGAACTGGTTTAATTAAATATGAAGGGGGTCCTTGGAACTTTAATGGTACAATGAGAAATGGTGGTGGTTATTACAAAACATTATTAATAGGAAATAAATGTTGGATGGCTGATAATTTAAATATTGGAACTTTTATTGAAAATGCTGCTACTACAACTAATAATTCAGTTACTGAAAAATATTGTTATGATAATAATCAAACTAACTGTGATATTTATGGAGGACTATATCAATGGAATGAAGCTATGCAATATTCAACAGTTATAGGGTCACAAGGAATATGTCCTGATGGTTGGCACATTCCATCAGCTTTGGAATGGCAAACTGATTTATTTAATGTTGTAAAAAATCAAGGACATGGATGTGAAGAGTGTAGAGAAATACAAATGCCAGGTCTTGGTTCTTACCAGGAGTGCAATGATTTTGGTGGTAATAATGTAGCTAAGGCTTTAGCTACAAAAAATGGTTGGGGAGTACCTGTTAGTGGAATAGGTGAAAATTGTTTTCCAGGAGTTAATCCTCAAGATAATAATACTACTGGCTTTAATTGGATGCCAGCAGGATATCGTGGTCAAGGCTCGTCCACTTTTTATAGCATAGGTGATTATGGTCTTAATTGGTCCTCAACACAATATCAAGAACAAGGATTGAAAAGATCCTATAGTGCTAGAATTAAAAAAGATTTAGCAACTACTACAGCTTACGGTGTTGATTATAAATCAACTGGATCTGGTGTTCGATGTATAAAAGATTATTAGTTTTATAAAATATTTTTTTGTGTTATAATTTAATAACTTAATAAATTTAAATTTAAAATTATGTTTGATGATTTAAAACAAAATGATGCTCCTGAAAAAGTTGATGATATTTTTGCCGAATCAGAACAAGATAATAACGAACTGGCAAAAAATCCTCAATCTTCAGTAGCCGACCTTAATTTAAAAAAACCTGACATGAATAATGCCATTCCTCAATTTGAAGATGAAAATAAATCTCGTTCAAAAAAGATGATTAAAATTATATTATTAATTGTTATAATATTGGTTATAATTTTAATTAGTGCTTATTTTGTTTATTCTAAAATATTATTACCTAAAACCTTGAACGTTGATAATAATACAAAAAACACAACTGTTAATACTTCAGTTAATACTTCAAATGAATCTACTGGATCTACTAGTCTTGTTGGTACTGAAGCAGGAGAAATGACGGATGTTGAAATAGGTTTAGAAGACGAATCTCTTCTAGAAGAAATTATAGATGATGAAGAAAATTCAGAAGCCATAGATGCTTTAAAAAATATTGATTCTGATTCTGATGGCCTATTTGATTATGATGAAACTTATGTTTATAAAACTGATCCTAACCTTTTTGATACTGATAATGATATGATAAATGATTATGATGAAATTATGATTTTTGGAACTAACCCTATTTTACCTGATTCAGATAATGACACTTATTTAGATGGTAAAGAAATAATGTCTGGTTATAATCCTTTAGGAGAAGGAAAGTTAAACCCTCTTTTACTAAAAGATCAAAATCTTTTTGTTGAAAAATACCCAGAATTAGCTGGAAAATAATTTATGAAATTTAATAAAGATAAAAAACAGGAAAAAAAAGATGAAGCCGATATTGAATCGGAAATAGTTTTAGATATTCATAGAATGCCTAAGGGCTATAAGACTGGTCGTTTTGAAGTAGAAAAAAGGGTTGTTGCTGGATACGATCAAAATTCTGGTGAAACTAAAAAAATAGGAATTTTTATAATAGTTTTTGGTATTATAGCTGTAATAGGTATAGCTTATTTTGTTTTTTCTTATGTTTTTAAAAATTCTGAACCAAAAGATAAGGTGGTTAAAACTGAAAATACAGATAATAATGTTATTGATAATTCTAACATTAAAAACACTTCAACTGGAAATCAAATATCAGAAGTCATTGAAGAAATTAATACTTCCACTACTAGCACTGAAGATATTATTATATCAGAAGAAACAGGTTCTACTACTTCTTCTACAACTCAAGAAAATACTAAGGAAGAATTTTTAGCAGCTGTTGATTCTGATAAAGATGGTTTAAATGATGATGAAGAATTTGTTTTAGGAACAAAATATAATGAAAGTGATTCTGATAGTGATAGCTTCAATGATTTTACTGAACTTATGAATTTGTATAATCCTACAGGAAGTGGTCCTGTAAGTGATAATATTAACATTACTAAGTATGAGAATAAAACTTTTTCTTATTCTATACTTTATCCAAAAAACTTTGGCAAAAGTGTTTTAACTGATGAGTCTTCATTGGTTTTATCTATAGATGATAATGCTTTTTTCCAAGTTTTAGTTGAAAAAAATACAAACTCTTTTTCTATTAAAGATTGGTATGCTGATAGATTTTTTGTTTTAATCCCTGATTCTAATGTTGTAAGTAATAATGTTTGGGATGGAGTTTATGATTCAGAGGGATTAGCTTTGTATTTGACCGATAAACAAAGAAAAAATGTTTATACAATATTATATAATACTACTAATAATCAAAAAACCTATATAAATATTTTTAACATGATGATTAAATCTTTTGCTTTACGTTAGGATAAGTGGTTAAAATAAAAAAAGAAGAATTTAAATATTCTTCTTTTTTATTTATCTTCTTATTTGCTAATAATTTTATCTATTATTCCATATTTTTTAGCTGTTTCAGGATCCATGAAGAAATCTCTATCGCTATCTCTTTCAATGTCACTTAATTTTCTTCCTGTATGTTTTGATAATATTTTATTCATTTTATCTTTTATTTTTAATATATGTTCAGCATGTATTTTAACATCACTAGCTTGACCGTCAAATCCGCCCATAACTTGATGTATAAGTATTTCACTATTAGGAAGAGCCAATCTCTTTCCCGGAGCTCCAGCTGCTAATAATACCGAAGCCATAGACGCGGCCATCCCTACGCAAATAGTAGAAACATCACTTTTTATGTATTGCATAGTGTCATAAATAGCTAAACCAGAAACAACTGATCCACCTGGAGAATTAATATAAAATTTAATATCTTTGTTTTTATCTTCAGCATCTAAAAAAAGTAATTGAGCTATTATTATATTAGCAGTATGATCATCTATAGCTTCACCTAAAAAAACTATTCTATCTTTTAATAAACGAGAATAAATATCATAAGCTCGTTCACTTTGACCATTTTTTTCTATAACTGTTGGTATTATTGACATATTTTTTTCTTTAATTATTAATTATTATAGTTTTCTTATACCATTTTTGAATAAAAAATTCAAGGATTTGATTACTTGATTTTTATAATTATTTGTTCTAAGATATCTAATATTATTATTAAAAGATTTAATATTTTATGTCTATGTCAAAGTCTAATTTTTCGGTCAAACAAAAAAATAGAATTATTTTAGCCTTAGTAGGTATCTTTTTTATTGTAATTTCAATAAAAGTTGGAGATGTTTATTATAATAAATTTGTTTCTTGGTTATCTGGAAAAACAAATAATGTTGTTTCATTGCCACAATTAAATGAAGATCCTTTTCATTTAGGTTTAGATTTACAAGGAGGAGTTCAACTTACTTACCGAGCTGATGTTTCTCAAATAAGCGATGCTGATAAAGATGATGTTTTAGAAGGAGTAAGAGATGTTATTGAAAGTAGAATTAATGCTTTTGGAGTTAATGAACCAAATATTCAGATAAATAAAACAGTTGATAATGATTATCAAGTTATAGTGGAATTAGCTGGTATAAATAGTATTGATGATGCTATTAAAGAAATTGGTGATACTCCAAAATTACAGTTTAAAGAACAAGTACCAGTTTCTGGAGATGCTGTTGAAACTAATTTATCAATAATAAATGACTATAATAGTAGTTTAAAAACTAAAGTAGATGAGATATATAAAAAAGTAAAAAATGGAGAAGATTTTACAACTTTAGCTAAAGAAAATAATTCTTCTTTAAATGTTTCTTCCTCTAGTGATGTTTCAGTGGGAATTGAAAATGACGGAGATTTAGGTTGGATAACTAAAAGTAATAATTCTGATGTATATGAATATGTAAAAAGCCTAGAAGTTGGTCAAATATCTGAAGTTATAGAAACTGATTATGAATATGTTATTTTTAAATTAGAAGATAAGAAAAGTGCTAATTCTATATTATTAAGTGATTCCGATGATTCTAAAAATGAATACAAGGTTAGGTCAATAGTTTTAAATAAAATGACTGAATCCGATGTTTCCGATTTAAATTATGATTGGAGTAGTACTGAGTTGACTGGAGCTAATCTTAAAAATGCTTCTCTTCAATTTAATCCTAATGATAATACACCAGAAGTAGCCCTAGAATTTGATAGTGAAGGAGCTAAATTATTTGGAGAAATAACTTCTAGAAACATAGGTAAACCAGTAGCTATTTATCTAGATGATATGGCTATTAGTGTTCCAACGGTTAATGAAACTATTTCTGATGGCAAAGCAGTTATTAGTGGAAGTTTTAGTGTAACTGAAGCTAAAGAATTGGTTCAAAGATTAAAAGCTGGAGCTTTGCCAGTTCCAATTGAATTAGTAAATCAAAAAGAAGTTGGAGCTACACTTGGTTCACAATCGGTTCAAAATAGTTTGAAAGCTGGATTAATAGGATTGTTATTGGTTGCTTTATTTATGATTATTATTTATAGATTGCCTGGCTTAATATCAGTAGCTTCTTTATTGGTTTATGGTGTTACTGTTTTAACTATTTTTAAAGCATTACCTTTGTGGTTAGCTTTAATTATTCCATTATTTTTTGTGGGACTAATGATATATTCATTTAATGAAATGAAAATATTAAATATTCCTATAACTATATTATTTCTAATAGTTGGCACTGTTTTATTGATTTGTGGATTAAATCCGGTTACTTTAACATTGGCTGGTGTGGCTGGTTTTGTTTTGTCTATTGGTATGGCGGTTGATGCTAATGTTCTTATATTTGAAAGAACAAAAGAAGAATTAAAAGCCGGTCGAAGTGTAAAAGACTCTATTCACGAAGGAGTAAGAAGAGCTTGGCCTTCTATTCGTGATGGAAATATTACCACCTTACTTATTTGTTTAATTTTAATGTTTTTTGGTACTGGAACTTTAAAAGGATTTGGAACTACTCTTTTTATTGGAGTTTCCGTTTCTATGTTCACAGCTATAACTATTACTAATGTTTTCTTAAATCTATTTTTGGGTAAAAGAGTTGAAAAACATAGTTGGTTGTTGGGAATTAAAAAGAAAAAAGAGGAAAATAATAATTAATTAATAAAGATAAAAATATGATTAATTTAAATGTTGCAAAATATAGAAAATTTTGGTTAATTTTTTCAGGAATTATGGCTACTTTGTCTTTAGTGGCTATAATTATTTGGGGTTTGAATTTTGGAATAGATTTTAAGGGAGGTAGTTTAATGGAAGTTAGTTTTAAAGGACAACAACCAAATGTGGTTCAAGTTAAAGAATCTTTGGCTGGTTTAAATTTAAATAGTTTATCAGTTCAGCCAACTACAGATAATTCTTTAATATTACGTTTTAAAGATGATTCAGTAGATGTTCGTGAAAAAGTAAAAAATAATTTAAATAATTTAGCAGTTACTTTAAACGAAGATAATCAAGATGGGGATAAAGTAACAGAACTTCGTTTTGATTCAGTTGGTCCTTCTATCGGAAAAGATTTAAAAAATAAATCTTTTAATACCATTTCTTTGGCTATTATAGTTATAATTATTTATATCGCTATTGCTTTTAGAAAAGTTTCCAAACCAGTTGCTTCTTGGAAATATGGTTTGGGAGCTATTATTGCTTTAGCTCATGATATTTTAATTGTTTTGGGAATATTTGCTGTTTTAGGAAAGTTTTATAATATTGAAATTAATGCCACATTTATAGCTGCTATTTTAACTATTTTAGGTTATAGTGTTAATGATACTATTGTTACTTTTGATAGAATTAGAGAAAATTTACCTAAAAGTAGTGATAATTTTTTAAATACTGTTAATGCCAGTATTAATCAAACATTGACTAGAACCTTAAATACTACTTTTACTACTTTGTTAGCCTTAATAGCTATTATAATTTTTGGTGGAGGTTCTATCAGAGATTTTGTTTTAGCTTTAGCTATCGGTATTTTTGTTGGAGCTTATAGTTCAATTTTTGTAGCTAGCCCAGTCATTTTATTTTTTAATCGAAAAAGAAAATAGAAAAAATATGTAAAATATACAAAAACAAAAGCTTTCCGGCTTTTGTTTTTTTATGATATAATAAAGAAAAAAGAATTAATTATTAAATAATATGAAACGAATTAAAGATATAAAAATCACAGATTTTTTCATTGAATTTTTTTATTTAGCTATTATATTTTTTGTTCCTATTTATTTTGGTTTATTTTTTATTACTGATAATCCTTTTGAATTGCAAAAAATGATTTTATTCAGAGTATTATTTTTAATAATGGCTTTTTTATCAGTTATAAAATTTATTCATACCTCTGATTTTAAAGAAGTTTTTAAAGAATTATTTAAAAAGTATTTTTATATTCCCCTAATACTTTTAATTTTTTCTCTAATTTCTCTGTGGTGGTCAATTGATACTCAATCAGCTTTTTGGGGAACAGCTGATAGACAATTTGGTTGGATATCTAATTTTTATTTTCTTTTATTTTTTATTTTTTTATCTTTGAATTTATCTTTATCAAAGAATAAAAAAAAGAAAATTAATCGTTTAATTTCAGTGGTTGGTTTATCTTCTTTTTTTATAGCAATTTATGCCGTAGCTCAATATTTTGGTTATGATTTTTTAACTTGGTCTGAACCGGCCTATATTACTAAACGATCAATGTCCACCCTAGGACAACCAAATTTTTTAGGATCATTTTTAATAATGACCATTCCTTTATTAGCTTATTCCATAAAAAATTATAAAAGAATATGGTTAAAAGTAATTTATGCTGTCTTTTTAATTTTTAATATTTGGGCCTTAATTTGTTCTGGTAGCCGGGGAGCTTGGGTAGGTTTAATATTGTCTCTTTTTTTATCTTTGTTTATATTTTATTTTAAAAAAAATAGATTAGTATTTTATTTTGGAATTGTTATAATTATTTTTATAGGTATTATTTTATTTTTTAGTAATAGTGCCATTGGAGAACGTTTTCGATCAGCTTTTAATTTTGAATCAGGCAGTTCTTCAGTAAGAATTTCTATTTGGCAAGCATCTTTTAAGGCCATTGAAAATAGATGGTGGGGATATGGATTAGAAAATCAAGCCGAAGCTCTAGTTCCTTATTATGAAGTAGATTGGGCTGAAAGTAATAAAATTAATTCTATACCTGATAGGGCTCATAATCTATTTTTAGATCATTTAATTACTTTGGGAGTGATTGGGTTGTTATTATTTTTATGGTTTTATTTTTATTTTTTCAGATTAATTTATAAAAGTGAACAAAAAAGTGAGGACAAATTTTTATTTAAAATGTTTTTTATTTCCTTATTAGCTTATTTATTTTCTTTATTATTTAATTTTGCTGTAGTTGTTACTGAAGTTTATTTTTGGGCTTTTATGGCTATAATTATTAGTTTAGATTTTAATTATGAATGTGAAATTAATGAAAATGAAAAAAAAGTTAATCCTTTTTCATTCATACTTGTAATTTTAAGTGCTAGTTGCGTTATTTTGGGAATAAATAGAGAAATAAAAAATTTAATAATTGATTATTATTATGCCGAAACTAAAAATCTTTTTTATCAAAATGAAATTCCAGCTTCCATGTTAACCTTTTCTTATTTAGAGAATCAAAAACCAGTGTATAATTATTATATTTTTAATTTTATTGAATTAACCTTTTCAAATTATAGTAATTTTAAAGACAAGTCTTCACAGTTTATAGCTGAAAAAAGAATAGAAGATTCTTTGGATCTTTTAGAATCTTATAAAACTGATTCTTTTTCCTATTTAATGGCTAAAGCTCAAAGTTCAGTATTATTAAAAGATTTCTTTACGGCCGATGATTATTTTTCAAAACTTCAAAATATGTCACCTTATTACCCTAATATTTATTTTAGTATGGCTAAAGCTGAAGAGTATAAAGATAATTTTGTGGAGGCTGAAAAATATTATAATAAAACACTGGAGATGTTGCCGGAAGAAAGTAAAATAACTAGTCAATTAAGTTTAGATGCTTTTAAAAAGTATAAAGAATTGATTAAAATAAATATGGAAAAAATAAGTAATTTAAAATATTAATTTTAAAGATATGATTTTGATTTATGTGTTAATTTTTATACTAGGTTTAATAATAGGTAGTTTTCTTAATTGTTTGATTTGGCGTTTGTATAAAGAAGAAACTGTTTTAGGTAGATCTTATTGTCCTAATTGTAAAAAAACTATTCATTGGTATCACAATATTCCGCTAATAAGTTTTCTTTGGCTTAAGGGACGATGTCATTTTTGTAAAGAAAAAATATCTTGGCAATATCCAATAGTTGAATTAATTACCGGATTACTTTTTGTTTTGGCTTTTTATTTTAATTTTAATTATGATTTTTCAATTTTTAAACTTTGTTTTGATTTAATTTTTATTTCTTTATTAATGATAATTTTTGTTTTTGATTTTCGTTGGTATTTGGTATCAATTAATGTTGTTGTTTTTGGTTGCGTTTTTTTTCTAATAAGAAATATATTTTTAGATTATCCAATTGGAGACATGTTATTAAATATTTTAATAGGAGTTTCCTTTTTTGCTTTACAATATTTTTTAACAATTTTAATTATAAAAAAGAAGGGTTTGGGAGAAGGTGATATTTGGTTAGGAGCTTTTTTTGCTTTGGCTTTTCCGGTTTTAAATCAATTTGTCATTTTTCTTTTCTTAACTTATGTAATAGGTGGAATTGTAGCTATAATATTAATGATATTTGGTTTAAAAAAAATATATTCTAAAGTTCCTCTGGGAATATTTTTATCAATTGCGGCTATTATTATGCTTTTTTGGGGTAATAATTTGACTAATTGGTATTTGAACCTTATTTTTTAGGGTTTTTTGTAATTTTTTGTTTATTGCTAATATTAAAAAATTTTAGTATAATAAAAGATATAAATAAAAATAATTAAATATACTATGAAAAACGATATAATCGTCGGTCTTGATATGGGATCTAATTGTATAAAGTTGATAATTGCTCAAAAGAAAATTGAATTTAATGAAGAAAGTATTCATATAATTGGAGCTGTTTCTCATCCTAGTTCTGGTATTGGTAAAAACGGAACAATAAATAGTATTGAAGATGCCGTATCTTCTCTTTCGGCTTGTTTAGAAAAAGCTGAAAGATTAGTTGGTATACCCATAACTTCAGTTTGGTTAGCCTTTAATCATTCCAAAATAACTTATCAAAGAGCTAAAGGCGTAGCGATTATAAGTAAAAATGATGGAGAAATAGATCAAAATGATATTAATCGAGCCATAGATTCAGCTAAATCATTTCCTGTTCCAAATAATTATGAAATTTTAAAAACCATTCCTGTTAAATATAATATTGATAATAATGAAGATGTAAAAGATCCTATTGGAATGAGGGGAATACGATTAGAAGTTGAGGTTTTAGTATGTTTAGTTTTAAGTAGTCAAATGAATAATTTGGTTAAAATAATTCAAAGAGTTGGCCTAGGTATTGAAGATATATTATTTTCAGGAATTACTATGGCTGAACTATTTTTAACCAATAAAGAAATGGAATTGGGAGTAGCTGTTGTTGATATTGGAGCTACTACTACTTCTCTAGCTGTTTATGAAGATGGTTCATTACTTCATTTTAATATTTTACCTATTGGTTCAGAATATATAACTGCTGATATTGCTTTAGGATTAAAATGCCCTATTACTTTGGCTGAAAAAATAAAATTAGAATTTGGTAATTCTGATTCTGATATAGAAATTTTTGAAAATGAAATTGATATTTCTCATTTATTACGAGAAGAAAAAATTGATGATGATAATAATATTATTTCTAAAAAATACTTAATAGATATTATTGAAGCTCGAACTGATGAAATATTTAATTTAGTAGACGAAGAATTAAGAAAGATAAATCGTTCTAAAATTTTACCAGTCGGAGTGTTTTTGTGTGGTGGTGGTTCTTTATTAGAAGGAATAGTAAAGACTGCTAAAAAAACCTTATCTTTACCAGTAACTTTTTTAGAGCCTAAACATGTTAAAGTAGAAGTTGATAAAGCTTCTCGACCAGATTTTCTTCCAGCTTTAAGTTTGGCTGTTTATGGGGGTTATTCAGAAAATGGAATAAAAATTAGTTTTATGAAAGATAATTTAAAAAATGTTTTTAATAAATTTGGAAAATTTTTTGGAAAAATAATACCAAAATAATAAAAATTTAAGATAATAAATATGCCTGAAATAAAACCAAACATTGAAACATCGGCTAAGATTAAAGTAGTTGGAGTTGGTGGCGGTGGAGGAAATGCAATTAATAGAATGATTGAAGCCGGAATTAGAGGAGTTGAATTTATCGCTATTAATACCGATATTCAAGCTCTACAAAGTAATCGAGCTAGTTATAAACTTAATATTGGGAAATCTGTAACTAAAGGATTAGGTGCGGGGATGAATCCAGAAATAGGGAAAAGAGCTGCTGAAGAATCCCAAAATGAAATTAGAGAGTTGTTAAAAGGAGCTGACATGGTTTTTATAGCTTGTGGTTTAGGAGGCGGAACAGGAACAGGAGCCTCGCCAGTTATTGCTGAAATAGCCAAAGAATTAGGTTCTCTTACTATTGCTGTAGTAACTAAACCATTTTTCTTTGAAGGAGGGATTAGACAAAAAGTAGCTGATGAAGGTTATGCTAACTTAGCAGCTAAGGTTGATACAATAATAACCGTTTCTAATGAAAAATTATTAGAAGTTATAGATAAAAGAACAACTTTTATTGAGGCTTTTAAAATGGCTGATAATGTTTTGCGTCAAGGAGTTCAAGGTATTTCAGAAATTATTACTGTTCCGGGAATTGTTAATGCTGATTTTGCCGATGTTAAAGCCATTATGTTGGGAACGGGAACTGCTTTGATGGGAGTGGGACAAGCTTCAGGTGAAAATAAATCAGTCGAAGCTGTCAAATCAGCCATTAATTCAGTATTATTAGAAACATCTATAAATGGAGCTAAGGGAATAGTATTCACTATTACTGGTGGTAGTGAATTAAGTATGTCTGATGTTAGTGATGCTGCTAAAATGATAAATTCCCTAGCTGATAAAGATGCTAAGATAATTTTTGGTGCGGTTATTGATGAAGAGTTAAAGGATGAAATAAAAGTAACTATTGTGGCCACTGGTTTTAATGATAAAAACACAAAAAATATTGTAAAAAAGGATACTGAAAAAAAGATTGATTCTGATTATTTTGGAGCTATAAAAAAAGATTATGGATTAATGGATCATTTTGATAATGTAGAAAAAAAAGAAGAATCAAATAAAAAATCAATTTTTAATATTGGTTCTAAAGGTTTTTTTAATAAAGAAAAAATAAATAAATTGGCTGATGAAATTGAAAATGATTTAGATTCTCCGGCTATTTTAAGAAATAAAAATAAAGTTAGTTTTAATGATGATACTAATAAATCTGATTTTTCTAATTTTTTAAGAAGTAAAAGTAATACTGATGAAATAAAAGAGAACGATGATTTAGATGTTCCAGCTTTTTTAAGAAATAAAATAAAAAAATAATTTAGCGATTGAATCAATAAAATATATATAGTTAGCACTCTTGACATAGGAGTGCTAATTTTATATAATCTAAATACTTAATGTTTTCAAATTATGAATATTAGTTCTAGACAAGAAATTATTTTATTAACTTTAATAAAAGAATATATAAAAACAGCTCAACCAATTAGCTCTGGTTTTTTAGTTGATAAATATAATTTAGGAATATCTTCAGCTACAGCCAGAAATGAAATGGCTGGATTAGAAGAATTAAATTATATTTATCAACCATACACTTCGGCTGGTCGTGTACCAACAGAAAAAGCCTATAATTTTTTTGTTAAAAAATATTTAAATGATTCAGCAACTAAATTTCATAAGTTTAAAACATTGGAAGATTTTAGCATGAATTCCGAAGAAGATTTTAAAAAAATGGCTAAAGCTATAGCGGAATTATCTAATAATGCTGTTTTTTGGGCTTTAAATAAAAATAATTTATATTATACAGGAGTTTCTAATTTATTTATTCAACCTGAATTTAAATCAAGTGATGTAGTTTATGATATTTCAATTGTTATTGATAGAATGGAAGAAATAATTTCTGACAAATTTAATTCTTTTGAAATAGGAGAAAATATTTTTATTGGTAATAATAATCCTTTTGGTAATTTTTTAAGCATGATCCTGTTAAAGTATAAGTATAATAATCAGATAGGAATAGTAGGATTACTTGGTCCAATGAGAATGGATTATGAGAAAAATATTAGTTTAATAAAATTTTTAAAATCTAAATTACAAATTAAATAAAAAAAATATGGATGAAGAAAAGAAAAAAAATAATGATAAACAAGAAGAAGAGTTAATAAAAACAGAAACAGAAGAAAAAGAAAATAATTGGCAAAAAGAAAAACAAGAATTAGAAAATTTATATAAAAGAGCTTTAGCTGATTATCAAAATTTGATAAAAAATTCAGCTAAGGAAAAAAGTGAAATTTTAAAGTATTCTTTAGCCGGTTTTTTAACTGAAATTTTACCGATTTATGATAATTTAAAAACAGCTATCAATACTCTAACTCCGGAAGAACAAAATAATTCTTGGGTTGATGGTTTAAAATTTGTTATAAAACAATTTCAAGAAGTATTTTTAGCTAATGGAGTAAAAGAAATAAAAACAGTAGGAGAAAAATTTGATTATAATATTATGGAAGCCATAGAAGGTGAAGGAGATGTGGTTATAAAAGAAATTCGTCCTGGTTATATGTTAAATGATAAAGTAATTATTGCCGCTAGAGTTATAGTGGGTCAAAATAAAGAAATTAATAAATAACTTTATATATTTTTTCATCTATGATTTTAATATCATTTTGAAAAAATAGATTTAATTATATGTCTTTAATAAAATGGAATCCATTTTTAAACGATGGTTATTTTGATGATGTTGATAAATTGTTTTCTGATTTTTCTCCAGCCATCAGACAAAACAATGGATTTATGCCAGCCATTGATTTATATGAAGACAAAAATAATGTTATAGTAGAAACTCAATTGGCTGGAATAGATCCAGAAAAAGTTGATATTTCAATTGAAAATGATGTGTTATTAATAAAAGGTGAAAGTGAGAAAAAAACAGAAGTAGAAGAAAAAAATTATTATCGTAAAGAAATTCGTCGAGGTAGTTTTTATCGTTCTATACCATTACCAACCAAGGTTTCAGGAGATAAAGCTTCAGCTATAGTTGATGGTGGAATATTAAAAATTTCCATGCCTAAAGTTTCTGATACTAAACCAAAAACTATAAAAATTAAAACAATAAAAAAATAATTTAATAATTAATATTTAATAAAAAAAATATGGCAAAGATTTTAGGAATTGATTTGGGAACCACTAATTCAGCTATGGCTGTTATTGAAGGTGGACAAGCAAAAATATTAGAAAACATAGAGGGTAATAGAACTACTCCTTCTATTGTTGCTATTTCTAAAAATGGAGAAAGATTGGTTGGTCAAACAGCTAAAAGACAGGCTGTAACCAATCCTAAAAATACAGTATATTCAGTTAAACGTTTAATTGGAAGAAAATTTGATGATGCTGAAATACAGAAAGATAAAAAATTAGTCCCTTATGAAATTATTCAAGCTGGTGAAGGCATAAAAGTTAAAATGGGTGAAAAAGATTATACCCCGCAAGAAGTTTCAGCTATGGTTTTAGCCAAATTAAAAGCTGATGCCGAAGCTAAAATAGGAGAAAAAATTACCGAGGCAGTTATTACTGTTCCAGCCTATTTTGATGATGCTCAAAGACAAGCGACAAAGGATGCTGGCAAAATAGCTGGTTTAGATGTAAAAAGAATAATAAATGAACCAACAGCCGCCGCCTTGGCTTATGGTTTTGATAAGAAAAAAGGTCAACAAATAGTAGTCTATGATTTAGGAGGAGGAACTTTTGATGTTTCAGTTTTAGATATTTCGTCTGATACTGTAGAAGTTAAGGCTACTAATGGAAACACTCATTTAGGTGGAGAGGATTTTGATCAAAGAATAATTAATTGGATAATTTCTGAATTTAAAAAAGATCAAGGAATAGATTTATCAGGAGATTCTTTAGCCTTACAAAGAATAAAAGAATCAGCTGAAAAAGCTAAAATAGAATTATCAACTACAATGGAAACAGAAATAAATCAACCTTTTATTACCACTGATGCTAATGGTCCTAAGCACTTAGTTTTAAAATTAAGTAGATCTAAACTAGAAGAATTAATTTCTGATTTAGTAGATCAAACTATGGAACCTTGTAAAAAGGCTTTAAGTGATGCTGGTTTGGGCATAAAAGATATTGAAGAAATTATTATGGTTGGAGGAATGACAAGAATGCCTTTAGTTCAAA
>CAYYXD010000008.1:0-15106 GCA_964475575.1 uncultured Gammaproteobacteria bacterium
ATCTATTGACATTATTTAATAATTATAATAAAATCACATATTAATTAAAAAGTTGTTTAACAAAATATATATAAAAATGGAAAATATTGATGTAAGTATTCAGATAACAGATTATAAGTCATTATCTTCGTTATTTTCGTTATTAGATTTAATGTTTTCAAATTTTGTTAATTCAAAAATAAAATTTGAAATAAATCTTATAAATAATAAGGAAAGTGATTTAATGGAAAAAATAAAGGAAAAATTTCCGAGTTTTTTCTTATTCGTCTTTGTTTATAAGTATGACTTAAATGATTTTTCTCCGTCAAAATTTTTAGCCGCCAAAGCTAGAGGTAAATTCTTATTGTTTTTTTCTTCTACTATTTCTTCTAAAGTAGAACAAATAGAAAAAAAATACTTTCTAAGAAGAATTCTGTTTAATCCCTATTACCGAGTTTTTGCTGGTGGTAAAACTTCATTTAGAATTATAAAAGTTTTAAAAAATAATTATTTTTATAACTTTAAAAATCAACCCGTTGCTACCTTTATTTCTGGAATATTAATTTTTATTGATAAGGAAATTTTTTATAAAATAGGAGGTTTTGATGATTGTAATATTTCTTCTGCGATTATGGAAAAATTTTCAAAATCAGAATATCAAATAGTTTATTCACCTCTACCAAAAATAGAGACAATAAATTATTTATTATCAATAAAAGAAAAAATTTTTCCTGAATACAAGCTTCTTTTATCAGCATCTAATAAAAAACAATCCCTTCTTTCCATAAAAGATGATTTTGAAAAAATATTTTCAGATGAATGGAAAAAAAGAAACGAGAAAAAAGAAAAAAAGTTGTGTTAACATTTGATTGTTGATGATTTTGGTTTCATAATTTGTTTAGTACCTCGTTATTCGTGATGGATAGCGAGGTTTTTTTATTATTTTTACTATAAATAATTTTATGATATAATAGATAAATATAATTAATTATTTTTAAAATTATGTCTCATGAAATTGAAGCCGACTTTGTTTATCAATGGGGAAATGAAGCTGGACAATGTAAAAATTGTACTAGTTTTTCTCGCTTAGAATCCGAAAAGGGTTTTTGTTCAGAAGCTAAAACTGAAGTACCGAATGATGCTCATTGTGATTTTTTTCAATCTCAAGATTAATTATTTTTTATGTTAAAAATATATTTAGCTCGCCATGGACAAGATAGTGATAATGTTCGTCGTGTTTTAAATGGGTGTCGTGATACCTCTCTGACTATTATTGGTCAACAACAAGCTTTGCAATTAGCTAAAAGAATAAAATTAATGGGTTTATCTTTTAATAAAATATACACTTCTCCCTTATTAAGAGTCAAACAAACGGCTAAAATAGTAACTGATTATTTATCTGTACCTGAAGCTGAAATTTTACCTGATTTAATTGAACGTGATTTTGGAAAAATGACTGGTATGACCATTGATGATATTTTATTATTAGAAGATAATAATATTGTTCAAACCCCTGAAGTTAGCTACTTTTTAGAAGTAGAGGGAGCGGAAAAATTTTCTGAATTAATAGCCAGAAGTCAAAGAGTTTTGAATTTAGTTCAACAAGAAAATGAAGATGGAAATATATTACTTTTAACCAGTGGAGATATAGGGAAAATGATTTATGCTGCTTATCATGAAAAAACCTGGCAAGAAGTTTTACCCAGTTTTTATTTCTCTAATACAGATTTAAGAGTATTAGAAAAAGATTTACCATTAGAGAAATCTCTTATTTTTAAAAATAATGGAATATTTAGTAGAACTTTTTTAGGAATATCGGAAAAAAGTGATGGTGACATGAAAGGAGATGATTGTAATATTAAAAAATTTTTGAAAGAAGTAAATTTGGATAAAAAAACTTTGTTTTCAGCTAATTTAGAACATGGGAATAAAGTTATGGTGATTAAAGATCCACAACAAAAGATTGAATCTAAATTTGATGCTTTGATTACTAATAATTCTGATTGTTTGTTAACTACTACCACAGCTGATTGTCCTTCTATCTATTTCTATGATTCTCAAAAAAAAGTTATTGCTTTAGCTCACGCTGGTTGGCGAGGAATTATACAAGGAATAATTGAAAATACTATTCTTAGTTTTAAAGATAATTATAATTCTAATTCTGAAGATGTTGAAGTTTTTGTAAGCCCCTATATTAGAAGTTGTCATTTTGAGATAAAAGAAGATATTATTGATAATTTTTTAGAAGAAGATCTAATTAAGAGAGATGAAAAAATTTATATTGATTTAGGAGAAGTTATAAGAAAAAAATTATTAAAACAGGGAATTAGAGATGATAATATAAGTATAAGCAAAGATTGTACCTATTGTTTAAATGATAAATATTTTTCTTTTCGTCGTAATGGTGGAAAAAGTTTAGAAACTATGTTAGCTTATTTATCTTTAAAATAATATGAATAAAAAGAAAGAAAAACAATTAGAAGAATTAAAAGAAAAAATGTTAATTGATAACAAATTACCATTAAGTACTAATTTAGTTTTTGGAGAAGGGAGGGCTGATGCTGAAATATTATTAATTGGTGAAGCTCCTGGTTTAAGAGAAGATATTGAAGTTAGACCTTTTGTTGGTCGTTCTGGAAAATTATTAACTGTTACTTTAGAAGAAATTGGTCTACATCGAAATGATGTCTATATAACTAACATTATTAAACGTCGTCCACCAGAAAACAGAGATCCTTTGCCAGAAGAAATAGAGATATATAAACCATATCTTCAAAAACAAATAGAAATTATAAACCCTAAAATAATAGTAACCCTGGGAAGGTTTTCTATGAATTTTTTTATAACAACCGCAAAAATAACAAGAGATCAAGGAAAAATATTTAAAATAGATAATTATTTAGTTATACCAATGTTTCATCCAGCAGCTTGTTTAAGAGCCACTAAAGTTTTAATGGAATTTAAAAAAAGTTTTAGTAAATTACCAAAGATTATAGCTAGGTATGATGAATTAATGAAATAATCCTTGATTTTTTAATTTAAATATTCTATATTATATTCATTGTGAAAATATTTAGGAGAGGTGCCAGAGCGGTCTAATGGAACGGTCTTGAAAACCGTCGTACCCGAAAGGGTACCGTGGGTTCGAATCCCACCTTCTCCGCAATTGATCTGTATGATCTGTACCCCAAAAAGTGGACACAAAGGTGTCTGCTTTTTTGTATTCAAAATAAGGTATAATAAAATAATAAATTAAAATAAATAATATGCGAACTAAATTTTCTAGCGAACAAATTAAAAAATTAAAGTTAAACCCCTGTATATTTAATTGTACTACCAATTCAGTTAACTATACTTTCGAGTTTAAAAAGCGCGCCATAGAATTAAACGACATTGGAGTTAGTGCTAAAGAAATTTGGCTAAGATCAAATTTTGATACATCTTGGTGGCGCAAAGGATATTTTAAAGAGACTATTAGAGATTGGAAGAAGATTGTAAAGAAAAAAGGGGTAGATGGGTTAATTAGATTGAGTGGCGTTCAGTTTGATAAAGGTCCCCGTCCAAATAGTACTGATAACGTTAAAAGACTGGAACTCCAAGTAAAATATCTAAAGGCCGAAAATGATTTTTTAGCCAAACTCCGGGCCAAAAGAGCGGAGTCAAACTCTGATCTGTACCCTAAAAAGTAGATGCCTTGGCATCTGTCTTTTGAATAAGTTCACTTACATTTTCTAATTCTAATTTTATGTTATAATTATATTTATTATAATTTGTTGTTGATAAAAATTGTCAACCTGGTATAATTACGGTATATTTTTATAAAGCATTAAAAAATAATTAATTATGATATTTAATCATCCATCAAAAAGTAAAAAAGTTTTACTACTCATATCTCTTGTTATTTTAGTAGTGGGTATTTTTCTATTTTTCTATTCTTCAGTAATTTTTCAAGAAGGCAATCCTTGGCCACAGATAAAAGGAATAGTCCAGTTAAATCTTGGTAATAAAGAAGTTGTAAAATTAGATATTGGAGAAAATAAGTATATTACCAAAAGCAACAATTTGGAGATAATTAAATCTTTTATGAAGGATAAAGGTTACGATTTTACGGAACAAATGGGATCGGGTTATCTTTTTAAATCAGATACTGGAGCAAGTGCTGTTGCTATCCATAGATATTATAGCCGATATTATTCTTTATGGAGTATTACTGAAAATTTAATTACTAAAGATACCACATTAGCCGACGAGTTAAAAGAATGTTTACCAAAAAGCGATATAGCAAGTTATGAAAAATGTAATGAACTATTAGCTACGATTAGAAACTTTGATGATTGTGTTAATGCCGGCTTTTCTATTATGAAATCTAATCCACCACAATGTGCTACCCCTGATGGTCAAAATTTTATAGATGAAACTAATAGTAATTGGGATGTAGTCTTAACAGCCCTTAATAATTGTGAAGCGGAAAGTGTATTTCAAACTCACAGTAAATTGGTAACTCTCAAACTTAAAAATGGTGATAAAATTACTGCTTATGAACCTCAGATTGATGATGTTATGAAAGTGGTTGAAAGCTTGAATGATAAATGTGGTGATATTAGATTAGCTACTGAATGATTTAATATTAATCCTTCATAGATAAAATTAAAACCATTGACTAATTAAAAATATTGTTTTATACTCATTTTTTTATAAGTACTTAAACAATATTAATATAATACGTAATAATATGGAAACAATAAATAATAATTTTGAAAAAAATAATGTAGATGTAATGAAGGAAATTTACAAAAATGGTTTTTCTGAATATGCCAAATCTTTAACTAATTTACCAGATTTCTTTAATCTGGAAAAAAATGGTTTTAAAGAATTTAAAAAACCTGTTTGTTGTATGGATGAGAGAACCCCTTTTGGTATTCATGCTGCTGGTAGTGGTATTTTATTACCTGAATATGATTTTGATATTTTTATGTCAAAAACCAATCCTGATTGTCTTACCAGTCATGATGGTTGTGGTGCTGGTAAAATATATTGCTTAAAAAATAATTTACCGTTGGAAGATTCGGACAAAATTGCTAAAGAGTGGACCATGAAAATGGCTGAAAAATACGGTAAAAAACATTACCATATTTCATATTCTGAAATGGTTGGAAGTAAAGAACATCATCATGCCCGTGTTTGTTATTTTGATGCTACTGGTCAATTTAATTATTCAGATCCTTTACCAGCTGGATTCGCTGTGAATAGAATGGATATGCCAGCGTCAGTTGCTATAGATGAAGTGAGTGTAGCCATGGATATTATTTTTACTCATGGTCCTAAAAATCTTTTTGATTCAGAAAATCCTTTTTTATTAGTTGCTATTGGTAATAACGAAGAAGAACTTTCCGTTTTAAAACAGGAACTTTCTTCATTGAATAATAAATATGGAAAATTGGTGAAGATTGATGGACTTTTGGCGGCATAATTTTTTCTTATAATTTAATAGTCTTGATTAATTTCAAGACTATTTTTTGTCGACAAAAAAATAAAAATAATTTATAATACGGACTATGGGAATAACAGAATTTTTAATTAAATATGTAGTTGCTTTTATTTCTTGGGGAGGTTATGGAACCATAGTTTTTTTAATGGCTTTAGAAAGCATGATTTTTCCAGTACCCAGTGAAGCCGTTTTACCTTTTGTTGGTTTTTCCATTTCAAACGGTGATCTTAATTTTTGGTTAGCAATTTCAGCGGCTACTTTAGGAAGTATGATTGGTTCTATTCTTTCCTATTACATAGGTCTTTATGGCGGTCGTTATGCTTTAAAAAAATGGGGAAAATATTTATTATTAAATGAACATCATTTGGAAGTTACAGAAAATTTTTTTAAGAAAAGAGGAGATGGAGCCATATTTATTTGTCGTTTTATTCCCATTGTTCGTCATCTTATTTCCATTCCAGCCGGTATGGGGAAAATGAATATATTTAAGTTTTTAATTTTTACTTTTTTAGGAGCTGGAATATGGAATACTTTTTTAACTTATATCGGTATTTTATTAGGAGATAATTGGTCTCATTTAGAAAAGTATACCGGAGTTATGGATATTATAGTTTTGACGTCTTTATTTTTTATAGTTTTATACTTCATATATAGATCTAAAAGAAAAAAACAGATTAAAAAGTAAATCTGTTTTTTTCTTTTAGGTTGTCTATATTATTATTTTAAATTCTCTAAACTTTTTCTTAGAGCGGAATAAACTTCTTTAATACTCATTTCTCCGTCTATTTCAATTAAACAATTTTGTGAACGATAATAATCTAACAAGGTAATAGATTCTTTATTAAAAGCAGCTAGACGATTTTTTATAGCATCAGCATCTTTATCATCACTTCGTTCACCAGTTTTAGCTCGAGCTTCAATTCTTTTTAAAGCTTCTTCGGGTGTAACTTTTAAATAAACAAAAGCACTTATTGTCATATTTAATTTTTTAACAATGTCTTTTAACATTTGAGCCTGAGAAATCATTCTTGGAAAACCATCAAAAACTATACCTTTTTCTAATATCTCTTGACCAACATTTTTTATAACTTGAATCATACATTCATCAGGAATTAATTTTCCTCCTTCAACATATTTTTTTATTTCTTTTCCTAATTCTGATTCCGATTCAGCCTCAGCTCGTAATCTTTCACCCATACCAAAATATGAGTAACCGAATTCTTTTACTAATTTTTCAGCTTGAGTTGTTTTTCCACAGGCTGGTAGACCATATAGGCAAATAATTTTTTTCATAATCTTTTAAATTTTAATTTCAAGATTTACATTATATTAAAAATATCTTTTTTTGGCAATGATTGAGTTATAGTTAAAAAAATGTTAAAATTTAACAGCTGATATTTATAATTAAAATTAAACTTATGCGTTTATTAAATAAAGTGGCTATTATAACTGGAGCTTCTTCTGGTTTGGGAAAGGCTATAGCTGAAATGTTCTTATCTCAGGGGGCTAAGGTAGTTTTTTCTGATATTAATCCTTTATCAAATGACATTGATTTAGGGGATAAAGCTTTTTTCTTTAAAGCTGATGTTTCTAATAGACAAGAAGTTGAAGAATTAATAAAATTTACTACAGAAAAATTTGGGTCACTAGATATTATAGTTAATAATGCGGGAATAGGATTAACTGGAAATGTTTTAGATATGAGTGATGATACTTGGAAAAAAGTTATTGACATTAATCTAAATGGAGTTTTTTATGGAATTCAATTAGCTGCTCAATATATGAAAGACAAAGGAATTAAGGGTTCTATTATTAATATTACTTCTATTTTAGGAAAAGTAGGTTTTCGAAGTGCCGGAGCTTATTGTTCTTCTAAAGGAGGGGTCAATCAATTAACAAAAACTTCAGCTTTAGAATTAGCTCCTTTTGGTATAAGGGTTAATGCTATTGCTCCGGGATTTATAAAAACAAATATGACTAAAGGAGTTCAAGAAGATGAAGCTTCTTATAATTTTATTAAAGCTTCTACTCCCTTAGGATATATGGGAGAACCTAATGATATAGCTTATGCGGCTGTATATTTAGCTTCAGAAGAATCTAAATATAATACAGGTTCAATTATATATGTTGATGGTGGTTGGACAGCTCAATAATTAATAGGTATTACTTAGCTAACACTAAGCCCCAAATTTCTTGGGCTTGGTGTTTTTTTAGTTCTTTAGCAGCTTCATTTAAAGTTGATCCAGTTGTATAAACATCATCAATTATTATTATTTTTTGTCCTTTTAAATTAGAACCTTGCCATTTAAAATTTCCAATTAAATTTGATTGACGTAAATTTTTATTTAGCTTAGCTTGAGCCGTAGAATTTTTTATTTTTTTGAGATCAGAAGATAATTTTAATCCTAATTTTTGTGAAACTATTTTAGCTAATAATTCACTTTGGTTAAATCCTCGCCATCTTTCTCGTTGTTGAGATAAAGGAATAAAAGTTACAAGGTAATCATCTAGATTAATATTTTTATTTTTGTTTTTTAATACGGGATTGGGGATAAAATTATTTTTTAAAAAACTTATTAACAATGAGGCTAGGGGATAAGCTAAGTTTTTTATAAATTGATATTTATAATTTTTAATAATTGTTTTTAAGTTTTCATTTTTATAATCTCCGACAATCATTATTCCGGTAAGAGCAAATTTATTCTTACAATCAGGACAATATTCGCCAATCTGGGTATTTTTTCCACAATTAGGACAAGTTCCACTTCTAAAATTATTTATAGTTTTAAAGCATTTAAAGCATAAAAAATTATCATTTTTTTTCCGACAAATAACACAACATTTAGGAAATAAAAAACCCACTAGGTTTTCCAAAAATCTGTTTATATTTTTCATTTATTAAATTGGAATATGTTTAGTGAAAAAAAACTATTTGAGTTTAATCTTATACAACTTTCCTGATATTTTATCAGTAAAGAATAAATTTTCTTGATCAGAACTTATTGATAGACTAGAAATATTATATGCTCCATTAGGTACGGCAATTAATTCTTTTAATCCACTATTAGTATTAATTTTGTATAAAATATCAGATGTTTCATCAGCTAATTCTGGATATAGACCAGATCCCGGTTTGAGAGAGATGGGAACAGCACAATAAATAATAGAATTATCAGCAAAAGTACATTTAGTTGACCAAGTTTGTAATTGTAAATTAGTTCTATTAGCTCCAATATCATCTCCTTGGGAATTAACTATCCATAATTGAGGTTTTAATTCGTTTTTAGGACTGTAGACACTATAGAGTAATTTATCACCGGTTTTTGACCATTGACCTTCAAATCCCCAGCCTTCTACTTTTGTTGATTTGAAATTTTCATTATTTTGTCCAACAAAGAATACTTCTCTGGTGTCAAAATCAACTCCTTTTGTGTATATAGCTACAACTTGGTTATTTGGTGACCAAGAACTTATAACAGTGTTATCGTTATTTCCTATGTACTCAATAGCAGAGCTTTCTGATCCGTTATTATTACTTACAATCAACCAACGATTATCGTCATCATCACCCAAGCTTTTACTTACCAATTTTTCACTATCTGGAGAAAATGAAAAATCTTCCCAATGAGAAGGAAGAGTATATTGTTTCTCAATACTGAAATTATACACAATTTTAGAATTATCTGGATATTCAATAACAGCCATAGTCTTGTTAGGAGCCCATTCTACATCTTGAACGTTATAGAAAATTTTGTCACTCAAAGGTATTTTATTTCCATTTTCATCAATAATATAAAATTTACCATCTTTAGTATTATAGTATTGAACTGAATTTCCATCTTGACTTAAGGTTTGTCCGGAAATTTTATCAGACACTAAAACATCGGTTTGAGTTATTCCGCCAATAGCAATTGGACTAACTCCTTGATCACTGGACGATGACATTTGAGGCTCGGTTTGAATTCCACTAGTAGTAGTTTCGGAACTTGGTATTTCATTACCAATTTCACTCTCTGGTAATTTACCACTATCATTAGAACCAGGTAAATTGGAACCAGTTTCATTACCCGGATATGTTATTTCTGTTTCCGGTTTAGTTTTAAAAAATGTAATCCAAATTAAATAAGCCATCAAAATCACAAAAAGTATGAAGGCAATAATTAATAATAGTTTTTTCATTTTACTCTTTTCCATTTTTTTAATTTTATGTTATAATTATATTGTTATAATTTGTTGTTGATAAAAATCCTCAACCTGGTATAATTATAGCATATTTTTATAAAGCGTTCAAACTAATATTTAAATATAAAAAATAAAAATATGGGATTATTTTCTTCTGGTGATAATAATTATTTAGGTATTGATATAAGTGATTCTTCGGTAAAGATGGTGGAGCTAACAAAAAAAGGTAAAAAAATTTCTCTATTAAATTATGGTTTTGTTGATAACATTCCTAATTTTAATTTTTCTAAATCTGAAAATTTAGATTATTTAGCGGGAGTAATTTCTAAATTAAAAAAAGATTTAGGAATAAAAGCCTATAAAGCTACGGTTTCTTTACCAAGTTTTTCAGTTTTTTCTTCGGTTATAAACATTGATAATTATGATAAGAAAAAAATTAATGATAGAGTTATAGAAGAAGCTAAAAAAGTTATTCCTTTACCATTAGAAGAAATGGTTTTAGATTGGAAGATTATTCCTAATTCTAATAATACTGATAATGTAAAAGTTTTTTTAACAGGTTCACCTAAAAAATTAGTTAAAAAATATATTGATGTTTTTAAGAGAGCGAAAATATTTTTAAGTAATTTGGAAACAGAAACTTTTTCTCTTATCAGATCTTTATTGGGTAATGATTTTTCAACTTTAATGATAATTGAAATGGGTGATAATAATACTAGTTTTTCTATTGTTAAGGAAGGTATTCCTTTTTTGAATCGTAGTATAAATATTTCTGGTGGAAGTATTACTAAAGAGATAAGTGAAAAAATGGGAATAAGTTTAGAACAAGCTGAACAATTTAAGTTTGATTTATCTGTTTCTAGTGCTGAAAGAAATAGTGAAATTCCTAAAATTATTAAGGAGTCTACAACTTTAATTATAAATGAGATAAGATATATGTTGGATTTATTTTTAAGTAGTAATGGAGAAAATGTTGAGAAAATAATTTTATCAGGTGGTGGAAGTATGTTATTTAATTTTCAGGAATATTTAGAAAAAAGTTTAAATATAAAAGTCATGATAGGTGATCCATGGTTTAGAATTTTTTATCCTGATGAATTGCAACCAATTTTAAATGAGGTTGGTCCTAAATTAGCTATAGCTACCGGTTTGGCTTTACGAGGAATAGAATAATCAAGTTTATAATATAAAAATATGTCAGATAAAAATTTAAAAAACAACAAACAAGACGAATTAAAAAAGGATGAAAAAATAGAAAATAAAGTTGAAAAAAAAGAAGTAAATAATGATGAACCTATAATTGAATTAAAAAGTAGTTTTAATTTTGATATTCTTAAAAATAAGAATATTTTTGGTGATTTTTTATCTTTTTTTAAGAAAAAGAAGGCAGTTGATAATTTAGATTTATTAGAAACAAATTTAATAAAGGATGAAATTGAGATTGTTTATGATTGGAAAAAAGATTTATCAATCTTTTTTGTTTTATTTTTAATAGTTGCAATTTTTGTGGCTGAAAGTTATATCTTTTTATATAACTGGAAAAAACAAAAAGAAATTGAAAATTCATATTATTTAGAAACTGAAATTACGGCTACTGAATTAAAAATAAATAATTTGAAAGATCAATATGTAAAAGCGATGGAATTTGAAAGAAGATTAGAATTATCTTCGGCTGTGTTAAATAATCATGTTTATTGGACTAATTTTTTTAATTTTTTAGAGAAAAATACTCTAAAAGATAATGTTTATTATAAAAGTTTTTCGGGAGATGTTTATGGGGGATATATATTGCCAGCTGTTAGTAATGATGTCTTAGCGGTTAATTTCCAATCTAAGGTTTTTTCCGATAATCCTAATATTATTTCATCTTCAATTAATGAGGAAGAAATAGTCAATGATGAAAATACTGGAAAAACTCACATTAATTTTAATTTTAATTTTAATTTAAATCCTAAGATTTTTACTAATTAATTAATTTTATTATGCCTGATATAAAAAATAAAAAAGGAAGAGACGTTGAATTTGATGAAGAAATTTTAAAAGCAAGAAAACGTCGAAATAATATTAATAGATTTTTAATGTCTTATTTTAAATATTTTTTAGTTGCTATTATTTTTATTATTTTAGTTTTGTCTTTCAAATTTTTGTTAATTCCTCAATATGGGGAAGTGATGTTTACATCTAATAATGTTTTACAGGAAAAGAAAACTGAATTTATACTTCAATATCAAAAATTAAAAGATTATGAAAATACTATAAATCAATTTAATGCTATTAATTCTAATGATATTTATAGAGTAGAAAAAATGATCCCTAATAGTTATAGCCGAGATGATCTATTTGCTGAAATTACTTATTTTTTAATGACTAATAATTATAAAGTGGAAAATGTAGAAGTTCTATCGTTGGACCAAACTTCAACCACTACTAATCCTGATTTTAACTTAGATCGTCGTTCTGATTTAAAAAATCAAAAAGCTACCACTTCCACTTCTTCTGATTTATATAAAAAACAATTGTCGTTTTTACCGGATAATATTGGGGCTTGGAAAATCAGAGTTTCTGTTTCGGGAGTGGATTATTTTAGTTTAAAGAAAATGTTGAATATTTTAGAGAGTAATTTAAAAATTATTGATATTTATTATCTTGATTTTCAACCGGCTGATCGTATCGTAAGTGTTGATTTTTTAACTTATTATAAAAAATAATAAAATATATTATATGGCCAAAATTTATCGAATAACTTTAATTATACTATTACTATTATTGGTTTTAGCCAATGTAGCTTTTTTTGCTTCCGGTGGAAAACTATTGTCTTTTATGAATATTAATTCAACAATTGAAAGTTCGGAAAGTATTTTGTCTAATCTAGGAAGTCAAAGTGAAATAAAAAATATATTTGATTTAGGTATCATTCAAAGTGAGAAGTTTCAAAAATTAAAAGATTTTAAGGTAGATTTAAGTAATTTTTCTTTACCTGGATCTAATAATCAAAATACTACTTCTTCATCAACCAGTGATAATACAAATGAAACAAATAATCAACCCAGTGTTGAATTTGAAGTTGGAAATCCTAATCCGTTTAGTCCTAAATTTTAATTTTCCTAATACTTTTTTATGATAAATAATCAAAAATTCCTTGAATTATTGAAAAACAAAAAATTAGTTTCTACTGAAAAAATTGAAGAAATAAAAAAATTGATAGCCAGTGAAAAAAGATTTGATCTTGGTAGTTTTTTAGTGAAGGAAAAAATAGTTGATAGAGAATCTTTAACTGAATTAAAGGCTGAGTTATATAATCTACCATATAGAAACCTAATGGATATTGAAATTGATAAAAATGTTTTAAATTTAATTTCAGAAGATTTGGCCGCTAATTATTCAGCTATTTGTTTTGATGCTGATTCGGAGAAAATGAGTGTAGCTTTAGTTGAACCAAATTTAAAATCAATGGAAGCAGTGAGTTTCTTGGCTAAACAAAAAAAATTAGCTATTGATTATTATGTTATTTCCAGAAATAGTTTTAGTTCGGCTTTTAAACAGTATAAGAAAATGGAAGAAGAAATTTCTTCAGCTTTGGAAATTAAATCTAAAGAAGAGGGAGAGGATTTGCTGGAATTAAAATCAGAAGAAGAACAAAATATTTTAAATACTGAAGATGCTGATAGTGCTCCGGTGGCAAAGATTGTGTCAGTTATAATTAAAAATGCTATTGATAGTCGATCTAGTGATATTCATATTGAACCTTTTGAAAATGAAAGTAGGGTTCGTTATCGTATCGATGGTATTTTAAAAAATGCTTTGTTTTTACCTAAGAATGTATATAATGCAGTTATTGCTAGAATTAAAGTTTTAGGTAGAATGAAATTAGATGAAACTCGTGTTCCTCAAGATGGAAGAATGGTTTTAATTCTTGATGGTCGTGAAATAGATTTTCGTATTTCAACTTTTCCTATTGGTAATGGCCGAGAAAAAGCAGTGCTTCGTGTATTGGATGTTGCTAAAGGTATTATGACTTTAGAAGATTTAGGTTTTAATCATTATATTTTAGAAATATTAAAAGCTAATATTAAAAAAACTAATGGAATTATTTTATCTACTGGTCCTACCGGTAGTGGTAAAACTACTACTTTGTATTCTATTATTAATATATTAAATAAGGAAGGAGTTAATATTTCAACTTTAGAAGATCCTATTGAGTATCAGATTAAGGGAATAAATCAGTCTCAAATTAGACCTAAAATTGGTTATTCTTTTGCTACTGGACTTCGTTCTTTAGTTCGTCAGGATCCGGATATTATCATGGTGGGAGAAATTCGTGATGAAGAAACTGCTGAATTATCAGTTCATTCCGGTTTAACCGGTCATTTGGTTTTATCAACCCTTCACACTAATGATGCTCTTAGTACAATTTTTCGTTTAATAGATATGAAAGTAGCTCCGATTTTGTTAGCCTCAATTTTAAAGATGGTTATTTCACAAAGATTATCTCGTCGTCTTTGTCCTTATTGTAAAAAAGAAGTAGACCAAGTTTATAAAGACAAAATTATTAAAGATGCCAAAGAAATATTGGCCGATTTATCAGAGGAAAGATTAAAAACAGAAATACCTGATTTAAAAAGTATAAATGATATTGATAATCTAAAACTTTATGAACCAGTCGGTTGTCCTCGTTGTCAAAATACTGGATATTTGGAACGAGTAGTTGTAGCTGAAGCTATTGAAATTGATGAAAAATTAAGAGATGCTATTGTTAATGATCTAAGAAATATAACAGTTGCCAAGGTTAAAACCACGCAAGAGTTTGTTTCTATTAAACAAGATGGATATATTAAAGTTTTAAATGGAATAACTAATATAGAAGAAGTTTTACGTGTTATTGAATCATAATAAAAATAATATGCCTATATTTTCATACAAAGCTAAAGATAATAAAAAAAAATTAAAAACTGGTAGAATAGTAGCTGTTAACGAAGACTTAGCTTTAAAATATTTAAATAATAGAGGTTTTTCGTCTATTTTGTTAAAAATTATTCCTAAAATAGAATCGGAAGTAATAAATATTTTTTCTAGAATAACAGGAAAAGATTTAGTTGTTTTTTCAAGACAATTTTCAATTATGATGACAGCTAATGTGTCTATTACTGAAGCCTTGATCACTATTTTTGAACAAACTGAAAATTTAAAATTTAAAGATATTATTTCTAAGGTTGCTTATGATGTTGATAATGGGGTGTCATTATCTGATGCTCTTAAAAAATATCCTAAAGTTTTTTCTAATTTTTATTGTAGTGTAGTTAAAGCCGGTGAAACTTCTGGAAAATTAGATAATGTTTTAGAGTATTTAGCTGATGAAATAGAAAAAGATTATGATTTAGTAAAAAAGTTTCGTGGGGCATTGATTTATCCAGCTTTTATTATGACCGGTTTATTTGTCGTTGGTATTGTATTTATATT
>CAYYXD010000008.1:15206-25091 GCA_964475575.1 uncultured Gammaproteobacteria bacterium
AGATTTGCCAGTTCTTTGTCAACCTTATTAAAAGGAGGAGTTTCTCTTATCAAAAGTTTAGAAATTTCTACAGAAATAATTAATAATTATTATTATTCCGATGCTATTGATAAATCAATTGAAGAAATAAATGAAGGTGGTTCAGTTTCTTCGTCGTTAATAGATAGTCCTTATTTTCCTAAAATGGTTCCACAAATTATGATGGTTGGAGAAAAAACAGGAAGAATGGAGGAATCATTGGATGAAATAGCTAAATTTTATGAAAAGGAACTTAATGGTAAATTAAATAATTTGAATTCTTTATTAGAACCACTTATTATGGTTATAATGGGTATCGGAGTCGGAATAATGGTGGCAGCTATAATTTTACCTATGTATAATATGGCTAGTCAATTTTAATTTTTCAATGAGAATAATTAATTTAACAAGCGAACAATTTTCAGAAATTCAAACTAATTTCTTATCACTTTCACAAGACATTAGTTTTTTTTCTAATGGTGTTTTTTTGCAATCTTTAGAATGGGCTGAAATTCAAAAAAGTGATGGACAAAAAGTTTTTTTTAAAAAAATTGAAGATAATGGAAAAACAATTGGATTTTTTATAGTTATTGAAAAAGACTTTTTTAAAAAAATAAAATATTGGTATATTCCTCGGGGTCCAATTATTTTTCAAAATAATAATTGGTCTTGGGAAGATTTTTTTTCTTCTTTAAGTGAAGATGCTAAAAAAAATAATATTGTCTTTATTAGATTTGAACCGATTAGATCTGATTTTAATGATTTTATAAAAACAAATCCAGGGTGTATAATAAAAACAAAAGATGTTCAACCAAGTCATACCACTTTTTTAAATCTTAGTTTAGATCCGAATATTTTATTGAGAGGTATGGCTCAAAAAACTAGGTATAATATCAGATTGGCCGAAAAAAAGGGAGTAAAGATTATTAGGGCAAGTATTGAAAATTTTGATGATTTTTGGAGATTAATGTCTTTAACTTCCAAAAGAGATCAATTTTCTATTCATAGTAAAGAATATTATTATAATTTAATAAAAAATGATAATGGATTTATAAGATTATATCTTGCTAAATTAGATGATAAAGTTTTAGCGATTGGATTATTTTCTTTTTTTGCTGATACCGTTTCTTATTTACACGGAGCTTCAGATAATAGTATGAGAAATGTTATGGCTCCCTATCTTTTACAATGGGAAGTGATAAAAAAAGCTCAAGAACAAGGATATAAATACTACGATTTTTATGGAGTTGATGATAAAAAATGGCCGGGAGTTAGTCGTTTTAAAAGAGGTTTTGCCGGTGATGATTTTTCGTTTTTAGGAACTTATGATTTTATAGTTAATAAAAAAAAATATAGATTATACAAATTAATAAGAAAAGTAAATCTTTTTATTCGTCATCTATGGTAGAAATAAATAATTTGAGTAGTAAAAAAATAAATAAAGTTAGAATAGAAAAGATAGTTAAATCTTTTTTAAAGAAATATAAGATAAAAGAAAGCACTCCTATTTCTTTGGCTATTATTGGAGATGCTAAAATGAAACAGATAAATTCATTATATCGAAAACAAAATAAAACAACCGATGTTTTGTCTTTTTCCAATTTAAATGAGATAATAATAAATATGAGTCAGATAATTAGACAAGCCAAAGAATCAAAGAAAAAAGTATTGAATGAATTTGATTTTATATTAGTTCATGGATTATTACATTTAGCTGGCTTTAATGATGATACTGAAAAAAATAGACTAAAAATGATAGAATTAGGTGAAGATTTTTTATTAAATTTAAAGTAGAATTATATGGTTTTTAAAAAAGATAAAAATAATAAAAAAGGATTTACTTTAGTAGAGTTAGTGGTGACTTTATTTTTGATTATAATAATTTTATCCTTGTCAATAGTTAATTATAATGCCGGTTATTCTGACACTAATTTAAGCAACACTCAGAATTCTTTGTATAATAATATAAAATTAATACAGTCTTATGCTTTATCTAACCAATCATATAATAATACCTTACCGTATTATTGGGGAATGTACATAGAATCGGGGGCTACCACTTCAATTTTATTTGCTGATCTTAATAATAATGGTCTGCATGATACCGGAGAATATGATATTTATAAAGGAGGAAAGGAAATAGTTTTTTCTCCTGACATAAAAGTTAGTAATATAAAAATTTTGAATGATAGTTCAGTACCAGATCTTTATATAATGTTTGAATCTGGTAGTGGTGATTTATATGTATATAATTCTACTTCTTCCAATCCCACTAATGTTGATGATTGGTATATTGAATTACAAGATGAAAAATTTCCTTTGGGTCGTTTATTAATATTGGCTTATCCGGGAATGATTGATTCTCAAAATTGTTCTTGTGATGATTTAAGTACTTGGTGTTGTTCTTTTTGTTCCTCATCTGTTTCTTGTTCAAATTATTAATAATATTTTATGATAAAAAATAATAAAAAATCAGGGTTTACTTTAGTGGAAGTTGTTTTGATTTTAATAATGATTTCTATTGGTTTAACTGCCATCATGTCTTTGGCTTTAAAGAGCGCCAGTTTGAATAATGAAAAAAAAAATATGTTTAGTTCCATTTTTTTGACCGAGGAAGGACTGGAGATCATGAATAATATCAGAGATACCAACATGATTACTTTTAATGATTATAATAATTGGGATTTGGCATTTATTCCGGCAACGGACGATCAAGATTTTTATAAAGTTGATTATAATTCTGCAAGCGCCACTTCAATAAGTAAAATTGATGAGGCTCCTCTTTGGATGGATTCCTCCGGTTTTTATTCTCATGCTACTTCCAGCACCTCCACTCCTTTTTATCGTTTGATCATGGTCAGAACTCATGATGAATACAGTGAAATAACTTCTTGGGTTCGTTGGACTGGTAAAGGAGAAAATTACGATTTTAGATTAGTAACAAATTTATATGATTTATCTTTCTAATAAGAAAAAAATTAAAAAAAATATTTCAGGTTTTACTTTAGTAGAAGTCTTAGTAGCCGTCTTTTTGTTCACAGTGATAATTTTAGGAACTACTCAGATTTTTTTCAAAATTATGGATAGTCAAGAAGTTGTTAGTCAAGAAAATTATGTTCAATCGGATATAGAATATTTTTTAAAAATTTTATCTAATAATGTTAGAGAAGCTGAAATTAGTGAAAATCAATGTTCAATCCCGGCTGGAACTTTTTATCTTTTGGAAAATTCTGCCAGTAAAATAAACCTTATAAAAGATGGAATTTGTTATAGTTTTGCTTATTCATCAGTAGATGGTAATGGTGGTATTTATTTTTTGAATGATGCACTTGCTTCTTCAAAACTTATAACTTCAGCTAAAACTAATATATTAAGTTTAACTTTTATAGTTGATGATGATATAAATAATAAACAGCCAAAAGTAAGTGTTTTAGTGAAAGCGGCTCCTAAATCAAATTCAGAAGATATAATGTATGTTCAAAAAACTGTTTCTTTAAACTCTGAGTATTAATTGTAATAATATGAAAATATCAAATTTTTTAAAAAAGAAAAAATCAGGTAGCGCTTTGTTTATTTTTATAATGATTTTTTTTGGAATTTTTATTATAGCTTTTGGTTCAGCTTATGCTATATTTCTAAATATCAATAAAATGTCTAATTCGGCTGATAACTTAAGAGCTTATTACGCAGCTAAAGCTGGAATGGAAAGAGCTAAATATGAGGCAATAAAAAATAATTATAATTTTTCTGGTAATTGTAATTTGAATATTTTTTCTGAAACATTATCTAATGATTCGGCTTATTCAATAAATTGTACAGATAATAATTTTTATTCTGTTGGTACTTATAATAATAGTCAAATTGCTTTAAAAATTGATGGAATAAATATTCTGGAAGAATGTTCTCAAAATTATTTAAATGGTTCACTTTGCGGTGGTGGAAAATTATTTAAGGCCGATGGAATTCATTTTATAGTTAGTCCCCCAGATTGCGATCAAGGTTTTAATTGTAATAATGATTTTTCTACTCTTCATCAATATATTTATTTACCTTGGGATACTAATCCTATACCTAATTTTTATGGAGCTACTAATGCCGATGATGGTTTAGATAATATTGGAATATTGGATCCGCAAAGTAATCAGGCTTTAGAAGCAGCTAAATTTTGTGACGATGCTACTTTTAATGGTTATAATGATTGGTATCTTCCGGCTAAAAATCAGCTTTCTTATTTTAATAGTGGAAATTTATACTATCAATATTACGGTTTTGATTCCAACCAAAAATATTGGTCATCAACAGAAATAGAACCCGGTCAGCCAGGTTTTTGTTTTGCTTTTTTAAATGGTGAAATAATTGAAGATAAAACAACAGCAGGATCTGTAGCTGTTAGATGTATTAGAAATATTCCAGATGATAATTTAAAGGCTTATTACGCAGCTAAAGCTGGAATGGAAAGAGCTAAATATGAGGCAATAAAAAATAATTATAATTTTTCTGGTAATTGTAATTTGAATATTTTTTCTGAAACATTATCTAATGATTCGGCTTATTCAATAAATTGTACAGATAATAATTTTTATTCTGTTGGTACTTATAATAATAGTCAAATTGCTTTAAAAATTGATGGAATAAATATTATAGAAGAATGTTCTCAAAATTATTTAAATGGTTCACTTTGTGGTGGCGGAAAATTATTTAAGGCAGATAATGGAACTTCTTTTGTTGTTAGTCCTCCAAATTGTACGGATCAAGTTAGTTGTGATAATGATTTTAATAATATATATTTTCTTTTTTATCATTGGGATATGGATCCTCCTATGTTTTTTGGAGCTACTAATATGGATGATGGTTTAGATAATATTGGAGTATTAGATCCGCAAAGTCGTCAAAATTTGGAAGCAGCTAGATTTTGTGATGAGGCTATGTTTAATGGTTATGATGATTGGTATCTTCCAGCTATAAATCAATTTTCTTATTTTAGTGATAATGATGTTTATTATCAATATTATGGTTTTGATATTAATCAAATATATTGGTCATCAACGGAATTTGATCCTGGACAACCAAATATTGTTTTTGTTTTTTCAAATGGAAATTATAATCCGGAAGATAAAAATAGAAATGATTTAGTAGTAAGATGTATTAGGAATGTTCCGTAATATTATGACTAAAGAACAAATAAAAAATAGAATAATTAAATTAAGGGAGGAAATAAATTTTCATAGATATAATTATCATGTTTTGGATAAAATAACTATGAGTGAGGCTGCTCTTGATGCTTTAAAATTAGAACTTTTTAATTTAGAACAACAATATCCGGAATTCATAAGTTCTGATTCTCCAACTCAAAGGGTAGGCGGAGAAGTATTAAAAGAATTTGTAAAATCAACCCATTTAAGCCCTTTGTTATCTTTATTTGATGCTTTTAATCAAAGTGATGTAATTGCTTGGCAAGAACGTCTAAGTCGTTTTTTGTGGGGTGAAAACAGTAAAAATAAAGTATATTGGCAATATTATTGCGAATTAAAATTAGATGGTTTAGCTGTTAACTTAAATTATGAAAATGGGGAATTAGTAAAGGGGGCAAGCCGAGGTGATGGGAAAGTTGGTGAAGATATAAGTTCTAATATTAAAACAATTCAAACTATTCCTTTGAAATTAATAATTCCTAAAAAAAGTGATTTAGATAAAGCTGGATTTAATGGTGCTGAAATTTTAAAAATTATAGAGTCATCAGTAATTGAAGTTAGGGGTGAAGCTATTATGACTAAAAAAGTTTTTGAATCTTTAAATTTAAAGTATAAAGCTCTAGGTAAACCTTTATTGGCTAATACTCGTAATGGAGCAGCGGGATCTTTGCGCCAACTTAATCCTAAATTAGCGGCTGAAAGAAAGTTAGTTTTTTTTGCTTACGACATTGTTTTCTATAATAACGGTCAAAAAATAAAAGTGGTAGAGACTAGAGAACAAGCTGATAAATTAGCTAAAATATTAGGTTTTAAAACGGTAAAATATAATTGTTTATGTAAAACATTGGGAGAGGTTTTTGATTTTCATAAACATTGGGAAAAAAATAAAGAAAAATTAGATTATAATATTGATGGAGTGGTTATAAAAATAAATGATTTGGGTTTATGGGATACTTTAGGTACTGTTGGTAAAGCTCCGCGTTATGCTATGGCCTATAAATTTCCAGCCGAACAGGGAACAACAACAGTAAAAGAAGTTATTTGGCAAGTAGGTCGAACTGGAATATTAACCCCTATTGCTGTTTTAGAACCAGTAAATTTATTGGGAGTAATAATTAATCGAGCTACTTTGCACAATATGGATGAAATAAAACGATTAGATATTATGATAAATGATACGGTTATCATAGAAAGAGCTGGTGATGTTATTCCTAAAATAATTTCAGTTATAAAAAACTTACGCAATGGAAGTGAGAAAAAAATAAGTATACCAAAAAAATGTCCTATTTGTAATAGCGAAATAATTAAAGTGGGTGATGAAGTTGCTTATCGTTGTTCTAATAAAAAATGTTATGCTGTTAATCAAAGACAAATAATTCATTTTGTTTCTAAAAAAGCTGTTGATATTGAAGATGTTGGACCAAGGGTAGTAGAACAATTATTAAGTGAAGGATTAATTTATGATATTACTGATTTATATACTTTAAAAAAAGAAGATTTATTAAATTTACCTCGTTTTGCTGAAAAGTCAGTGGACAATTTATTAACAGCTATTAATAATCGTCGGCAAATAGATTTAGCTCGATTCATATATGGATTAGGTATTCGTCATATTGGTGAAGAATCAGCTCAATCTTTAGTTAAACATATTTATCCAGGTATTAAGAATAGTATAAAGAATGGTAAAATTAGAGTTAAAACTTTAGAAGAAGTTATGAAATCCATATCAATTGAAGACTTATCTTCAGTTAATGATTTTGGCCCCATAGTTTCTAATAGTATTTATGAATATTTTAAAGATCAGCATAATTTAAAAATTTTAGATAAATTAAATAATTTAGGATTAGAGTTGATAGTCAAAAATCCAAATTCTGGAATAAAAAAATCAGCCATATCCGGTAAAACTTTTGTTTTAACTGGAACTTTAAATAGTTTGACAAGAGATGATGCTAAAGTTAAAATAAAAGAACTGGGTGGTAAAGTTTTAGGATCGGTTAGTGCTAAATTAGATTATTTAGTAGTTGGTCAAGATCCGGGAAGTAAATATGAAAAAGCTAAAAGTTTGGGAGTAGAAATAATTGATGAGAATAAATTTTTAAAAATGATTACATAATAATATGAGTATTAGTATTGAAGATATAAAAAAAGTGGCCTCTTTAGCTAAATTAGAATTAAATGAGGTTGAAATTGAAAAATATCAAAATCAATTAGGATCTATTTTAGAATACATAGATGTTTTAAAAAAGGTTAAGGTCTCTGATTTAGAAATTTTAGGTATTAATGATGAAAATTTTAATAAAACCAGAGAAGATGAAATAATTGATTGTCCAGAAGATGAGAGAGACATAGCTTTAAAACAGATGTCTGATAAAGAAAATTCATATATAAAAGTTAATCGTATTTTATGATAATAGACTTAAATAATCTAACAATTAAAGAAGCTCATGAATTATTAATGACAAAAAAAATTACTTCATTGGAATTGACTAATTTTTTTTTGAATAGGATAAAAAAGGTAGATAAAAAATTAAAAACTTGTATCAGTGTTTTTGAAAGAGAAGCCATATTAGAAGCAAAATTAGCTGATAAACGTATTAATAAAGGAGAACAGGGAGAATTATTAGGTATCCCTTATTTACTAAAAGATAATATTTTAACTAAAGGATTAAAAACTACAGCCGCTTCTAAAATGTTGGAGAATTATATTGCTCCTTATGATGCGACAGTAGTTAAGAGAATAAAATTAGTCGGAGGAGTTTTATTAGGCAAGACTAATTTAGATGAATTTGCTCATGGGGTTTCAACTGAAAATTCAGCTTTTTTTACTACTAAAAATCCTTGGGATATGAGTAGAGTTCCGGGAGGAAGTAGTGGTGGTTCAGCCGCAGCCGTAGCCGCTGATCTTTGTCTTTTTGCCTTAGGAAGTGATACTGGAGGTTCTATACGTCAACCAGCTAGTTTTTGTAATGTTAATGGTTTTAAACCAAGTTATGGCAGGGTTTCTCGTTATGGACTTATAGCTATGACTTCTTCTACTGATGTTATTGGTCCAATTACTAAAACTATTGAAGATTCAGCCATAGTTTTAAAAATTATAGCTGGAGTTGATGAATTTGATTTAAGTTCTGAAGAAAAAGAAGTTCCGGATTATTTAAAAAATATAAAAAAAAGTATAAAGGGAATGAAAATTGGAGTAGTGGAAGAATTTTTAAAAGAAGGATTAGAAGATGGAGTAAAAAAAGGTATATTATCAGCTATTGAAGTATTTAAAAAAATGGGAGCTGAAATTAAAAAAGTTTCTTTACCATATAATAAATATTCTATTCCTGTTTATTATATTATAACTCCATCAGAATTAAGTTCTAATTTAGCCCGGTTAGATGGTCTACGTTATGGTTATTCTTTAAAGTATAAAAATAAAGGGAAGTCGGAAAATAATTTTAGTGAATTGTATATGAGAAATCGTGGAGAATCTTTTGGTCCAGAAGTTAAACGTCGTATAATGCTTGGTACCTATGCCTTAAGTTCCGGTTATTATGATGCTTATTATAAAAAAGCTATAGCTGTTAAAGAAAGTATTAAGCAAGAATTTAAAGATGTATTTTCTAAGGTTGATGTTCTTTTAACACCTAGTTCACCTCATACAGCTTTTAAAATAGGAGAACAAGTTAATGATCCCTTGAAAATGTATTTTGAGGATATATTTGTTACCGGTTCTTCTTTGGCTGGTTTACCAGCAGTATCTATTCCAGCTGGGTTTTCTAATAATCTACCTTTTGGTTTACAAATAATAGCTGATAAGTTTAATGAGGAAAAAATTTTTAATTTAGCCTATAATTTTCAACAGGTAAGCGATTTTCATAAAAAGCAACCTAACCTATAATTAATTTTATAAATATGGATACTAAAAAAATAAAAAAAATGTTGATTATAAGCCTTGGTTTTTTAATTTTTGTTTTAGCGATAATAATAGCTGTTAAAAAAGTTGATCAAAGAAAAATTGGTAATAATGAAATACAAAACATAAATGAAAATCAGGAAGCTTTTAGTGATTACGGCACAGTAATAGTTGATAATTTAAGAGGTATAGATGATAATGATGTTGTTTTAGGAGATAAAAAAGCTCCAGTTGATATTGTAATTTATGAAGATTTATCTGATTCCTATTCAGTCAAATTTAATGAAACCTTAAATGAAATAAATGAAAATTTTGGTAATAATGTGGCTGTAGCTTTTAGACCTTATACTAGTAAAATGTATCCTTTATCAATGCCAACTTATTCTTTTGTTGATTGTGCTAAAGAACAGGGAAAGTTTTTTGAAGCTCGTGATTTAATTTTATCAGAAGTTGAGAATAAAAAATTAGCTGAAGAAAATTTTATTCAATATGGTCAAAATTTAGAACTAAACACTGAATCTTTAAAAGTTTGTCTACATAAACAAAAATATATTCCTGAAATAGAGAAATTGAGTAAAGAGGGTGAAAATTTTGGTGTTTTTGGTTCTCCAACAATTTTTGTTAATAATGAATTAGTAATTGGAGCCAGATCTTTTGATGATGTAGAAAATGGTAATGGGGAAAAATTAGCTGGAATGAAAAGAATAATATCTAAATATATATCAAAATAATTAAGGTTGTAAAAATATGGATTTAATAGCCATATTTTTTGTTTTT
>CAYYXD010000009.1:0-22297 GCA_964475575.1 uncultured Gammaproteobacteria bacterium
GCACGGGATGTAGGAATCGAACCCACGGCGTCTGATTTGGAGTCAGACATGTTACCACTACACCAATCCCGCATTATTAATATATTTTATTAATCTTTCTATTACTATAAAAACCTCTTTAAATATTCTACTATCTCCATACCTAACAGACACGCATCCTTTATATCCAAATTTCTTATTAATACCAGTATGTGGTTTATTATATATAGAAAACCTATTTTTTTCAATACCGGTAACATCAGACCAAAAACTTATCATCTCTTCCCTGTTATGATATTCATGTAAATGTAACCGAATATAAAATTTATTCTCATTAATATTAAAAGATTTTCTTAATAAATACAAAAATACTTTTATCATTTCTGGATCAGAATTAATAAATCTAAAAACATTACCAGTTTTACCACCCTCACACCAATATAATAAAGCTAAAAACAATTTATAATCATCAACCTCATAATCTTTGTTCCTTAAAACTGAACAATTATCATTAATCAATTCCAATTCTCTTTTTCTTTTTTCTCTACTAGTTATTTTCCCTTTTTCTCGTCCAACATCATCTAAATTCTTAATTCTTTCTTTAGCTCTATTATTCAAAAACTCATTTCTACACCATAGCGATGTGGTACTCTTAGCAATATCACAGCATAAACTTATTTCTCTAAAAGAATAACCTTTTTTTCTTAATAACTTAGCTTGTTTTTTAATATCTTTTTTCATATTAAAATAATAACAAACTTAAGTTAAAAATAATTTAAATTAAAGAACTAAAAAATAATATAGACAATAACCCCTAAAGCGTAAGGTTAGCTCCATTTAATTAGTTTAGAGTTTTCATATTTTTTTATATTATTAATAAGTCAAAGCTTTAAAATCTTTAAAATTTAATTTTTTTAATTCATTCTCAATTATTTCGTCAGTTAATTCTTTAGTATAATAAATACTACTAAAATCGCTTTCCTTTTCCTTGCGAGCTAAATACCAATTATCTAAAATTTTATTTACACTTATGTCAAAGCGAATTTCTTTTTGTGGAACCAAAGATAAAGTTTTTTTTAAATTTACTTTTAAATCCACCATAATCATAGCAAAATCATAAAAATCACGATAGCGCACTCTATCACTCATAGCTCTAATTTTTTCAGCCGCTATTTCTCTAACATCCATTACCCTAACTTTTGTTTTAACTCCATAAAAATTAACATAATTAAGCTCTAAAGGTGGTAATATTACGCTTTGCAAAAAATCAATTTCAACTTTTAAAGAATTAGGCTGGTTTAATGGTCCAAAATACTGTAACTTCTCTATTTTTATAGTTGCGTTTGAAACAAAATCTTTTTTTATACTTAGAAAATCAAAATTAGAAAAAACACTTCTAACCTCTTCTATATCCATCTCAATGGATCCGCTAGAAAAATCTAAATCTTCAGAAAATCTCAATTGCGGAAGATAAACATGATGCAAGGCTGTACCACCTTTAAAAATCAACTTATCCTTAATACTAGATTCAAATATAATTTTAGAAACAATAGCCAAAAAATAATCCTTCTCTGCTATAGCCAAAGGATATTTTGCAATCTTATTGCGCAAAATTAAATCTTCTTTATTTAAAAATTCTATCATCATAATATATTCGCCATTTGGCATTAAAAATCTTAGAATCTTCGGTAAATTTAGAAAAACTTTTTTCTTTCTTTACTTTCTCAAATAAATAGCTTGAATCTATTTCTAATTGATCTAATAAAAAACCAAGCTTTCTTTGTACGGAGACACCAAATTTAGAAGCTATAATCTGAATCATTTTAAAATCAATTATATTTTTATGATTTTTCATTTTTTCATAAACTAAACTAAGGGCTGAAAAACTATTATCTAAATACAAAAAATCAACTAAAGCTTTTTCCTTAGAAGCCATATTTAAAACTTTCCCCTCATATCTGATTTCAGAAAAACCAAAATAATATTTTTTAGATATTTTAATAAAACGAATTATATTTTTAGAAAAATTATAATTCTTGCTAATATCACAATTGATAACAGCAATTGATTTACTATACTGATCAAACATCTGATAATAGTTCAGGGCTGAATGCAATGATATATATGAGTCTTTTTTTATAGCTTTGGCTATTAAAAACAAAGATGTATCACTTACAAATCTTGATGTCAGGTTTTCCACTATCAAATACATTCCTTTTTTTATACGCAAAAACCAACCAAACTTATACAATTTTTGTATTCTGTTATGAGCTGAAGCTTTACTATATTTTTTTTCAAAAACACTAAGTAAATCTTCAGATTTAACAATTCTACCAAATTTTAATATAACTTCTTCTATTATTTGGCTATCCTTTTCGCTTAATATTGTTTTTTTTGTTTTCATATATAAATTATAATCAATGTATATATAACATTATTATATACTAATTAAAAAATAATGTCAAGATATGTATTAGTAAGCGCTAATATAGTATTGTTATTTTAAAAAAATCATATTAACCATTAAAACATTTATTAAAATTACAAGATAACAACTACTTTAGTTAGCTTTAGATATTTTGTTTAAAATTAATTAATTTTATTATTTTATCTAAATTAATGAATTAAAAAATTAATCTTAGAGAGCTTGTGGAAAAACTGCTCTTTTTTGTTTATTGAATCGTATATGATAATTCCTTAACAATATTTAATAAAAGAACCATTTATATGGTTCTTTTATTAAATTTAAAGAATTGTTTTAAATATTTATTCAATTTCTTCTTTTTTTTCTTCCTTCTCTACCATTTCTTTTCCACAACAAATTATTGGAGTACCACTATCCTTAACAAATTCAACTTCATTTCCACAAATAGTACAATAAAAAACTTTTCCTATCCTATTTTCCATAAAATTATTTTAATTATTAGATATTAATATGTTTCTTCAAAAACTTCAAAATATCCTTGAGGATGAGAACAAGCCGGACATTTCTCCGGTGCTTCTTCTCCTTCATGAATATATCCACAATTATTACATTTCCAACGCTTAACTTCTGGTTTTTTAAATACTTCTCCTTTCCCCATATTATCTAAAAGTTTTTGATATCGTTTTTCATGAGATTCTTCTACTTCACCTATTTCTTTAAACATTTTGGCAATATCTTCATGACCTTCTTCTAAAGCTTCATTATACATACGAGGATACATACTTTCAGTTTCAAATTTTTCTCCTTCAATAGCCATTTTTAAAATATCATTTAATTCACTAGGAATAAGTCCTAATTCTTTAGCCCATAATTTAGCATGTTCTTTTTCATTACGAGCTGTTTCTTCAAAAATATTAGCAATTTGAATATAACCAGCTTTTTTAAAAGCACTAGCAAAATAGTCATATTTATTACGAGCCATTGATTCACCAGCAAAGGCTTCTTCTAAATTTTTTTTTGTTTTTTCTCCTAACATAAATTTAAATTAATTATAAAATATAATTATATTATTATTTTTTAATTTCTTCTCCAATTGATAAACTTTCCAATTCTTTACCATATTCCATTTGATAAATACTTAAAACAGTAACCACTAAAGATAAAATTATAGGTCCTAAAACTAATCCCCAAAAACCAAATAACATTATTCCGCCCATAAGAGCTAATATTAAAAAAATAGGATTAATTTTAGCTGTTCCATGAAGAATATAGGCTCTAATAATATTATCAGCGTTTCCTATAATCACTGCTCCCCAAATTAAAATAAAAATTCCCTGCCAAATTTGTCCAGCTAGTATTAAATAGATACCAATAGGAACATATACAAACATTCCTCCAACATAAGGTATAAGGCAAGCAAAAGAAATTAATAATCCTGGAAATAAAGCTGGAATACCAACTATTAAAAACCCAATAGTTCCGATTATTCCCTGAATACCAGCCGTAACAAAAGTTGATATTAAAGCACTATAACTTATTTCTCTAAATTTTTTAAATATAATTAAATCATATTTGCCCGGCAAAGGAGACCATAATTTTAATTTATTTAACATTTTTTCTCCATCAACAAAGAAAAAGAATACCGCTAAAACTATTAACACTAATGATATTAAGAAATCAGTTGTTCCCTTGAATATTGAAGCAATAATAGAAGTTAACCAAGAACTCATTTTTTCAGCTGTGTTCAATAAAAAAGATTGAACATTTTCTCCATTTAAATCCAAACCAAATTTACTGGAAAAATTATCAGTAAAACTTTTACCAGTAGTGGTTATAAACCGAACTGTTTCATTATAGGCGCTAGGAGCTTTTTTACTAAGCTGAATTATTAAAAGACTAATTGGCACTATTACGATTAATAACAAAAAAAGACTCATTAAAAAAGCAGCCACCTTTCTTTTGCCCTTAAAAAATTTACTTAATTTTAAATATGGTTTATAAAAAACAGAAGCAAAAACAGCCGCAATAATTATTTCTATTAAAAAAGGTTTAAATAACCAAAAACAAGATACTATAGCTAGTATTAATAAAAATATTAAAAAATATTTAGAAAGAGTTTTGTCTTTCATTATTTTTTTATTTAATATTACTTAGTTTCTTTATGAAGAGTTGATTTACGACAAAACTTACAAAATTTTTTCAATTCTAAACGAATTCCTTTTAATGTTTTTTTGTTCTTATGGGAATGATGAGAAACTTGTTTACACTCAGTACATTCCATTCTAATCATATTATCTTGTGACATATTTTTCTATATAAGACATCATTAAGATATACTTATTTTATCAATAAATTATTATTTCATATAGAGTATAACAAATAAGGCTTAAAAGTCAATTGATATAAAAAAATATTTATTTTTGACAATAAGAACAAAAATGAGTTCCTCGTCCAGCTATTTTGTCTTTTTCTATAACCCGACCACATTTGTAACATTTATCACCATCTCTACCATAAACCTTTAATAATTTGGAAAAACCACCACTTAATCCCCTAGCATCAACATAATTGCTAAAAGTAGTCCCTCGTTTTTTAACTGCTAATTTTAATATTCTTTTAATATTTTGAAAAATTAATTTTTTTTGTTTTTCACTTAAATCTCCAACTTTTTTTAAAGGATTAACACCTGAAGCAAATAAAGTCTCATCGGCATAAATATTCCCTATCCCAGCTATTAAACCTTGATCTAACAAAAAGGCTTTTATATTTCTTTTAGGATGTTTAATTATCAATATAGAAAAATTTTTCCACGTAAAATTATTTGATAGAGGTTCTAAACCAAAACGTTTTTTTTCTAAAGCAAACATAGCCGGACTAATAATTTTAACATAAGCGAAACGACGAGCATCATTTAAAACTAATCTATATCCATCAGAAAAAAACACTTGAAAACGAACATATTTTAAATCATTAATTGTAAAATCTTCATTACCAGAATGCCCACCAGCTAATAAAATTTTTTCAACTTCTGATTTTACTTTTAATTTATTATTACGACAAAAAATTAATTGCCCGGTCATTTTTAAATGAACTAACATTTTAGCTTCATGATTATTAAAAGAAAAAACCAACATTTTTCCTAAACGTTCTATTTTTGAAAAAGAATCACCTCGTAATCTCTTTAAAAATGATAAATTTAAATTAAGCTTTTTATCATTAATAATAAAAGTCTTTATTTTTTTATTTAAAACAAAACGGCCCAAGCCGCTTCTTATTGTTTCTACTTCCGGTAATTCTGGCATAAAAAATTATTATTTTAAATAGAAAAGGATAAAAAATACCACTCCCAATATTAACAATAATATTAAAAATATTTTTATGAAACTTAAACCTATTTTATCTGGATTTATAAGCATATAGAATGAGGATAAAAACAGTGGGCCGAGTAAGATTCGAACTTACGAAGGCTAACGCCAGCAGATTTACAGTCTGCCCCAGTTGACCGCTTTGGTATCGACCCTAAAAGACATTTTCTATTCTACAAGAATAAAAAAATATGTCAATAATTATTTAAGCTCCTATAGCTTTAATAACAAACTTTACTAAAGCATAGGATAAAAATATAACTGCCAAACCTACGGCCGCCCACATTAAAATATTTTTACCTTTAGTAACACTTTGTTCATTACCGGAAGCAGTCATCCAAGTAAAACCACCATATATAAACATTACTAAAGCTAAAGATCCAACTATTCCCAATATTGCATCAATTATTCTTCCTATTAATGTTGGAACAGAATTAGTACCTAAAGGATTAGATAGCTTAACAACGGTGGAGTTAGATTCAGTAGTAGTGGCAGCAGTAGTAGTAGCAGCAAGCGTAGTATTAAACTGAGCATTGAAAATAACTACTGAACAAAAAAACAAAGACAAAATTAATAGAAATATATTTTTATAATTCATAAATATAAAAATTAGTTTATATGTATAATTATAGTATTTTATACAAAAAAAATCAAATAAAAAAGAGGAGTCATTTTTAAACCCCTCATTTTTATTTATTTTTTTTCGTCAACTTCAAAGTTGATACGAAAAAGATTTATACCGGTAATATTTTCTAATTCTGAAATTGAAGATATTAATTCTGGATCAATTAATTCTTCAAATTTTCCATTTTGCTTTAAGATAACAAAATTTCTTAATACGAAAATATCCGTATTAAACTTCTGAAAAAAACAATCAAAATATGATAAAAAATAATTACCTAAATAATCTTGAAATTCATCAAATGATAAAAATTTTTTAAATTTATAGAATTTATAGAATATTTCAATATTTTCAATTACAAATGAAACATTGAATGATACTAATACTTTACCATCTTTTTCGGTTTTTATTTCTTTTTCTCCAAAAATTTTATTTTCTTTTGGAATAAGAAAAATTTTTTTAAATCTAGTAAAGAAGAAAATATATATTTTTCCCTCTTCTAGAAAATATTCTTTCTTTTTCCTTCCAATTAAAATTATTTCCTTTGACATTTCTCTATCAATTTTATAAAAACCCAACAAGATCTTTAAAAAAAATATAGAAAAATATGAAACAACAAAAAAGATTATTCCGATCTTAATATCAAAAATAATTGATATATAAAAAGTTGGGACAAGAGTTGCGATAAATAAAAACGCAAAAAATAAAATCCATATTTTAGGATTTATAAATATAATTTTTTTCATTTCTTATCTTATTTTATTATTAATTTTTTTAAGAACTTTAAAATTATCATAACATTTTTATTTAAAATAGTCAAGACATAAAAAAAGGATAGATTTTGTGTCTATCCTTTTATTTAAAATTATTTAAGAAACATTATTTTTGTGACAACTGAATGAATAATCATCAATCCAGTTTTCTTGGTTATTCCAAAAATAATTTTCTAAAAAAAACAAAACCTCATACGGAATCATGTCTCCAAATAGCCTTTGATATCTTTCGTAAAAATAGACCGTAATATAAGTCTTATTTTTTTCGACATCAAAGCCATTACGACTTAGAGGAATAATATGATGATCCGTTACAGAATCTTCTCTCACATTTCTTCTTCTCCTTTTGTTTGTCTTTTTGCTTTTTAAAAAACTTTTATGATTATTAAATAAATACTCGTCTACTAAATTTTTGTGACGATAAAATGAATATTCATTTATCCATCTTTTTTGATTTTTCCAAAAATAAGTTTCTAAAAAAGCCAAAATCTCACCGGGGGTCATGTTTCCAAATAGTTCATGATATCTTTTGTGGAAAAAAATAATGACAGAAGCCTTATTTTTTTCGACATCAAAGCCATTACGACTTAGAGGAATAATATGATGATCCGTTATGGAATCTTCTCTTTTATTCCTTTTTTTTACTTTTTTTATTTTACCTTTACCTTCACCTTTAATTTTTAAAGAATTTTTGTTTCTAACCATTTTAAAAAATTTTAAATTCGGAGCCGTTGACCGGGATTGAACCGGTGACCTTTTCCTTACCATGGAAATGCTCTACCAGCTGAGCTACAACGGCTAAAGTATTATTCTAAATCATTAATTTTTTCTTCCCATTCTGAAATATTATTATTGTCTGGATTTATTTCTTTTATTTTATTTAAATATTTAAGAGCTAATTGTTTTTCTTTTTTTATTATACATAAATCCAACATTAAATCAAGATAACGAGGATTATTAGGATCAATTTCTAGGGATTTTAATAAATTATCTTTAGCTCCGTTTAAATCATCTAATTCCTTGTTTATTAAAGCCAAAGAATAATTAAGATTAGATACCTCATTTCCAGAAACTTTTTCTGGAAATATTTCAGCTAATTTATTAGCGTATAATAAAGTTTGTTTAGCTTCTTGCCATTTCTCTTCTAATCGATAAACCTCTCCTAATTCAAAAAAAGCTAAAAAGTTTTTATCATCTAAACTTATAATATCGATTAACTTTTTCTCAGCTTCTTCCCAATTTTCATCTTTTAGTAATTCTTCAACCCGAGAGAATAATACTTTATTTTTTTCTACTAAACTAGCATTAAATAAATATTCTTCTTCTTGTATTTTTTGATTTTTTTTCTGTAAATCAAGTAATTTAGATTGAAAAAAATTATAGATCCTATCTGAAAGACTTATTATTTTTTTTGATAATTTATTAAAAAAAGAAAATTTTCTATTTATTCTATTTTTTATAAGTTTCTCTTTAACTTGTCGTTCTTTTTCTTCAGGAATATTATCAGCATCTAAAACAGCCAAAGCTGGAAAATGTCTAGCTATTATTATAATGATAGCTATAGCGGCTAATGAAATTATTATTATAAAAGCTAAATTACTCATATTTAAAAATTATTAACAATATTTAAAAAATCTCCGGCTTTTAAACTGGTTCCTCCGATAAGTAGACCAGAAATATCTGGACAATTTTTAAAATTTGAAAAATTATTTATATTAACACTACCTCCATAAATAATTCCCAACTCTTTCGGTAAATTATTATGACAAATTTTTTCTACTAAACTTTTTATTTTTTTATGAATAGCAATAGCATCCGCTACAGTAACTACTCTACCAGTACCAATAGCCCAAACCGGTTCATAGGCTATAATTATTTTTTTATTTGCCAATTTTCCTATTTTAGAAAAAGCTGTTTTTATTTGTTTTTCTAAAACTGATAAAGTTTTACCCGATCTTTTTTGTCCTAAAGTTTCACCGATACATAAAATTGGAGTTATATTACTATTTTCTAAAACATTTTTCATCTTATCAGCTATCATTTCATCATCAAAAAAATATTGTCGTCTTTCGCTATGGCCTATTAAAGTATAGGAACAATTTAATTGTTTTAAAGATTCCAAAGACACCTCACCTGTATAAGCTCCTAGCTTATTTCCAGCCACATCTTGAGCTCCTAATATTACAGGTTTTTTAATAACTTGAGAAATAGATGATAGAGCAGAAAAATCTGGCAAGATAACAACTTCATTTTTTATTCTTTTCCCCTTTAAATTGTTTATTATTTTTTTACCCAAAATAACAGAATCTTTATAATTTAAATTCATTTTCCAATTACCAATAATTATTTTTTTTGATATATTTTTCATAGAATAAAATTAATTATTTTATACTCTTAGTCCATTTAATAGTCAAATCGATCCCGGTGTTTAAATCAACTTGTGGCTCCCATTTTAAAATTGATTTAGCTTTAGAATAATCTAAACAACTATTTCGTTCTTCACCGGCTTTAGCTGGTAAATACTCTATTTTCATTTTTGATCCATCAGCTGATTCAATGGCAAAAATAATATCTAATAAATTTTTTTCTACTCCCGTACCAATATTAAATTCACCTTGAATATCATTATCTAATCCAGAAATGAAAGCTCTGACTACATCATCAACAAAAATATAGTCACGAGTTTGGAAACCATCGCCATAGATATAGCTAACTTTATCATTAACGATATTATTTATGAAAATGGAAACAACTCCAGCTTCTCCCCCTTTATATTGTCGTGGGCCATAAACATTAGCTAAACGAAAAGCAATATAGGGTTGACCATAAACTTTATAATAATAATTAAGATATTTTTCAAAACTTAATTTATTTATTCCATAAGGAGAAACTGGATAAGTAGGATAATTTTCAGGGGTTGGAATTTTTTCCGGAAAACCATAGATAGCTCCCCCCGAAGAAGCGAACATAATTTTCTTCACTTTATAATCACAACAATTTTTTAAAATATTTAAAGCTCCAATAATATTTATTTGATTATCTAAAACTGGATCATCAACTGAACGACGAACATCTATTTGAGCCGCTAAATGATAAACGTAATCAAATTTTTCTTTAGAAAAAATATCCGATACACTATCATTATCATTAATATCAACTTGATAAAATTTGGCTTGAGGATTTAAATATTCCTTTTTACCACTAAATAAATTATCTATAACCACTACTTGATGACCTAAATCTATTAATTTATCAACTAAATTTGATCCAATAAATCCAGCCCCACCACTTACAAGTATTTTTGACATAAATATTAAATGTTTAAATTGTTAGTATATAAAAATTATACTATAAACTAATTAAATTAACAAATTATTTATTGGCCATACTTAGTAAAAAATGATAAAAAACACCATAAAAACACCTATTTTTTATTAATATTTTCTTTGACTTTAAAATAAAAAATTGCTATAATATTAACAGATAGATGCTTTAAACATCATTTTTTATTTGATTATAAAATTATTTAAATATATAAGTATGGTAGAAAAAAAACAAAAAAATAACGATTATGGTGCTGATGCGATAACCGTCTTAGAGGGCTTGGAGCCGGTAAGAAAAAGACCTGGAATGTATATCGGATCAACTTCCACTACTGGTCTACATCATTTAATTTGGGAAGTAGTTGATAATTGTATTGATGAAGCTATGGCTGGTTTTGCTGATGAAGTAATTGTAACCTTAACAGCTGATGAAATGGTAAGAGTAGAAGATAACGGTAGAGGAATTCCAGTTGAAAAACATAAGGTTACTGGACTTTCAGCCTTAGAAACTGTTTTAACCAAACTTCATGCCGGAGGAAAGTTTGGTGGTAGTGGTTATAAAGTTTCGGGTGGATTACATGGAGTTGGAGTTTCAGTTGTAAATGCCTTAAGTGAATATTTAAAAGCTGAGGTTTATCGTGATGGACAAATTTGGATGCAAGAGTATAAAATGGGTAAGGCTTTAAAAAATATAAAGCCAATTGGCAAAAGTTCAAAAAGTGGTACTATTATAACTTTTAAACCGGATCCAACAATTTTTACTGAACTTGAATTTAATTGGGGAAAAATATTAGATCGTCTACGTCAACAAGCTTATTTAAGTAAAGGTATAAGAATTAATGTTATTGATGAAAGAAAAAATCATTCACCTAAAAAATATCGTTTCTATTTTGAAGGAGGAATAAAATCGTATGTTAAATCATTACATCGTCAAAAAAATGTTAAACATGAAAATATTTTTTACATTGATAAATCAATTAATAATTATCAAATAGAAATAGCTTTACAATATAACGATGAATATAATGAAACAACCCTACCCTTCGCTAATAATATTTACAATGTTGACGGAGGAACTCATTTAATTGGTTTTAAAGCATCTTTGACTAGAACTTTAAATGCTTATGCCCGTAATAAAAACTTATTAAAAGAAAAAGATGAAAATTTAACTGGAGATGATGTTCGGGAAGGATTAACTGCTATTATAAATGTTAAATTACCTGATCCTCAATTTGAAGGACAAACTAAAGGAAAATTAGGTAATGCCGAAATAAAAACTTATGTAGAACAAGTTTTTGGTGAATCATTTTCTATATTCTTAGAAGAAAATCCAAAAGATGCTGAAAGTATAATTGGAAAATGTATTGTTTCAGCTCAAGCCCGATTAGCTGCTAGAACCGCTCGAGCTAGTATTTTAAGAAAAAGTGCTATGGAAGGCTTGACTCTTCCAGGTAAATTAGCTGACTGTTCTAGTAGTAATGCCGAAGAATGTGAAATGTATATAGTTGAGGGAGATTCGGCTGGAGGTAGTGCTAAACAAGGACGTGATCGTCGTTTTCAAGCTATTTTACCTTTAAGAGGAAAAATATTAAATGTGGAACGGGCTCGTTTAGATAAGATGTTGGCTAATAATGAAATAAAAAGTTTGGTCATAGCCTTGGGAACAAATATTGGCGATCAATTAGAAGTAGATAAATTACGCTATAATCGTATTATAATCATGACCGATGCTGATGTAGATGGAGCTCATATTAGAACCCTACTCTTAACCCTATTTTTCCGTTATTTTAACCAATTAATAGTTGACGGACATATCTATATTGCCCAACCACCTCTTTATCAAATTAAAAAAGGAACTATTATTAAATATGCTTATTCTGATGAACAAAAAAATAATATTCTAAAAGAATTGGGCGGAGATGTTATTGAAGAAGAAAATGAATTTGAAGAAGAAAATGATGAAGAAGAAAATGATGAAAATAAAAAAGAAGAAAAAGTTAAAAAACCAAATAGACTTTTTATTCAACGCTATAAAGGTTTGGGAGAAATGAATCCTAATCAACTTTGGGAAACAACTATGAATCCTGAAACTAGAATAATAAAAAAAGTAACCCTAGAAGATGCTGCTGGAGCTGATAAAGTTTTTGATATGTTAATGGGAGACGATGTTACTAAAAGAAAATATTTTATTCAAACTCACGCTAAAAATGTAACAAATTTAGATATCTAAAAAATTAATAAAAAAATATGAAATCATACATAATATTATTGACTCCTATAATAGCCGCTTTTATTGCTCAAATTATAAAAATATTAGTGGTTAAAAAAAATAAAATGATCTTTAAAGATTTATTAAAGTTTTCTTATGCTGGTATGCCATCTGGTCATAGCGCCTTTACCATATCTCTAGTAACTATAATAGCTTTAACTCAAGGAATACACTCAATTTTATTCGCTATATCATTTGCTTTTGCCATTATAGTAATCAATGACGCCTTAAGACTTAGACAATATTTAGGGCAACAAGGAGCAGTACTTAATATTTTAATAAAAGATTTAAGAGAAGATCAATTTTTGGATGAAAAATATCCTATTCTTAAGGAAAGAATAGGACATACATCTATGGAAGTTATGGCTGGAATAATTTTGGGAATAATAATAGGTATTTTAATGTTTTATTTAACTAAAATCTAAATAAAACTTTTACCCGAAATTTCTTCCGGAATAGGTAAATCTAATATTTTTAAAATAGTTGGCAATATATCTGAATAAGTTCCCTGAGGAGATAATAAACTAATATCATTATTAGGAGCTTCGGCTAGACCAATTGTTTTTCCCCTGTATTCATTACCAATAATTAAAAAAGGAACCGCATTGTCGGTCTTTTTTTTATTGGCCAACCCAGTGCCAATATTAAAAACATCTTCCGCTCCACCATAAGTTGAGGTGATTATAAGGACACCGTCTTTTTCTAAAACAACTTGGGATATTTTTTCCAAAGATTCTGATATTCTTTCTAAAACCGAAATCGTTTCCAAAAAATCACCCTTAAAAACTGCCCGGCTAATATCGGATAAAATAGAAAAAATGAAATTATAATTTCCACTATTTATTTGTTTAATTAAATTATTCTCCAATCCATCTCTTTTAAAAAAAGATAAAAATTTATTTTTCTTTTCATCAACAATTAACCAATCTTCATTGTTAAAAGATTCCGATGAATTATTAAGAAAAACTGAAGCCAAAGGAAAATCTTGGCTAGTAGCTATTTTTAATTGTTTCAATCCAGCTTGAGATATTATTTTACTTAAGGATAAATTAGATAAATTATTAATTTGATTTATTTCTAATCCTGAACCTAATAACCTATAATTCTGACTGATTTTAAAATTAGGCATAGTAACAACCGTAGCTGGATAAGAAGTTACTAAATTTTTAAAACCATCAATATGGGCTTTTCTAATGGCGTTATTTTCTGTATTTAAAGATAAGCCCCAGCCATCAATTGATAATAAAACAACTAATTTATTTTCTTTATCATCTGACATATTTTTAACTTAATTTTTCTTCAATTTCACTTAAGCGATTATACTTAGCCAATCGTTCTCCTCTGGATAAAGAACCTGATTTTATGAAATCAGCCGAAACAGCTACGGCTAAATCGGCTATAAAATCATCGCAGGTTTCTCCACTACGATGAGAAATCATTATTTTATAATTATTCTTTTGAGCTAACTTTATAGTAGCCATAGTTTCACTTATTGAACCAACTTGATTCGGCTTTATTAAAATGGCATTAGCTGATTTATTTTTAATTCCCATAGTTAAACGATCTTTATTAGTAACAAATAAATCATCTCCTATTAAAATTACTTTAGAACCCAATTCTTTAGTTAAAATTTTCCAATTAGACCAATCATCTTCAGCCAAACCATCTTCTATAAACATTATTTTATACTTTTGAAACCATTCATGATATAAAGTTATTAAATCATAAGCATTTAATTTGGCCTGATCAACTGAAAAAATATACTTTTTCTTTTTGGAGTCATAAAATTCAGAAGAACCAGCATCAACTCCCAAAAAAACATCAAGTCCTACCTCATATCCAGCTCTTTTAGCTGCCAAAACAATATAATCAAAAACTTCAATACTAGAACTAATATTAGGAGCATAACCACCCTCATTACCAACATTAGTATTTAAATATTTTTCTTTTAAAACTTTAGCCAATTCATGAAATATTTCCGAACCCATTCTTACTTTTTCAGAAAACTTTTTTATTCGGATATTTGGTACTATCATAAATTCCTGAAAATCCAAATTATTGTCGGCATGTCGACCACCGTTTAAAATATTAAACGATGGAGTCGGTAATTTAAAATTATTTTTATTAAAATTATAAACATCAGCTAAATATTCATATAATTCTTGTCCTTGACTTAAAGCTCCAGCTCGGGCAACAGCAATAGAGACAGCTAAAATAGCATTAGCTCCTAATTTCTTTTTATTCTTAGTTCCGTCTAAATCTATCATTTGTTTATCAATTTTTTCCTGTTCCAAAACATTTTTTCCAACTAAAGTTTTAACTATTGGCCCATTAATATTTTTAACTGCCTTAAGAACACCTAGCCCTCGGTATCTTTTTTTATCTCCATCTCGTAATTCACGAGCTTCATGAATTCCGGTTGAAGCTCCTGACGGAACACTGGCCTTAGCTGATAATCCATTGGATAAAAAAACCCTAGCTTCTACCGTTGGATTTCCACGAGAATCTAAAATTTCTCTAGCTATAATTTTTTTAATTTTTACCATATATTTATTTTTATTAATAATTAATCTAAACCGGGCATCTTATCACCAGATAGAAATGATAACATAGCTCCTCCTCCAGTTGATACCCAATCCATATAATTTTTCATACCTGATAAATTTAAAGCTTCAACTGTTTCTCCGCCACCAGCCATACCAAAAGCTCGACCTCCAGCTCGAGCCGCTATTTCTCGAGCCACTACTACTGTCCCCTTTTTAAATTTATCATTTTCAAACATTCCTAAAGGTCCATTCCAAACTATAGTTTGAGCTTTTTTTATATACTTAGAAAATAATAATATAGTTTCAGGACCAATATCAAAAATACAATCATTATCATCAATTTCTTTTATTTTTTTAATAAATATTTTCTTTTTTCCAGATTTAATATTTTCAACTACAACATCAATCGGTAAAATTATTTTTCTAGATGATAAAAATTTCTTAATAGTTTTTAAACCATCTTTATCAATTAATGATCTACCAACATTAAAACCTTTAGCTAAATAGAAATTATTAACTAAAGCTCCACCCAATAAAATATATGAGGCTTGATCATACAATTTCTCAATGATAGGAACCTTAGTTGATATTTTGGCGCCTCCCATAATAACAACAAAAGGTTTTTGGGGTTTTAAAACTTTATTTAAACTTTCCAACTCTTTTTCTAATAATAATCCCGTATAAGCTGGTAGACCAGCTGATCTAATAGCTGAAACTGAAGCATTAGCTCGATGAGATACAGCAAAAGCATCGTTAACATAAACATCAGCTAAAGAAGCTAAAGATCTTCCAAAACTCTTAGTATTTTTTTCTTCTCCTGACCAAAATCGTAAATTATCCAATAAAAATAAACTATCATTATTTTTAATTGTCTTTTTTATTTTTTTAAAATTAGAATAATTAGAATAATCTAAAAAATTAATTTTAGTGGCCAACATTTTACTTAATTCTTTAGCTATCGGCATTAGAGAATATTTTTTTTCATAACCATGATTTGGTTGCCCTAAATGACTAGCTAAAACTATTTTACAATTATTATCTAATAAAAAATTTATGGTTTCTAAACTTTGACGAAGTTTAAAATCTTCCTTAATTTTAGATCCCGTCATTGGAACATTAAAATCAACTCTTAAAAAAACAGTTTTCCCCTTTATTTTTTTTATTGATTGACTTAAGTTCTTAAGTTTCATAGATTATAATTTTAATTCCAATTCTTGAGTTTGACCATCTCTTAGAATAAAGACACTAACATTATCACCAACAACAAAATTATTTAATACATCATTAAAGCTATTGTAATTATTTATCTCATAATTATTAATTTTAGTTATAACATCACCTGTTTTAATTCCAATTTTAGTGGCTAAAGAATTTTTAGTTACAGCTTCTAACCCATTATTATAGACCCAAGCTCCATATTGAGGAAAAGTAGAACTAGCTACATCTCCTAAATCAATATAATATAATCCCCAATTTATTTTATTCAATTCCTTGTTTTTTAAAAAAGTAAAAATATCAGATCTGAAATCATGAATTGGTCTAATATCTAAATTTCCATCAATTAAAGCTAATAAATCACCACTTAAATTAAAAATAAAGGAATTAGCAAAATTTTCAGTTAAAGGTGTATTCAAAATAATAAAATTTTTATAATTATCCGAAAATTTAATATTATCGCCAGAAGATATTTTTTGTAAATAATTAATACCAACTTCTGATGAAAAATTATAGGTCATTAAAGTTTGTCCGACTCTTAAATCAGAAATATTTACAAAATTTCTAGTAGTAAAATATTTATCACTTTTAATTTTAAGAAAGACTAAACCCTGATCACTAAAATCATAGACATCATCAATCTCATAAACTTTCTTTTCTTTTTTGGAAATAATTGTATAAGAATCCTTATTCTTTACTATATTCTTGTCAAATTTTTTATTATTTAAAACATTTAATAATACCCAACCATCGCTACTGATTATTAATCCCGAAGATAATTCATTAGTCATAATATAATTATCAGCTACAGTATTTTTATTCTTGGGGAAAATACCAACAACTGCTTCTTGCAAATAATTGGTTGATTCTTCGATTTGTAAATCTTGATTTATATATACCTTTTTAGGATATTGAATAACTAAATTAGCTTTATTATATTCCGGCGAAGATAAATCTATCTCATCATTAGAAATATTTCGGGAACCTAAAATATTAGGCCATAAATATATTGAACTTACTAAGCCACCAAGGATACCAAAAACCAAAGCTATTGCTCCTATTATAATGTTCATTTTTAATTTTACTTCTCTTTTTTTAAAATTAAACATAAAAGTATTAGCGCCATCTGACTGTTAGAAAAATAGTCAATAACAGCACTATTATAAATATTAAATTATATTTTATTTTTTTATTAGTTAAAGTTTCTGATAAATGAAATCGAATAAAACTTAAACCGGTATAATAACATAAAGTTAAAATTAATCCTAAAACATTAAAATTAAACGGTAGAAAAAACAAAGACCCAACTATTGGTAATAGAACTAACAAAAACAAAAAAGATGACCTTAATGTTTCTTGTTTTTGTTTTTGTTTATTAACTATAAGGATATTTTGCCAAATAGCAAAAAATAAAATTAATACTATTATTATCAGCAACATCCAATTCTTAAAATTTAAAAAATACGGCAAGCTATAGATAAAAGAGGCACCTAAAAAAACTAATAATAATCCCTCAACATCGCTTAAAACAAAAAAATTACCTAAATTAAAATCAAAATCTCTATTCAATCTTAAACGAAACTCTACAAAATAATAATAAGAAAAAAACATGGCCAGTAATACTATTCCAAAAATTAACCATTTATTTATAAGTAAACTACTATAAAGAGCCAAGGAATTGATAAATAAAAAAGGTAAAATAAAGAACGACAATCTTTTTTTATCCAACAAAATACTATTAAACATTAAAACAAAGATTAAAAAAATAACATTAAAAACCAATAATGACCAATAGTATAAATTAGGCCAAATAAAACCACTTGCTAATACAATCAAAAACAAACTATGAAAAAAGAATATTTTTTTTCTAAACAATGACATCATAAATAATTTTTAATTTAAATTAACTGTTTTTACTTCTGCTAAATCTTTTAAAGCATTTATTTTAATAGCTTGATTAGAAAAAGAATATAAATTATCTTCAATATATAAAGCTCTTTTAGCTGAATAATTGATGAAATTTTCATAACCAGAAATTTTATCGGTATTATGACTTATTTGTCCTTTTAATTTTATTTTATTATCGACTAATTCAAAAACCAGGAAACCATTAAAACTAGCTTCTTGCCAATTTCCTGAATCATTATAAACAGTAGCTGGAACTACTATTATATTTTTATTCTCTGAGGCTAAAAAAGCATGATGATCATATAGAGCAATAGATTCACTGCCTGATTCACCAATAACATAAGAATCTATTTCTTTAGGAGTATCACCGGAAATATCAAATAAAGACATTTTCAATCCAGCCGTAAGAGTACGACTATCAACTTCTTTGGTTTCTTTTCCAAAACCTATTAAAATATTTTTATTAAAAGGATGTAAATAATTAGAAAAACCGGATATTTTTAATTCTCCCAACAATTTTGGTGAATAAGGATTAGATAAGTCTAAAATAAATAAAGGATCTACTTGTTTAAATGTAACTACATAAGCCCTGTCGCCCATAAACCTTACTGAATAAATATTTTCTCCTGAAGCTAAATCTTCACTCTGACCAACAATCATTAAATCAGAGTTAAGAATATAGACATTATTATGAGAAGAAGTATCAGTAATATAATTAGACCAAACATTTGATCTGGTAGTAGCCACTCTTAAATTTCCATTATATTCATCCATAGAAAATTGATTTAGAACTCGACCTGGAATACTTCCTTCAATAATTGGCTCAACAATTCCATCTTGGATTGATAATTTATAGATAATAGTGGTTTCTAATTCATCTCTCAAATTAGGATGACGGCTATTAATCAAATTTTTTAATTCTTCATTTAAAGTTTTTTGCTCTTCAATATTTAACGAACTTACATAAGTATTTAAAATATTTCTAATCTTATACTGTTTTTCACTAACACTTAGAATTTTATCAGAAATACCATTTATTTCAGTTATAGTATTACGATCCTCTTCGCTTAAACGAGAATTTAGAATTTCCAATAAAGCTTTGGATTCTAAAGCATATTCATCTAAATATTTAGTATAGGAGATATAAATATTATTAAGAGAAACATAAAGATTTTGATTGCTTGGTAATAAATAAAAACTACTTTCAAAATCTTGAGTAGCATCAGCAATGTTAATTGAGAAAATAGAAGTTAAATTAAAACTATCATAAGAAGTATTAAAATAATAAATATCAGGACTTAAACAATTAGATTTTTTTTGATCAGCACAATCATAACTAAATTCATTATTTTGATAACGAACTTTAGGTAAAACAACATCACCATAATTATAATTATTAACTATAAAATATAAATAATCACCTATTAAACGAGAATCAAAATAGGAACCGTCAATAAGCATATCTCTTTCTAAAATCGGATTACTTACATCACTAACATCATAAACTTTTAAAAATACTTGCTGAGAATAATTTCCCGGAAATATTTTAGAACTTGGTTCAACTTGATCAACGGCTATATCATTTTCTACTAAGCCATCACTAGAAACTATTTCTTCACCGGAAGATCCAGTACTAAAAGTTCTAACTCCACTATCCATGATATAAAAATCAGATTGTCCTCCGAAAACTAATAATTTATTATTTTGAATATAAATATTACTGATACTACTATCTAAACTAATTTTCTTTATAATCTCCGATTCATTGCCTGGATAAGCTTTTATAATATATAAATCACGATCAACTACAGCATATATATATTTACCATCTGTTTTAATAATATCAGCTTCATCTACTCCACTTACTTGAATATTAGAAGAAGAAAAATCAACCCCATCTGAACCAGAAACATTTTGAGATCCAGCAGTTTCCGAAGATGATTCATTAACTGGCATAGCCGAATCTAAAGATTTAACAGCTAATCGTCCATAATTTCTATAATTATTAGAAGCATCCATTTTTTCTTTTACAAAAGATTGTAATTCTTGATAAGAAGAAAGTCTACCAATAATTCCACTATTCTTGTCGTTAAAAACAGAATTGGTTAACATATCAGTTAAATTATTATCAACAATCACTTTATCATCCTGTTTTGTTAAAGATTTAACTTTTAAAAAAACAAAAGAAGCAACTATTAAGACCATTACTACTAATAAAACTACATTTTTTGTTTTGAAATTTTTATTGTTTTCCATACTAAAAAATATTATTTTATAATTATAATTTATAATATAATTATAGTATAAATTGAATAAATAAGCAAAAAAAGAGCATTTTTTGGAACTTTACAAACTAAAAATCTTATGTTAAACTAATGCCGAGATTGTTAATGACAAAAATGATTTCCAATCTTATACTATTTAAAATTAAACCTGTTATTAGGAAGATAAATGACTGATTTAAATAAAAACTTAAAATATTTAACAAATATTGAAACGGAATTATTCGCTTATTCTTTTATTATTGATTTATAATCATCGGTTAAAAACTCCTAAAACAGAATAAAAAATTATGGAATATATAATTTATGTCTTACTGGCAGTAGCCGGCTTTTTTGGTGGTTTTTGGTTCTATAAAAAAGTAACTTTAGCTAAAATAAAAGGAGCTGAAGATAAAGCTGAAAAAATAATTAATGATGCTAAAGCTAAACAAAAAAAATATGAGTTAGAAGCTCAAGAAAAAGCGATAAAAATAATTGAAGAAGCTAAAAAAGAAGAAACTAGTCGTCGTCAAGAAATAAATAATTTTCAACGTCGTTTAGAAGAACGTGAAACTTCCTTCTCTCAAAAATTATTAGCTTTAGAAGAAAAACAACAAAAACTTTATGATAAGGTAAATGAGGTTCAAGAAATAAAAGAAAAAATAAAAGAAATTAGAGAGGAACAAATAAAAAAATTAGAATCAATTGCTAATCTTACCCCTGAACAAGCCAGAGAAATATTAATAAAAAATATTGAAGAAAAAAACAGTGAAGATTTATTAGTTAGAATAAATAAGCTTAAAAATGAAGCTGAAGAAACTATAAAAGAGAAAGCTATGGATATGTTGGCTTTTGTTATTCAAAGATTAGCTCCTAATTACACAGCTGAATTAACTACTACTACAGTTGATTTACCAAGTGATGAAATGAAAGGAAGAATTATTGGTCGTGAAGGACGAAATATAAAATCAATAGAACAAATGACTGGAGTTGAAATTATTGTTGACGATACTCCTAACGCTATAACTATTTCTGGTTTTTCATTAATCAGACGTCATGTGGCCAAAAAAGCTTTAGAATATTTAATAAAAGATGGTCGTATTCATCCGACTAAAATAGAAGATGCCGTTACTAAAGCTAAAGTTGAATTATCTAACGATATTAAAAAAGCTGGAGATGAAGCTATTTATGATGTTGGTATAGCCGGTTTTGATCCTAAACTTACTCAAATTCTGGGACGATTAAAATATCGCACTAGTTATGGACAAAATGCTTTAGAGCATTCTATAGAAGTGGCTCATTTATCAGGAATGTTAGCTCAAGAATTGGGAGCTGATGCCAGCCAAGCTAAAAAAGCTGGATTATTACATGATATCGGAAAAGCTGTTGATCATGAAGTTCAAGGTAATCATACTGAAATAGGTCGTGATATATTAAAAAAATATAATATGCCTGAAGAAATAATTGCCCCAGTTGAAACTCATCATGATGATAATCCTAAAACATTATTATCAATAATAGTTAAAACTGCTGATGCTATTTCTTCAGCCCGACCAGGAGCTCGACATGATTCTTATGAAAACTATATCCAACGATTAGAAGAATTAGAAA
>CAYYXD010000010.1:0-21422 GCA_964475575.1 uncultured Gammaproteobacteria bacterium
TTATTTTTATTATTTTGTAGATGACATTGTATTATATTAATATGGTATCATTTTTGTTATTGGGGTTCAAGGGGTATTTATATAATTTTTATTTTTTTATTTTATTCTTTTTACCATATAAGTTCCTTCCAATTTATAACCTAACTTCTTATAATACCCTCTTACTCCCACTCCTGAAATGACGGCAATTTTTTTTATTTCATTTTCTTTAGCTATTCTTTCTGCTTCCTTCATTAATTTTTTTCCTAAACCGCTGTGTTGAACTTTTTTTTCTCCTCCAATAGGAACTAATTGTCCATAAACATGAAGTTCTCTTACTATGGCTGGGGATATATCAGATGAATTATCAAGGCGTAGACGACAAAATCCATATAGTATTTCATTATCAATACTATCAAAACTAATAAAATATTCATCGGCTTCTGATGCTTTATATTTTAAAATATTTAATTTTAATTTTTTGCCTTTTATATTTTTATTCTGAGGTTCACGACATCTAATACAATTACATTTAACTCCCTTTCTTTTTAATACCTGTCTTAAATTAGTTATTTTATTTCCAGCTTCAATTGATTCGCCGGGAATGTCTCTTATTAATCTCATGATTCTGGTATAGACTGGAACAATTTTTTTACAACCAATAATAACTTTTTCTAATTCTTTATCTGAATATGGTTTATATTTTCCTTGTTTCCACCATTTATATAATAAGCTATCTCTAACCACGGTAGTCGGATAAAATTTTATTTGATCAGGTTTAAATCTTTCATCAGAATAAAGTTGTTTAAACATAGCCACATCTTTTTTAGGATTTGATCCCGGTAAGGCTGGCATAAAATGATAAGTTATTTTAAAACCAAATTGTTTTAATTTTTCAGTAGCTTGAGCAATAGTATTTACATCATGACCTCTATTATTAAGTTTTAAAATATCATCATCAATGGCTTGTACGCCCATTTCCACTCTAGTTACCCCTAATTCTCTTAATTGTATTAATTCCTTGTCATTTATATAGTCTGGTCTAGTTTCAATACTTAATCCTATTATATTATAATCTGCTAATTCGTTCTTTTTTTGTTCTATAATTAATCTTTTTTTTAATTCCGATAAAGATAATTTAGAAGAATATATTTTTTTATCAAAAAATTTATTTTTAATTATTTTTTCACTCTTAGTTATAATTATTTTATTTTTTATTTTATTATAATCATTAGCCGCTTTAAAACAATTTAATAAATACCAATATTTATATGTTGTTTTTAAATAACTCCAAGTTCCGCCAATAACTATTAATTCTATTTTATTGGGTTCATGCCCATTGTTTTCTAAAGCTCTTAAACGATAAACAGTTTGTAAATAGGGATTATAATTTAATCTTAGAGCTCGCATTACAGCTGGTTCATTGGGCAAGTAACTTACTGGAACATTAGGTTTTTTAGGACAATAAGCACAAGATCCAGGACATGGATAAGGTTTGGTTAATACGGCTACTGAAGCTATCCCTGATAAAGTTCTGACGGCTCGTTTCTTTAAAAGAGAAATAAAAAAATTATGATATTTTTCTTGCCAATTATTATCAATTTTATTTTCTTTTAATAGAAGAAAATATTCTTTTAAAATTGTAGAATTTAATAAAATAGAAAAACCATACTTTTTTGATAAACTTCTTTTAAAAGCACTCAGATCTTGGTCTGATTTAATTTTTTTTATATTATTTATTATTTCTAAAGTTGCCTGTCTCATATTTTTTAGATATAATGTAAATACTATTTATAATTAATTATAACTTAAAAATAATAAAAATCAAAAATATGAAAAAAATTTATTATGTTTTATCATTATTATTTATTTTGGCTGTCCCTTTAGCATCTAAGGCTTATGTTGTAAAATCAGAAAATTTTATTTACATTGGCAAAGATGAAGTGGTAGAAGGAAATCTATATTTCAACGCTAATAGTATAGATATTGAAGGCAAGGTTTTAGGAGATGTTATTGGTATAGCTTCTAATTTAAAAATAAATGGAGAAGTAAGTGGGGATATTATCGGTATATATCAAAATAGTAATATTAATGGAAAAGTAGATGGAAATATTAGAGCCATATCTAACTTTTTTAATGTTAGTGGTTATGTGGGAAAAAATTTAAACTTATTAAGTGAGTCTTTCGTTTTAGAAGAAAATGGAAATATAGAACAAGACATTCTTTTTTCTAGTTTAAACACTGAATTAAACGGAAAAATAGGATCTAATGTTCACGGTTATTCTAATAATGTTATAATTCGTGGTGAAATAGGTAAAAATCTTAATTTAATAATGGACAAAAACAAAAAAAGAAATTACATTTCTAAATTACAAATAGATGAATCAGCTATTATAAATGGTGATATTGATTATAAATCAGGAACTGAAGCTATTATTAAAAGTCAAAATATAAAAGGATCTGTTAATAAACAAGAACCAAGTGGAGACGTTTATAAAAAAGTAAGTGCTGAAAAATTTTTATTTTCTTTTTTATCAATGTTATTTAGTGCTTTATTAATTAATTTTTTATTTAGAAAAAAAATGGAGAAATTAAAAGATATTATTATAAAACAACATTATAAACTATCAGGTTGGGGTTTTGCTTTACTTTTTTTAACTCCTATAATTTGTTTATTATTAATGTTAACCATAGTTGCCTTACCAATAGCTTTAATAACTTTAGTTTTATGGATAATATCTTTATTTATAAGTGGAATTATAAGTGCTTCAGCTTTGGGAAATTATATTTTTAAATTATTAAATAAGGAAAAAATAAACGAAAATTTAAAAATAAGCGTGGGCGTATTATTAGTTTGTCTTCTAACTTCAATTCCTTATGTAGGATGGATATTTTCTTTGCTAACTACAATAATTGGATTAGGTTCTATTTATTATTTAATGAAAAATAAAAATTATGCTGATTAGTTCTTCAATTTTTAAAGCTTACGATATTAGAGGTATTTACAAAAAAGATTTTGATGAACAAATGGCCTATAACTTAGGTTTTGCTTATCTTGAATTAAAGAAAAAAGATGTAAAAAAAACAAACTATAAATTTAAGATTGTAGTTGGAGCCGATATGCGCTTGTCATCGCCTATTATAAAGAAATATTTAATAAAAGGGTTAACTGATGCTGGAGCTGATGTTATTGACATTGGAACAGTTTCCACTCCCACTTTTTATTTTACGGTAGCTAATTATAAATACGATGGAGGTATTATGGTTAGCGCCTCTCATAATCCCAAAGAATGGAATGGATTTAAATTAGTAAGATCAAAAGCTATACCTATAAGTGGGAATAGTGGCATACAATTTTTACAAAAACAAATAAACGATAAAAATATACCTGTTAAAAATAAAGGGAAAATTACAAAGAAAAAAGATATTATAAAAGAAGAAATAAAATTTAGTTTAAAACATGGACAAATAAAAAAAATAAAACCCTTAAAGATTATAACCGATACAGCCAATGGCGTTGGTATTTTATATATAAATGAATTATTAAAAAAATTACCAATAAAAGTAATAAAAATTAATGCTAAATTGGACGGTAGTTTTCCAGCTCACGAAGCTGATCCCATAAAAGATGAAAATTTAAAACAATTAAAACAAGAAGTTATAAAAAGAAAAGCTGATTTAGGAATAAGCACTGATGGTGATGGTGATAGAATATTTTTCATAGATAATAAAGGAGAGCTTATTGATCAAGCTATAATAAGAGGGTTATTGGCAAAATTATTTTTATTAGAAAAACCTAAAGCTAAAATAGGTTTTGATGTTCGTCCTGGAAAAATAACCGAAGATTTAATAACAGAAAACAAAGGAAAGGCTATAAAAACTAGAGTGGGACATTCTTTAATAAAAGAACAAATGATAAAAGAAAATATATATTTCTCAGGAGAATCTTCTGGTCATTTCTTTGTTAATATGCCCATTGGCTGTTTTGAAATGCCATCTATAATGATTTTAAAATTATTGCAAGAATTTTCATCAAAAAATATTTCTATTTCCGAACAAGTCGCCCCTTATAAAAAATATTTCCATTCTGGAGAAATAAATAGAGATGTTAAAAATAAAGAAAGAATATTTAAACTTTTAGAAAAAAAATATAAAACTGGAAAAATAAATAAGCTAGATGGAATAACAGTGGAATATAAAAACTTCTGGTTTAATGTTAGAGGATCAAATACTGAAAATAAAATGAGATTAAATTTAGAAGCTATAGACGAAAAAACTATGGAAAACAAAAGAGATGAAGTTTTAAAAATAATAGAAAGTTAAGATTAATTAAGATTTATACTCATCTAATTTAACGCTCAGTAATTTACTTATTCCATCTCGTTGCATAGTAACACCATATAAGATATTGGCTTTTTTCATAGTAGCCCTATTATGAGAAATAGCTATAAATTGAGTTTTATTAGATAAATCATCTAAAATTTTAGCTAATCGTTCTGAATTTGATTCATCTAAAGAAGCATCAACCTCATCTAAAACTACAAAGGGTGAGGGATTAGCACTAATAATAGCACAGATTAAAGCTATAGCCGTTAAAGCTCTTTCACCCCCCGACAACATATTGACTGACGATATTTTTTTACCGGGAGGAGTAGCAGAAATATCAATCCCTGATAATCCAACAGCATTATATTTCTTCAAACGTTTTATTAATTTTATATTTTTAAAACTCTGATTATTCTTAATAGTTTGATCTTTGTTTTCTGTCTCTTTATCTTCATCAACTATTTCATCTTTTACTGGAAATATTTTGGCATTTCCACCATTAAATAAAATCTTAAAATATTCATTAAACTTCTCAGAAATAACTTTGAATTCTGATTCAAATTTTTCTTTAATTAAAGCATCTAATTCAATAATAACTTTTTCTAAAGATTTTATAGTTTTATTTAAATCTTCTGTTTGATCAAAGAGAAAATCAAATCTCTTTTTTGTTTCTTCATATTCTTTTTCTGTTTCAGGATCTATTCCTCCAATAAGTTCTAATTGATTTTTTAATCTGCCAATTTCTTCACGAACAATATTAACATCAAATTCTTCCGAACAACTATACTTTTTTATTTTTTCCAAATTAAGCTTATCATTTTCTATATTGTTTTGAAGTTCTTCTATTCTGGTTTCTTCTCTAGTTAAATTTATTTTATTATCATTTAAAGAATTGTTAAGATTTTCCATTTCTATTTCTAGTTCTTTTATATCTCTCTGTAACTCTATTAATTCTCTTTTTTTATTCTCTTGTTCTTGATTAAAATTATCTATTTTAGCCTGTAAAATAACTATCTCTTTATCATTTTCTGTTTGAAAATTTTCAACAAATCTTTTTTCTTTAATAATAAATTCCTCAAATATTTCATTTTCTATATTAGAAAAAATATTATTCTTAACTTCTTGTTCTAAATCTTCTAAACGAGATTGTATTTTTATTGAATCTGTTTTTAAGAAATTAATATTATTATTAACTTCATTTAATTTATTTTGTTTCTTCTGTAATTCTTCTTGAATTTTAAATTTTTGTTCTTGTTTATTATCCTGATCAGATTGTAACGAAAAAATTTTATTTTGTAATTCAATTATTTTTTCTTCATTATTTTTTATTTCATTTTCAATTTCTTTTTTATTTTTAGTATTATCATTAGATTGATCAATATTCTCATTTTGTTTTATTCTTTCTTCTATTGATTTTAATTCTTGCTCAAATTTTCTCAAACTTTCTTCCAAATTATTTTTTTTATTCTTGGCTGAATTACATTCAATATTTTCTGCCATTATATTATTATCAATATTTTTTATTTCTTCTTTAAGTTCTGTTATTTTTTTATTTAATGATTTTATTTTAAAATTATAGTCCTCACCCGAAGAAATTTTTAATAAACTTTTGATTTCATCTTTTATTTCATCAATTATTTTTTTAAATAAAGAGAAATCTTCTAAATCTTTATTTTTTTCAATTTTATCAATTAATTTTTCTAAGCCTTGATTGATTTTATTAGAATCAAATAATCCACTATTTGTTATTACTTTATCTAATTCTTTATTTAAATCTGATAATTGTTTTTCAGCTTCATTTTTTAAAACTTGCAAATTTTCTATTTTACTTTCAGTTTTTTTTATAGAATTAAAAAGGGTATTTATATCATTATTTAATTCTCCTCTAACCGTTTTTAATTCTATTTCTCTATTAATTAAGAAAGATAAATCAAATTTACCCTGTTTTTCAAATTTTACCTCTAACCAAGCCTCTATCTTTAATAATTTTTGTTTTTCATTATTATTTTCTCTTTCTAAAAAATTCAATTCTGCTTCTAATTTTTTTAATTCTTCTATATTAAAAGAATTATGTTTCAATTCTTCTGATTTTTTATTAATTTCTTCAATTTCTTTAATTAAATTATTTTTTTCTAAATTTAAAGAGTTTAAAAAATTGCTATTAACATTTTTATCATTTTCTTTCTTGGTTTGATGATATAAAGAAATTTTTTCTATTTGTTTAGTGGCTCTATTTTGTTCTCCTTTTAAAAATAAAAATCTTTTCTGTAATTCATAAAACTCTTCTCCAATAGTTTCTCCCTGATTAATAATCTCTAATTTCTTCTTTTTTTCTTCTATGTTTTTTTCTAAATTTGTTTTATTATTCTCTAATTTATCTATATTACCTTGAAACTCATATAAACGACAACTTATTTCTTTCCAAATTTTATTATAGTAATTTAATTGATTTTTTAATAATTCTTCTTCTAAAAATTGACGTTTTTTAAGCTTATTAACTTGTCTTGTCAAACTTTTTAAACGAGGTTCTATTTCATTTAAAAGCATTTCTACCTTAGATAAATTTTCTTGACTATTTTCTAATTTATTTAACGATAAGTCTCTTTTAATTTGATATTGTTTTACTCCGGTTGCTTCATCAAAAAAAACTTTTCTTTCCGCTGGGCTAGTATTTAAAAAGTTTTCTACCATTCCTTGCCCTATGACACTATATGTTTTTTGACCAAAATTAGCTTTAGCTAAAAATATTTGAACATCACTCAAACGAACTTTAATATTATTTATATAATATTCGCTATTACCATCTCTAAAAATTCGACGAGTTAAAATAATTTCTGGTAATAATAATAAAGCATCAATATTGTCACTTTCTTGATTTCCTTGAATATTATTTTCTGAATTAATAATCTCACTAATATTAGAATTTAAAATACCTTGTTCGTTATTAAAATACAAAGAGACTTCGGCCATGTTCAAACGATTTTTTTTATCAGAACCAGAGAAAATAACATCTTCACTTTTTTTACTACGCAAAAGTTTAGTGCTCTGTTCTCCTAAAGCCCATCTTATAGAATCAGCTATATTTGATTTTCCTGATCCATTAGGACCAACTACTACCGTAATTCCTCTTTTTTTATCAGCTAAAAGACCGGAAAAAACTAGTTTGTTTTTATTAGCAAATGATTTAAATCCTTGTAATTCTAATTTTTCTAAATACATATTTTAAAATATAAAACCGCTAAAAGCGGAAATCTAATTTTAATAAGGCTTTAATTACATCAATTATTATACAAAAAAAATAATTAATAATCAAACTAAAAACACTCCCAAATTAATGGAAGTGTTTTTAGTTTGAAAAGAAAAAACTATTTTTTCTTAGCAACTTTTTTCTTAGCAACCTTTTTTACAGCTTTCTTTTTAGGAGCTGCTTTCTTAACAGCTTTCTTTTTAGGAGCTGCTTTCTTTTTAGGAGTTGCTTTCTTTACAGCTTTTTTCTTTGTAGGCATATTTTTTAAATTCAATTTAAAAAAATTACTTATAGGGATAGGAACCGACCAATTCCTATATACGAACTACTATAATTATAACATAAAAAAAATAATGCAACAATATTTTTTAATAATTTTTAAAAACAAAAATTAAAATTTTTTAAGATAAAAATAAAGAAATAAAAAATATTTTTTATTTTAAAAAATGTTTAAAAAATAATTTTAAAATATATTAAAAATAAAAGTTAATAAACCCCAATAAAACCAGAGGTTTTATTAATATAATAAAAAAGAAGAAAAAAATATTTTTATTTTAAAAATTTTTTTGTTATTATTTTATTATCTATTGAATAAAAAAATATATGGATAGAAAAAAAGAAGAAAAAAATGAAAAACATTTTGGTTTCTTGCTTGTGGATAAATCAATCGGTCCAACATCTTTTGATGTTATTTATCAATTAAGAAAAACTACTGAAATAAAAAAAATTGGACATACTGGAACACTTGATCCTTTTGCTTCTGGATTATTAATTGTTGCCATCGGAAAAGAAGCTACTAAAAAAATATCTCAGTTTGTTAAGTTAGATAAAAAATATGAAGCTGAAATTATCTTAGGAGCTGAGTCAAATACTTATGATAGAACTGGGATAATAACAAAAAAACAAGAAGAAAAAGAAATTAATAAAAAAGATATCATAAAAGTTTTAAAAAAAATAAAAGAAACAAAGGAACAAATTCCTCCGATGTATAGTGCTAAGAAAATAGGAGGTAAAAAACTGTATGAATTGGCTAGAAAAAATATAGAAATAGACAGACCAGTTCAATTAATAACAATAAGTAAAATAAAGATTATTGATTATTCCTGGCCTAAAATTAGATTAAAAATAACTTGTTCTAGCGGAACATATATAAGAAGTATAGCTAATGACTTAGGAAAAGAGTTGAATTGTGGAGCTTATTTAAATGAATTAAGAAGAACGAAAATAGGTAGATATAGGGTTGAAAAGGCAAAAAAGATAGAAAATATTGATTCTGAAAATTGGACTAAATACATTTTTAATAAATAAAACTTTTGCCTATGGACAAAAAAGTAAAAATATAGTATAATATATTAATATTTAATAAAAATTAATAAAAAAAAATATGAAAATAGAAGATTTTTTACCCTATCAAGGTCTTACAGTAGAAGGCGGAAAAATAAAAACAAAAGGAGAAGAAATAAAAGAAAAAATAAAAAATAAAGAATTAGAAGAAATGGGTTATGGACCAAACGGAGAAATTTTAGATAAAAAGAAAGTCAAAAATTATGATCCAATAAATAGAAAAGATTATTCTAATGAACTATTTGAGAAAAAAGATGAAGTACTTTATTCTCAAGAAATGTTAGATACTTTCTCTGATGAAGATAGCCTTTATAATTTTATTAATGAAAAAGGTCTTTATGTAGAGGAAGAAAATTTAGAAAATAATGATGAAAAAGAATCATTTGAAGATGAAAATATCCAAGAATATTGGCTTAACCAAATAAAGAAGAAAAAGGATGACACTTATGAAATAAGTGACATTTATAAAAAGATGCCTGAATATACACTTTTTGAAATATCTGAAATGAGAAGAAATTTTGAAGATTGGCTTGATAAAATAAATAGTCGTTTTATAGATTCAGAAAAATTAACAAAATCACAAACTTTAGAAATGGTAAAAGAATTTAGAGATAATTTTTCAACAGAATTTACAACAAAAATTAACCATAAAATACTATCTAATGAGATAGGTGAATTTAAATGGGAAGAAGAAATAAAAAATGGAAAAAAACAAATGGTGAGTTATTATCCCAATAAAGAAAACTACTCTATAAAATATATAAATAAAGACTATAATTTAAAAGACTTAGATAAAATTTTTGTAAACAATGTATTTCATCAAAATAAAAAAAATAATAAAAAAGAATCTAGTATAGTTTTCTGTTCTGCTCCAAAAAATTTAAAAAATAAAAAATAAAATACAAATAAACTACTAAATAAAAATAACCTTAATATTAGGGTTATTTTTATTTACTTTCCTATAGAGTAACTTTATAGATTATATTATAACTAAACTGATTGATATTAAATATATTCCTATATTCTAACCAAATACCACATGTAAAGCCACACTTACGTGGAGAGTTATATGTACTTTATGCTAAAATACCCATTGACTTGCCATTATTTTGAACCAAAAAAATCTAATTATAAAAGATGTTAAAAACTAAAAAAACTAGTAAATAATATTAAACCTCGCTAATAACATCAAAATTTTTATAACTACCAACAACAGAATAACCAAAAACCTTCACTTTTTTATTTATAGTCTTTATTTTTTTAGCTATTTCATTTAGAGTTGCACCTGATCCGGTTGCATCGTCAATAATTAAAACATTTCCATTTATTTTTTGATCTGGCTTAACAGAAATAGTATCTCTAGCATTTATAATCCTGTCTTCTAATCTCCTAAGTGTTTTTTGGGGTATTTTTATACTATTAGATATTTTATTAATAATAACATTATTTAATTTAATATCTAACTCTTTTTTAAGAACGTCCATAAATTGAGTTTTTCTTTCTATGGTTGGAGGAACAAAACCAACTAAATTTATCTTTTTATTTTTTATTATATTCTTTATCGCCGGACCAACAATTAATACAATTTCCTTAATAATTTTTTTATTTTGAGAAGTTTTTCCTAAACAAACTAATTGACCTAATTTTGTTTTTCCAAAATAATCAAAAGTATAAAAATCACTAAAATATATATCATCTAAATATACACTCTTTTCACCAGCCAATATTTTCTTTTTAGCTGAAAATAAATTATTTTTTTTATTTCTTTGTAATATTTTTAGTTTTTTATAAAAATTATTTTTTTCTTTTTCAAAATCAAAATTATTTTTAGAACACCAAGTATAAAAACCTTGAACTCCTCGAACTATATCGCCACTAGGAGAAAGATAGATATAATTCTGCTCAATAAAATAATCCTTAATATTTTTAACTATAACATTAATATTTTCTTTTAATTTAATAGAATAAAAAACCTTGGGAGTATACCCATCTTTCTTAATTAAATCTTCATCTAAAAGCCTATTTAAATGTTTATATATATTTTTAATAGAAATTTTAGAAATTTTAACAATTTCCGAAGATCGAATCGGGCCAAACTTTTCTATTATTTCTAAAATTTTATTTGTTTCTTTTGATAAATTATTCATATTTATATTTTAGCAGGGTAATATTAACCTGTCAATATTACCCCCCCTATATAACATTACTCGTCTTAATTTTTAACACTAAATAATAAGCAATAATTAGAACTTTTGTTTATTGCTTTTAGATATATAAAAAGACCTATTTTATTGAGATTTATATAGGTCTTTGTTTGGGTGGCTGGAGGGAGTCGAACCCTCGCTATCGGGACCACAACCCGATGTTCTAGCCGTTAAACTACAGCCACCATAAAACCGAAATTTGTTATATTCGGTAAAAATAAATATTATTGTTTTTTTCTTTTACTGTTTTTTCTGGTTGATAATTTGGTAAAGTAAAACAGTAACTTATAATCAATGTTCCTGGCTTACATTCTTTGGCAAATTTCTTTGATAGTTTTATCATGGTTGTTCTATTTAAAAAACAATAAATAATATCAGCCTCTTTTAAATCTACTTTAAAAATATCTTTTCTTAATATTTTAATTTTACTTCCACTAAAAGCTATTTGAATACTTGATAAAATATATGGCCACCAAGAATATTCTACTCCTATTAATTTTTGATTCTTAAATTTTTGTTCTATACTTCTTAAAAATCCGGCGCTGCCAGAACCAAGTTCATAAATAACTTCGTTACCTTTTAGATCTAGTTCTTTTAAGACTGTTAGTATTACATTAAATCCAGAAGAGATAAAAGGTGCAAATCCTCTAAAAACTATTCTGTAAAATTGGATTGATGTTAATACAAGAATAATAATTAAAATAATTTGAACGAAAAATAAAAAATACATCATATTTTAAAAATAAATAATACGTATCCCCGATAGGAATCGAACCTATATATTCAGCTTAGAAGGCTGATGTTCTATCCATTGAACTACGGGGACATATCTATCAATTAATTTAACAAAGCCAGAAATAAAAGTCAATTAAAATATTTGTTTTTTAATTTATTTATTATATAATTATATTATAAAAATATGAAAACAATAATAAGTCAAAACGAAAAACAAACCAAGGAAATAGGTAAGTCATTGCTTAACCAATATCCTAATACAAAAATATTTTCTTTATCAGGAAATTTAGGTAGTGGTAAAACAATATTGACTAAAGGATTAGCTGAAAGCTTAAATATTAAAAGAAATATAACCAGTCCAACTTTTATTATTTTAAATATTTATAAAATAAAAAATAATAATATTTTTAAGAACCTTATTCATATTGATGCTTATCGCTTAAAAAACAAAAAAGATTTGGAAAATATCGGCTTTTTTGATTTTATAAAACAAAATGATTCAATAATAATAATAGAATGGGGTAATAAAATAAAAAAATATTTGCCGAAACAAACATTAAATATAAAATTTACTATATTAGAAAATAACCAACGAAAAATAATTATCTCTTAATACTTTTTAGATTTGAAATAATAAGGTAAAGACATCCTCCGACTATTAAAACATCTGCTAAATTAAAAACTGAAAAAAACATTAAATTTAGATAATCAATAACATAAGAATAATAAATTCTATCAAAGAAATTACTCAAAGCTCCTAAAAATATAGAAAAAAAAGCTAAAAATTCATTATATTTTTTATTCTTAAAAGTTATTACTAAATAAAAAATAATTAATATCAATAATAAAGATAAAATTATTTTTAAACCAACACCAGAAAAAGGAATTGAAAATGAAATAAATTTATTTGGAAAAAAAGTAAATTTAAAAAAGTCTTTAATAATAGAAAAATCTTCTCTAATTTTAAAAGATAAAATTTTTAAAAATCTATCAAAAACAAAAAACATAATCATAAATAGAATAATAATTATGTTTTTATTTTTTTTTATTATATTTTCTTTTATCATTTAAAATAAATAACTATCCTTGCAATTTGGTTTTGCAATCAATGCAAGAGCTGGCTGTTGGACGAGCCAACAATCTCTTTTCACTTATTTCATGACCACAATATTTACAAATACCATAAGTTCCTTTTTTAATTCTTTCTAAAGCATCATCTATTTCTTCTATTGTTTTTTCTAAAACTTTTTCAGTCATAACAACTGTTGAATACTCACTTATTTCTTGAGCATTTTCATCTGGTTTACTACCAAAATTTGGAAAAATAGCACTTTTATTATCTTCTTCATGAGAATCTTTTTTAGATAGATCTTCTAAGTCTTGTAATAATGTTTTTTTTCTTTTTTCTAAACTTTCTTTAATTTTTTCAATATCTTTTATCATATATTTTTCTATAAAAAATAAACCATTGATTTTATTAAATCGATTATATATAATTCATTATATACAATAAAAACAATTTTGACAAGTTAAAAAATATTTGCTATTGTTTTTTTGTTTTCTGGAGTGGTAGCTCAGTTGGTTAGAGCGCCTGCCTGTCACGCAGGAGGTCGCGGGTTCGAGTCCCGTCCATTCCGCTTAAAGCGGGTATCGTATAATGGCTTTTATATCAGCCTTCCAAGCTGAGGATAGGGGTTCGATTCCCCTTACCCGCTCATTTATACACAAAAAGAGCTATTTAGCTCTTTTTGTAATTTTTATACTTAAAAAATTTAAACCTACATTATTCTAACTCTTTCTATTTCATTAATTTTACCATGAAGTACTAAATTTTTTATATTATATGTTCCCATTTTAGGAGCATTTAAAAAACCGTTTATAGCTGCTTCAGCTAACCAACCAGAATTTAAAAAATCAAATAACCATTCATCTACATACTTTGGATTTTTACTATCAACTCCAGCACCAATTCCTAAAAGCCAACGTCGATTATATATTTCTTGTGATCCGATAGGTTCAGCTATAATTATTGGTAAACCCAAACCACAATAAAAGCTTAATTCTGATGGCTTAGTCCATAAAATATCAGATGTTCTTAATACTTTATTAAATTCCTTAAAAAATTCCATCTTATTAGAATTATAAATAATATTAACATTTCTATCTTCCTGTAAAAAATTATTTTGTAAAACTTTTTTAAAAAAATTATAAATTTCTAAACGTGAACCAGCAACTAAATTTAACTGAACTTGTCCTCCTTTTATTTTACTTTTTAAATTTTCAATTAATACTTTTCCTAATTCTTTTTGAGCACCAGCACCACCAACAGCAAAAGTTAAAGTTAAAGGTCTTTCAGCTGGTCCTATTTCATTTTTTGGACAAAGGTAATTTTCTATTAATTTTTCATACTTATTACGATAAGCTTTATGAGGATCTAAAACAGCTAATCTCTTTTTTAAATCTTCTTTTAAAATTTCTTTATTTTCTCCAATATTTTCTGTCGGTAAAGGAAATCCAGTAGCATAAATATTTTTTTCTTTAACCCCGTATAAAACTAATCTTTCCTTTACTCTTTGATTTGGAACTAAATAAATAGTATTACTTTTTTTAGGATCAATGGGAGCCCAAGCACGAGAAATATCGGCATCACAAATAATACAATAAACTTGTCCTTTATAATTATAATATTCAGCAAAATAAACAGCAGCAAAAAAAGTAGTAACTAATGGTAAAGGATTTTTATTTAATTCATCTATTAAATTTTTACCCATTCCCTTTTTTATCTTGTTTAAATACATTTTTTGTTGTTTGGTATTTTTTGATAAATCTCTTTTAGGATAAAATGGTTCTATTTTTTGAAAATAATCCATAATAGAAAAAATAGTAGTCCCTATTACTGGAATTTTTTTAAATTTAGAAACTAACTCATAACCAATTCTATCATTTCGCCAAATTTTTATTTCTTCATCACTAGCCCCTTTATAATTATTAGCTGTAATAATTCCTCCTTTTGCGTCATTTAAGAAAGGGTAAGCAGCTCTTTGATGCCCATATCCCATATCAACTGAAACTAAATAAAATCCTTTTTTTTCTTCTTCCATATAGTTATATTTTATAAAAAATTAACAAGTTTTCCACTATTTTATTTTTGCTAATATTAGCGAAAAATCACACCATAAAAACGTATTTGTCCACAAAAATATGGACACATAAAAAAAGTAGATATTCACAGAACAAAAAACCAAAGTACTATCGTGGACCTAACGGGATTTGAACCCACGACCTCTTGCATGCCATGCAAGCGCTCTAACCAGCTGAGCTATAGGCCCAATTACTCATTTAAAATGAGTAATAAATTTTATTTTTCTAATATTATTTCTATTATGTAAATAATTGTTTTCCAGCACACAAAAAAAGATACTAGAAAACCAATTATAAATCCAACAATAGAAGACAAAAATTCGTTACTAATTCTTATCCCTTTTTTTCCCATATAGATCAAATTAATTATAATATATTGTAATTATATATTATTTTTTAAAAAATAACAACTATTTTAGTGTTCCCACCACGAATCGAACGTGGATTTAGAACTTAGGAGATTCTTGTTTTATCCATTAAACTATGGGAACAGACATATTTAGAATATAAATGATATTTTTAAAAAATACAAATAAAAATTTTTGACAAAACAAAAATATTCAAGTAAAATCATAATAGTAAAAGCTAATTAACTAGAATTAGCAAAATATTTATTTTAAAATTTATAAAAAATATGTTTAAAAAAGAAAAGATAATAAATAATATAAATAATGCTGAAACTATAATAGGAGAATCAGTTCATGTTAATGGACATTTTGAGAGTAATGGAAATATTATAATTAATGGATCAGTGGAAGGTGATATAAAAACAAAGGGAGCTATTCTAGTTGGAGAAAAATCAAAAATAAATGCTAATATCAAAGCTGAAGAAATGGTTATAAAAGGAGAAATTAATGGAAATTTAAAAGTTAATGGCTATTTATCAATAAAAGAATTAGCAAAAATAGTAGGAGATATTGAATGTGCTCAAATTTCTATTGAAAAAGGAGCTGAAATTAATGGGCAAGTAACAATAGCTAGTAAAAAATCAAAAAATAATAAAGAAGATGAAGAAGAGATTTAAATAATAAACATTATATATTGATATGAATATTTTTTTATATGATGATTATTTAGATAAATATAAGAAAAAGGTAAGGAAAATAGAAGAAACCTTAAATAAACTTAATTTACAAGGTAAAATACTTTATCTGAGTAACATCAAAAACATAGATAATACTCTACAAAATGAAATAAACAGCGGAGCAAAAACCATAGTCGTTGTAGGCAATAATAAAACATTAAACAATATTATTAATATTTTAGCTAATATTAGCGAAAAAATACCAGTTTCTATAATTCCTGTAGGTCCAAATAACTCTATCGCTGAATCACTTGGAATTATAAATGAAAAAGAAGCTTGTTATATATTATCAAGTAGAAGACTTGAAAATGTTAATTTATCAATAGCTAATAATCATTTTTTTATAAAAGATGTTTATATTGAAAGCAAAAATACAATTTTAAATATAGACAATTCTTATAAAATGATATTTCAGAAAAAAGGTGATTGTTTTATTTTTAATATTCCGCCAAAAACAGAATTTCCAAATGATCAGAAAATAGAAATAAAAGAAAATATTCTTAATTTATATGTAAAAATAAGTTCAAAGAGTAAAACTTTTTTAAAAGCAAAAAAGATAGAAATCGAAAATAAAGAAGAAAATGCTATAATTGATAATTCTATAAAAATAAAAACCCCTATATTAATAGAACCAACAAATAAAAAAATACTATTAATAGTTGGAAAAAACAGAACTTTTTCTTAAAAAAATATTTCTATATCAAAATGTTCTACGTAGAACATTTTCAAAAAAAGAATTATTTTAATAAATAGTTCTTTTTTTGTTTATTAATTTATATATTTTTTAATCTAATAAATAATAAATAAATTAAAAAGCAATTATTATTTTACTTTTAACAATTTACTTACAATTATAAACAAATAACAAAAAATTATTAATTTAATATGAAAAAATTTTTATACCTCTATTAATTTAATATATCATGCTTTATAAATATCTTTGTAAAAAATTAATCATTTTACCTTATTTTATTATAAAAAAACAAATTGTTCTACGTAGAACAATTTTAAATTATTAACTATTTTAATAAATAAACTAACAACACAAAAACTACTAAGTCTACAAATATCTACCCTTATCTTTTTTATAAAAATAAAAATGCTCTACGTAGAACATTTTTAAATATAAAATTATTTAAAATTTATTATTTTATAACTTTTACAATTTTTTCACTTTTATCACGAAGAATTATTTTTTGTTGAATAATAGTAAATAAAGTAGTTAATAACCAATAAAATGTTAAACCGGCTGGGAAACTTATACCAATTACAACAGTAATGATAGGCATAATATAGGTCATTTGTTTATTCATAATAGAGGCCATGTCTTCATCCCTTGATTCATTTGTTTTTATTTCTGGCTTTTTTGTTAATAACATTTTTGCCTGTACAAATTGAGCTACTCCAGCTAAAACAGCTAATATTATACTCCTAGTAGACAATTCAAGGACTCCAAATGACATTGTGTTTATTGTTCCTGGATTTGCAACAAATGAATATAATAAATCTAAATGGTTTTGAGCAAAACCATCTCTAAATACTCTGAAAATTGCTATTAAAAAAGGAAACTGAATTAAAAGAGGTAAACAAGAAGAAAAAGGATTAATTTTATTTTCCTTATATAAAGCCATCATAGCCGCACTTAATTGTTGTTGATCTCCTTTATATTTCTCTTTCAATTCACTTAATTTAGGTTGCAAATCTTGGGTTGCTTTCTGATATTTAATTGATTTTTTTGATAATGGAAGAAGAATAAGTTTTATAACAATAGTTAAAGCAATTATAGCTATACCTAAATCTCCAAAAATATTATATAAAAATACTAATAAATTTAATATTGGCTGATAAAATAAGGTTTGAAAAATACCATTCATAAAATTATAAATTATAAATTATTTAAGAGGATCATATCCTCCTTTATTAAAAGGATTACATCTTAATATTCTCCACATAGTTTTAATTCCTCCCACTATAACACCATATTTTTGAATAGCAGCAATACCATATTCAGAACATGTTGGAGTAAACCGACAACATCCATGAGGAAAAAATCTTTTCATAAAACCATGATCGGGAGAAATTGTTTTTTGATAAATTTTAATAAAAAAAATAACAATTTTTTTAGGAATATTAAATAAAAAAAGTATTATATTATTTTTTACATCCATTTTTTTATAATAAACTTATTTTAAAAAATTTATTTTTTTAAAACTAAATTCTAGTATATTTTTTAAATCGGAAAAACTAACTAATGATAAATCCTTCTTTACTATTATTAAACAATCAAACCCTTCTTTCAAAAGGGGTTTATTTGTTAATATTATATATTTAATTCTTCTTCTAATTTTTTGTCTATCAACTGATTTTTTGCTAATCTTAGCGGAAATTATGATACAAAATCTATTTTTTAATAAAGAATTTTTTAAAATCTTTATTCCTATTGAATCACTATAAAATGACTTACCGTTTTTTAAAACATTTTCTATATCTTTTTTCTTATTTAAACGATTTTCCTTTTTTATCATTTTATAAATTTCAAACTAACCAAAAATTATTTAGTTAAAGTTTTTCTTCCTTTGTCTCGTCTTCTTTTTAAAACATCTTGTCCATCCTTAGTTCTCATTCTTTTTAAAAATCCATGCTTTTTTTTAGCTCTTTTAGAACTAGGTTGAAAAGTTCTTTTTGTTGCCATACTGTTTTGTAAAATTTATTGATTTTATTGATAAAATAAACAAAAAACAATAATTATTTTAAATAATTATATAATAAACTCAAATTTATTATATTTAAATAATTTTGTTTTGTCAATTAAAAACAATTAGGAGCCATTTCTTTTGGAAAATTATATGATTTTATAATAGAACAATCGATGTTTCCTTTATCAGCCCAAACTATATTTATTTTATCATTATTGACAACAGCAAAAAAATAACCGTTAAAAGATTCTTCTTCAGAAACATTATTTACAAAGAAAGCTCCATTAAGATGAGTTTCATTTTCTCTAGCTATAAAAACTGAAATTTGTTCAGGTGTTAAATTAAATTTATCAACTAAAGATTGTTTTATAATATCTTCTCTTTCTTCAAAAGTAGTTTTATTTATTAAACTATCTTCTGTTGAAATATTAATATTATTTTTTTCTTCAGTAAATTTGTTTTTATTTTTTAAAATGAAAAAAATAATTATTAGTAATAAAACAGCTAATATAAGCGAAAAAACAATAATAAATTTTTTTGGATTTTTTATATTTTTAATATTAAACATATTTTTAAAATTAATTACCATATATTTTATAGTAAAATAATATCATATTTTAAACAAAAATACAAAAATAATATTTACTTTTAAAAAATAAATAAGTATAATTAAATTATTATGATTATATCAATTGGAGGAGCTCATGGCTCTGGAAAGAGTACTATAGCCAAAATGTTAGCTGAAGAATTAAATTGGCCTCGTTATTATATGGGGGGCATAAGACGTGAAACGGCTCAAAAAAAAGGAATGACTCTAGCTGAATATAATAAACTCGGAGAAGAAGATCCTTTGACTGATTTAGAAGTAGATAATTATCAAAAAAAACTTGGAGAAACACAAGATAATTTTGTTATAGAAGGACGAACTTCTTGGTATTTTATACCTCATTCTTTAAAAATATATTTAGATGTAAATGAAGATGTTGGAGCTAAAAGAGTTTTTTCTCATTTAAAAGAAAAAGATTCTAATAGAAATGAAGATATTAATTTAAATTCTATTGAAGATGTGAAAAAAAGCATGGCCAAAAGATTGGCAAGTGACAAAAAAAGATATAAAAAATATTTTGATATTGATGTTTATAATAAAAAAAATTATGACTTTTGTTTAGATACTAGCAATATTGGTATAGCTGAAGTTTTTAATAAAGTTTTAGATGTTGTAAAACAAAAAATTAAAAATATTGACAAAAAATAAATAAAAATATAAGATGTAATAACAAGAAAAATGTCTTGTTTTTTAATTATAATTTAAATAAAAATATGGCTGAAATACAAGTAAAAAAAGATAAAACTTCTGAATTAAAACCGGGAATGACTATCAGAGTTTATCAAAAAATTAAAGAATTAAATACTAAAGGAGAAGAAAAAGAAAGAATTCAATATTTTGAGGGTATTATAATAGCAAAAAAACATGGTAACGAAAAAGGTGGAACAATAACTGTTAGAAAAATATCTAATGGTGTTGGCGTTGAAAAGATTTTTCCTTTAAATTTACCAACCATTACTAAAATAGAAATCAAAAAAGAAGCTAGAGTGCGTAGATCAAAGTTATACTTTTTAAAGGATGGCTATAAGAAAAAACTAAAAGAAAAAGTTGTAAAAAAATAATATTATATAATAATATAAGTGTTAGAGGGGGCGTATAGCTCAGCTGGCTAGAGCACTTCGTTTACACCGAAGGGGTCCAGGGTTCGAGTCCTTGTGCGCCCACAAACAAAAAAACATCTACTGAGGTGTTTTTTGTTTTTTAGATAAAAACAAGTTTTACACACTTTATAAACAGAATTCTAACAAATTTGAAATTGTTTTATTTCTTCTTTTGCTTTATAATGAAGTAATAAAAATTAGAAAAAAATATATGGATAATGATCAAATTTGGAAAGCCGTTTTAGGCGAATTGGAAATGGGAATATCAAGAGTTAATTTTATAACTTGGTTTAAAAATACTTTTATTTATTCAATAGAAGATGATCGTATTATAATTTCTGTCCCTAATGATTTTACTAAACGTTGGTTAGAACAAAAATATTATAAACCGATAAAAATATCCATTGAAAAAATTATAAACAAAAAAATAAGTGAAATAGAATATCAAATAAATTTGAAAAAGGAGGAAGTTGAAAAAAAAGAAGAAAAAAACAATTGTATAAATGAAAAAGTTTTAACAAAAAATAGTTCTTCTATAACAATAAATTCAAACGAAGCTAAAATAAACGTAAGTTGTTTTGGCTTAAATGCTAAATATTCTTTTGGAACTTTTATAGTTGGTAAATCAACTGAACTAGCCTACGCTGCTTGTCAGGCTATTGTTAATAATCCAGGTCGAGCCTATAATCCTTTGTTTATATACGGAGGTGTTGGATTAGGAAAAACTCATTTATTACAAGCCATAGGAAATGAACTAGTAAAGACGGGTAAAAAAGTTTTGTATACCACTAGTGAACAATTTACTAATAATTACATTGATTCTATAAGAAGTGGAAAAGCAAAAGAATTTAAAAATCTTTATCGAAATGTTGATTTATTATTAGTAGATGATGTTCAATTTATGGGTGGAAAAGATGGAACCCAAGAAGAATTTTTTCATACTTTTAATGAATTACAAC
>CAYYXD010000011.1:0-20375 GCA_964475575.1 uncultured Gammaproteobacteria bacterium
AGGCCTTGGCCATTGATTTAATTTTTTTAAATATCAAATTAAATCAAAAGTAAAGCGATTATTTTTACCGGCTGGTTATCGTAGTTATATAAATGGTGCTTTTTCTTCTATTGGTAACTATGTAACTTTTTGGCGATCAGAGATATATTTAAGTAATAATGAAAGTGCATGGCATTCACCTCTTCTAAATTATTATACTACTTTTGGTACTAGTGCTTGGTATAAGGCTAATGGTTATTCAGTTCGTTGTTTAAAGAATAATTAATAACAACTTTTATTTTTTATAAATAATTGCTATAATAAAAGCATAAAAAGTATATTTTATTCATTATGAAGAAAAAAATATTTATTGTTTTTTTAATCTTGATTTTTTTTATGACCTCAGCTTTAGGTTGTAAAAAGAAGACGATTTCCGAGTCAACTAAACCAATAGAACTTACTTATTGGAGGGTTTATGATGGCGAGGATAATTTTGAAGAAATTATTAAAGCCTATAATGCTCTTCATCCTTATATTACTATAAAATACAGGAAACTTAGATATGAAGAATATAAAGATGCTTTATTAAATGCCTTTGCTGAAGATCGTGGGCCTGATATATTTTCTATACATAATACTTGGATGAAGGAATATAAATCAAAAATAGAGCCATTGCCTAGCCAAACATCAATGGTGTTCCAAGTGGAACAAGGTGCTTTAAAAAAGGAGTTAGTTTCTGAAACTAGGGTTGCTAATAGTATGACAGCAAAAGAATTAAAACAAAATTTTGCTGATGTTGTTTATTCTGATGTAGTCCTTGACAATAAAATTTATGGATTGCCGTTATCAGTTGATACCTTAGCTTTATATTACAACCAAAATTTATTTGATCAAGCTGGTATAGTTGATGTTCCAAAATATTGGAATACTGAATTTCAACAAACTGTAAAAAAATTAACCAAACAAGATTCTCAAGGAAACATTCTTCAATCAGGAGTAGCCTTGGGTGGTAGTACTAATGTAGAGCGTTTCAGTGATATTCTTTCTGTTTTAATGATGCAAAATGGAGCAACTATGATGAATGATAGTGGAACTGTTTTATTTCATACTATTCCTCAAAGTATGGCTGATAGTGATTATAATCCTGGTTTTATGGCTTTAAATTTTTATACTGATTTTGCTAATCCAGTTAAAGAGGTTTATTCTTGGAATAATACTATGGAAAATTCTGTTAATGCTTTTGCCTCAGGTAAAGTAGCTATGATGTTTGGTTATTCTTATCATTTAGAAACTATTAAATCTTTAGCACCAAAACTAAATTTTTTTGTTAGTCCTCTACCTCAAATTGAAGGATCAGCAACTCCGATTAATTTTGCCAATTATTGGGTTGAAGTAGTTTCTAAAAAAAGTAAATATGTAAATGAAGCTTGGGATTTTGTTCAATTTTTAGCTAATGCTAATCAGGTTTCATCTTATTTAAAAAAGACAAATAAACCAGCGGCATTAAGATCTTTAATAGCTAAACAAAAAGACGATGAAACTATAGGTATTTTTGCCAATCAAGCCTTTACAGCTAAAAGTTGGTATAAAGGAAGTAATTCTGTTTTAATGGAAAATTTTATGGCTCAAATGATTGATAATTTTTTACTTAGTACTAATTCAGAAGAATCTTTTTCAGTAATGAATCTATATGCAAATAGAATTCAACAAACTATTAATTAAAATATATGAAAAAAAATAAATATATATGGTCATTTATTATTATTTTATCACTTGTTTTTTTTACAATAAATTTTGTTTCAGCTGCACCTATTGTTCCTCAAGGAGATAAATATGAAACAGGTAGTTATGAATTAAATGATTTTTTGTTGATAGCTGTCAATGTTAGTAAAATAATATTAGGATTAGTGGGATCACTTACTTTACTAATGTTTGTTTATGGTGGTTTGATGATGATAATTTCATCCGGTAATACAGAAAAAGTAACTAAAGCTAAAGGTATTCTTTTAGCGGCCGTAGTTGGATTGGCAATAGTTTTTGCTAGTTATGTTATTATTCAATTTGTTATGACTTCCTTAGGTGTTAAAAATTGGTCTGGTGGTACAAATTTAATAACGGCCGCAACTTCTACTACAAAAATCTCTATGATTAAATAGTAATTGTATGTCGGAATTTGTAAAAAAACCAGTATCTTTAGGACAAGATTCAATTGGTAATTATGTTAAAAAGATAAGAGAAAAACAAGAAATTAGTTTAGAAGAAGTATCAAAAAATATTGATGTTAATATAAAATATCTTTTAGCCATTGAAAATGGAAAATATGAAGAATTACCTAAAGGAATTTATAGTAAAATATTTTTTAAAAAATATATAAATTTTTTAGGAATAAATCATAAAAATATTGTTAATGATTTTGTTCGAGAACAAAATCGTAATCAAAAGTTTGAGAGTAATATATTTTTTAATAAGGTGGTTAATTGGAAAAATTTATTATCTTTACCAAAAGTTATAAGGAACTTAATAATATTTTTTATAATAATTATTTGTTTAGTATATTTACTTTTTTATTTCAAGAATGTTATTGCCCCGCCACATTTAAAAGTTAATTATCCTCAGGAAAATCAGGTTGTAAATAATTTTTTGCTTAATGTTTCTGGCGAAACGGAACCGGAAAGCGAAGTTAAAATAAATAATCAGTTAACAATAATTGATGATGATGGAAATTTTTCAGAAGATATTTATTTAAAATCCGGAGTTAATACTATTGCTATAACAGCCAAAAAAAAACATAGTCAAGAAAGTAGTATAATTAGACAAGTTTTAGTTGAAGTTTCTAATTAATTAAAATAAATATATGCTTGATAATAAAAATGGTTTATTAGAAATAAATTTTTTGATAAATAAAGTTATAAAAAATGATAATGATAAAGTAGCTGATTTGGGCTGTGGAAAATTTGGTTATTTCGTTTTTCCTTTAACTAAAATAATAGGTAAAAGAGGAAAAATTTATGCGGTTGATATTCTAAAAGATAATCTAGAATCAATTAATAGTATTGCTCGAGTTGAAAATCTTTCTCAAATTGAAACTATTTGGAGTAATTTAGAAATTTATAAAGGAACAAAAATATCAGATAATTCTTTAGATGTTGTCTTCTTAATTTGTCTTTTACATCAATCAGAAAGATATCTTGATATTTTAAAAGAATCTGTTAGAATGTTAAAAACCGGTGGTCGTTTGTTAATTGTTGATTGGAATAAAGAAAACTTTATTTTTAATAAAGAAAAAGAAATAGTAAGCCCTGAAGAAATTAAAGAAGGTATAAAAAAATTACCCTTGGATTTACAGGAAGAATTTATAGCCGGAGATTATCATTATGGTTTGTTATTAATAAAAAAATAATTTTTAAATAATATGTTGAATTTATTAACTTTAAAATATTGGTTTAATTTAAATCCAGAAGCTTTTTCTTCTATAGCTAATATAATAATTTTTTCTTTTTTAAGTTTATTATTAATTGGTACAATTCTTTTTTTTGTTTTAAGGAATAGAAAAGGTATATATAGAATATTATTTAGCAAATTATATAATTTTTGTTTTATAAATTTAATTGTTGGATTATTATTATTCTTTTTTAGTTGGCAACAAATATCTTTTTTATCAGCTCGTTTTTGGTATATGTTATGGTTAATAGTTTTTGTAGTTTGGTTTATTGAGATAATAAAAAAATCTGGTAAAATATCAGATTTGAGAGAAAAGAGACAAAAAAGAAAAGAATTTGAAAAATATTTACCTTAAGTTTAAAAGAAAAACTAAAAATTTTGTTTTTTTACGGTTTTTAACCGTTTTTTTAATTTTAATAGATTTTTAATAAAAGTTAAAGAATCTGATAAAATTTTTATTTTACTAGTTCTTTTTTCATAACGATCTTCAGCCCAATCAACTGGTATTTCCTTTATTCTGTAATTTAAAAAATTAGCAAAAATTAATAATTCAGTATCAAAAAACCAATTTTTATCCTCAATGTATTTAGATATATTTAAAAATAAGTTTTTAGTCATACCTTTGAATCCACACTGTAGATCAGAAAAATTATGCCTTAGCATTATTTGAGATAGGAAAATATAAATTCTAGAACTTAATTCTCTAAAAAAAGATCTATTAGTTTTTGATTCGGGTAATAATCGTGATCCAATAACTAAATCATAGTTATTATCTAATAAATTTTTTAATAAAGTATTTATATTTTCTAACGATACCGCTAAATCGATATCCATGTAAATTAAAAAATCAGCTGAACTATAATTTAAATAAGTTTTCAGAGCATTACCCTTAGCTTTTTCCTTTATTACAAAAAAATCAATTTTGGAATTTTGTTTTTTTAAACCCTCAGTTATAGTAAGGGAATTATCTGTTGTTCCATTTAAAACTAAAATTATTTTCCAATCAAAATTATAAGTTTGATTATTTAAAAAATTTAATAATTTTAAAGAATTTTTTTCTAAAATTTGTTCCTCATTATGACAAGGAATGATAAATTCTACTAACATAATTTATTTTTTATATATAAAAATATTATTTTTAGAATAAATTTTGGTATAATTTTCTTTGATATATGTTTCTAATTGATTATTTCCTTGATGTTTGAATTTTTTTGATATATTTTCATAGTAAGAAAGAACAGCACAACTAGGTTCATTTTTTTTAAAATCGTTTAAAGCTTTAGAAAATTGATTTGGAGTATTTTGTTTTTCTATTAATACATCAAAATTAGTAACATTTAATTTTTTAGTTTCAAAATATAGATTTGGGAAAAAGGGACCACTATATATATATTTTCCAGGACAATTTTTGTTTATATACTCAATCCAATCATTTGATTTATTTTTTGAATAAGAATAAAAAGGTGTAAAAGAAGTAACTAAATATTTTATAGAAGAAAAGGTTATTATAGTTATCACAACTAAAATAAATATTTTTGTTTCCTTGGTTTGATTGTTTATAAATAAAGAAGGAATCAGTATTAATGTCGGAAAAATTATTAAAACTATATGATAAAAATCTGGTAGAGGAATAACACTTAATAATAAGAAAAATTGAAGACCTAATAGATAATTAATAATAGTAGAGTTATTTTTTAAATAGATAGATAAATAAACAAGAATAAGAAAAAAAACTATCAATAATAAAAATGAAGTTTTGTTTACTTCCCAATAAGTTAACATTGGAAAAGCTATTAAGTTTTGATATAAAAGCTTGGGTGGCCATTTTAAAAATAAAAGAAGAATTGGAATAATAGCTCCGATACTATAAATTATAATATTTTTTATCTTTTTATTTTTTATATTATAGACCAATAAAAATAAAAAAGAAAAGCTTATCAATGTCAATCCTTTTTGTTGTAAAAATATAGTAGCTAATCCACCTAATAAACCTGATAAGAAAAAATGTGGGTTAGAATTGTTTTTTAGTCCTTGTAAAAAAAAGAAAACAGACCAAATTAAAAAGAAGAGATTATGCAAATTATGGTTTATTATTGGTAAAGTAATTAAAGATAAAATAAAAATTATTGGAAATACGTAATTAATCTTATCTTTTTTTATTAAATTTAATGATTTATATATTCCAATAGCACTTCCCCAAACTAATAATAAGCTTATAATATTTGCCACTGAATAATAAGGTCCAAATAGCTTAAATCCGTAATAAATAAGATAAAAACTTCCTGGAGGAATAATTTCAAAAAAATCAGTGTATAAATTAAGATTATTAAATAAATTCCAGGATCCATTTAGAATTACTCCTTCATCAGCATTTAAAACATGTCTATAATAAAAAAATATACTTAAAGCTAATAACAATAAATAGTATGGAAAATTTTTTATATTATAATTGTTTAATATTTTTTTCATAAATGACACTTATTTCATCTTCATAAGCTTTTATCCAATCAGGATTGTTTTCTAGAAAAATTAATAAAGCATTATCTTTAAAATCTGATTCTTTTAATCTAAAAATTAATTTATCCAAAAATTTTATTTTTATTTTTTCTGGTTTAGATAATAAAAATAATTTTATATCATATTCTTGTATTTTGCTTTCAATTATTTCTTTTTCAGAACTTGTAAATAAATAATATTCTTCAATATAACTATGATTTTTTAAAGTTTTTTGTGGTAATCGTCCATCAATAAATAATTTCTTTTCAGGATAAATATAAATTAAATAACCACCCCAGGTATAATCATTAAATAGGTTATAAGAAACATATTTTTCTTGATTATCCTTTAAGAAATTAACGGCTTGACAGGGATATTTATAACAAAAAGAGGTAAAAGCATTGGTTTTAAAATTTATTTTTAAACTGCCAGACAATATTACGGTGATAATGGTTATAATTAAAAAAAGTTTAATAAAAATATCAGTTAATTTGTTTTTTGCTTTTACAAAATTTAATAAATTTTTAAAATCAATATTTATAAAATAAATTAGGGTTGGTAGGGATATAATAAAAAATAATGGAAAATGTCTTTTAGATTTTATAGCTAAAATTAAAAATAATAAGTTTAAAAAACAATTCCAAGGGGTTAATATTTTTTTGTACTTTCCTTTTTCTTTATTATATAAAATAATTAATAGCCAAACAGATAAAGTCATTCCAATATAAAATAATTGCCAATACATGAAAGGATAAGAAAACTGAGGTAACCATTCAGCTATTTTTTTGAAATAAGCAGTATTATTTCCATAAACATATAAAAATTCAAACAATTTTAACCCATAGGGAGTTAATAAAGTTGTTAAGGATGATAATAAAAAAATAATAGAATAAATAAATAGATCTCTTTTTTCTGGGATATTTTTAAAATGGAATGTTTTTGTAATAAAGTTGGTAAATTTATTTTTATATTTTAAAATAATTTTTTCAGTAATTTTAACTATTAAATAAAAAAATAAAATAGCTATTCCTAATAAAAAACTAGCATGAAGATTTGCCCATAAATATATCAAAGGAATTAACCATAACAATATTTTCCAATTATTTTTTTTCTTTTCAAAATAATAGATAATTATTAAGACCAAGAGTAAAAATAACCAACTTATTTCTTGTATTCTTACTCCAGAATGAGGCATTATTCCTTTTAAAGCTAATATTTCAATAATAAATAATGGTAAAATCAATTTATGATTATCATTTAAATTTTTTATTAAAAAATTATTTATAATTATTAATATACTTAGAAAAATTAAAGCAAATATAATATTTATTGCAAAATAGCCTAGATTATCATGAGATAAATAGGTTAATAAGTTAGATAACCACTCATGATCCACCCAGAAATTATCAGAATCGGGAAATATATAATTATAGTGATTTATATTTGGCACTTCCTTACTTTTGTAAATTTCTTCACCAACTTTTAAATGCCAACCAAAGTCAGGATCTAAATAGCTTAGGGAATTTTCTAACATTAAAACAAAAAAAAGAATATAAAATAAAATAGTTAATATTGTTGTAAATTTTATTTTTTTCATATTGATAGTATAACAAATATTGTTGAATTTTGAAATCTATGCTACAATTATTCTATAAAATAACAATTAAAAACTAGAAAGGTGGTGAATTATGAAAAAAAAGATATTAAGTTTAATGATTATTTCCTTGTTCTTTGTTCCTCTATTAGTAACTAATACCGCTAGCGCCAATGACGATGTTTTTGGTCTAGGTTATGTTACCGGAGAAGAAGGAGGTAATGGAATAGTTTTGGGTAATAAAGATCCAAGAACTATGATAACTCAAATTATTAATGTATTATTAACATTATTAGGTATCGTAGCTGTAGTTATAGTATTATTGGGAGGATTCAAATGGATGACTGCCGGAGGTAACGAAGACAAGGTTGGAGAAGCTAAAAAAATCTTAGGGGCCGGTGTTATCGGTTTAGTAATAATATTAGCCGCCTGGGGTATCGCCGCTTTTGTTTTGAATACATTGATGGACGCTACTGGAAACTAATAGTTTTCAAATAAAATGATAGAATAAAGGATAGTATTATTTATTTGTTTTTTTGTTGTATTTTTATATAACAAATATTGTTGAATTTTGAAATCTATGCTACAATTATTCTATAAAATAATAATTAAAAACTAGAGAGGTGGTGAATTATGAAAAAAAAGATATTAAGTTTAATCATTATTTCACTATTTTTTATTCCTCTATTATTAGTAAATAGCGCTAATGCTACTGATTCTTCTAACGCTTTTGGTTTAGGTTATGTTACTGGAGAAGAAGGAAATGGTGATTCTATAGTTTTGGGAAATAAAGATCCTAGAACCATGGTAACTCAAATTATTAATGTATTATTAACAATTTTAGGTATCGTCGCTGTAGTTATAGTATTATTAGGTGGATTTAAATGGATGACTGCTGGAGGTAATGAAGACAAAGTAGGTGAAGCTAAAAAAATATTAGGGGCTGGTGTTATTGGTTTAGTAATAATATTAGCTGCTTGGGGTATTGCCGCTTTTGTTTTGAATACATTGATGAGTGCCACTGGAAATTAATAATTTTTATTATTTCTAAAATTAATTTTGGAAAAAGGTGCTTATTGAAAAATAAGCACCATCGTTGCCCATATTTATTTTATTATATAAGTATTGGCAACGATGGTCTATTGTTTTAAAAATATGAAAAATAAAAAAAATAAATTAATTTTATCTTTATTATTATCTTTCTTTTTTATCTTTTCTTTTAATTATGTTTTGGCTGGTGATTATGGTTTAAATACTACAGTTGGTGTTGGTAAATTAAAAACAGCTTTTAATGTTGATGGTGTCGGTAACGATGCCAATGGTTTTCTTTCCAGTCGTTTGGGTGTTATAATTGGTTCTATTCTATCCTTTATTGGAGTTATATTTATGCTTTTAATAATTTATGGTGGAATATTATGGATGACCGCTATGGGTAAAGAAAATCAAGTAGAAAAGGCTAAAAACATTATTATTCAAGCTGTTATAGGATTGGTTATTGTTTTAGCTGCTTATGCTATTACTTCTTTTATTGGAAATCAATTAACCGGTTCAAATTCTTCTACTTCTACAACTTCAGAAGAGACAACTACTCCGATAGAATAGTGATAATTTTTTAAATTGTTGAATATAATTATATTTATGAAGACATTATATAAAAAAATAAGTTTATTATTCTTAACTATTTTTTTATTATTGTCTTTTTCTTCTTCTGTTTTAGCTTCTAATTCTTTTGATTTTGCCGCTGATTCTGGATTGAAATCAACAGCTGATAAAACTGGCCATACCAAACAAACCTTTTTTAATAATGCTGATTCTTTAGAGGGTGGTGTAGCTAATATAGTTTTTGCTTTATTATCTTTAGTGGGAATGATTTTCTTGATCCTTTTGATTTATGGGGGAGTTTTTTGGATGACAGCTCGTGGAAACGAAACTCAAGCTCAAAAAGCTAAAGATATAATAACTAATTCGGTAGTTGGATTAGCTGTTGTTTTATTAGCTTATGCTATAAGTATTTTTATAATAAAAAGCTTATCTTAATATATGAAAAAAAATATCAATAAATTTAAAATCTGCTCATTATTATTTGGATTATTTTTTTTATTTTTACCATTTTTTCATATTGAAGCTGGAGGTTTATTAGATGCTTTTGGTAAGGGTAGCAGTTTAGAAAAAATGGCTACTAGTAGTGGATATAATGCCAGTGAAGGTAATAGTGATTCTTTAGAATTAAGAATAGCTTTAATTATTCAAGCGGCTTTGGGTCTTTTAGGAGTTTTGTTTATAGTTTTGACTATTTATGCTGGAATAACTTGGATGACTGCTGCTGGCAATGAAGAAAGCATAAAGAAAGCGGCTACTACGCTTAAACATAACGTTGTTGGTTTGGTTATAGTATTATTAGCTTATGTTATAAGTATATTTATTATAAGAATTTTTACTAATTAAGATATAAAATATGTTTAAGAAGAATTTTAAATTATTGATTTCAACTTTGTTTTTAATATTGGTCCTTTGTTCTCCATTTTTTGTTTTTTCAGCCAATGGTGCCGGAACAGCTTTGAATAAATTACAAAATGTAGGGACTCAAAGTGGTTATAGTGAAGCTGATGAAACAACTTTAGCTGCTACACTCGGAATCATTGTTAGTGCCGTTTTATCTTTATTAGGTATTGTATTTATAATTTTAATAATTTATGGTGGAATATTATGGATGACTGCTGGGGGAAAGGAAGAAAGTATAAAAAAAGCTACAACTATAATTCGTAACTCTATTATTGGTTTAATTATTACAATTTCAGCCTATGCTATTTGGAGATTAATAGAAAGATTTTTTATAGATCAAATGTAATTATTATTAATATATTATTTATGATGAAAAAAACAATAAAAATTATTATTTTCATTTTTAGTATTTTTATTCTAACCAGTGTTAATAATATTTGTTTAGCTACTCCAATGGGAGAAGGAGATTCTTCTTCATCATCCGGAGCAATGGGATCAGCTATCGGAGATCAAACTAATAATTTTACTAAGACTGCCGGGTTTTCAACCACTATGGAAGCTGAAGATATCGTGGCAACAATTATCAAACTAGCTTTAGGTTTATTGGGTATAATATTTGTTGTTTTAATGATTCTAAGCGGTTATCAATGGATGACTGCCGGAGGCAATGAAGATACTATAAAAAAAGCAAAAAGCAGAATAACTAGTGCCATCATAGGTTTAGTTATTGTTTTATTTGCTTATGGTATTACAGCCTTCATATTTAATAATTTACCAAGTAATGTAACTGGAAATTCTGGTACTACACCAATAAATTAAACCTTTTAAAATAAAAAAAGACCTGTTTTAATAACAAGTCTTTGTTGATTTTTCCTCTTGATTTTAGAGAAATATTGGTAAAATTTAACTTCTACCAACATTTGCTCCAAAATCGTAGTCTTTATTATCGTCACCACGAAAATCTTTTAAACCATCTACGGTTATAATCTTCTCTCCGGGACGAGAATCTCTTTCGCCTTGGGCAGAAACTTTATAAATTCCTGGAAGAAGTCTTATGTATTGAACTGAATTAGCAGAAATGGAAAAAGTTTTTACATATCCGTTGTTTCCTGTAATCGTTACATTAATCTTTTGGTTTTTATAACGGTTAAAGAAAGCTCCCTCAAAACCTTGATTATAAAGATCAACCGTGGTTTCTATTTTTCCAGTTCCATCAGTGGTTATATTATTTGCCACTGCTGTTACTAATTCCGAATAAGCATTAGCATATGCTATTGTAGCGTATGCTTGGGCCGTTTTTTCAATTGAATAATTATTCGATTGAACACTTCCTCCATTAGGATTATTAAATACCAAACTCGTGCCTATTCCTTTTTGGGAAGTAGAAGTAGGAGTAGTTGAACCTTCATTTTTTATAGCTACCTCTATAAGGGGCTTATAGAAGTTGTCTATCTCTTTCATTCTCTCTCTCTTTTCTTTATCAGGAAGGTCTGCGTTTTCCAGATTCTTTAATTCGGCTTTTCTTTGTTCAATTAAATTTGCGCTTGATTGCGCCACACTACTTATCAATCCTATTATAAATATAAACAGGGATATAACTAATTTTTTCATGATATATTTTATTTTTTGATTTTTAAACTTATGAATTATTTAGTGAAAATCAACTGATTAACACCTATAAATATTCCATTATTGAAATACTTGTAGGTGTTAATCATTATCATGAATATTTTTAACGAACTTAATAACAACTAAATTATAGCATAATACCTTTTTTTTGTCAATACTTATAAACATCAATTAAATAAGGGTTTTATAACTAAAAAAGATGTCTATTTGACATCTTTTTAGTTTTATGTTGTTGTTGGTTATTAGAAAAATATCCTTAACAATAATGGTTTTTTATCCTTTTCTTTCTTATTAACAACCAAGGTTGTTTTTATAATAGAATCTGGTATCAATGAAATACTATCTATTCCACAGCTAACTAAAAATTCAGCAAAATCAGGAAAGTCGCTTGGAGCTTGTCCACATATACCAATTTTTGTTTTATTCTTTTTTGCTATTGAAATTAAATTCTTTATCATTATTTTTACAGCTTCATTTTTTTCATTTGATTCTCCAGCTACTTCTAGTGTTCCACCAGAATCACGATCAATACCTAAAACTAATTGAGTTAAATCATTAGAACCTATTGAAAATCCATCAAATATTTTAGTAAATTTTTCAGCTAAAATTATATTAGAAGGTATTTCAGCCATTACATAAATTTCTAGACCATTTTTTCCTCTCTTTAATCCATTTTCTTCCATTATTTTTTGAACTCTTTGTCCCTCTTCCACGGTTCGACAGAAAGGAATCATTATTTTGACATTTTTTAAACCTAAATCATCTCTAACCTTTTTCAAAGCTTGGCACTCTAATTTAAAAGCTGGTAAAAATTCTTTTGAATAATAACGACTAGCTCCTCTCCAACCAATCATCGGATTAGATTCTATTGGTTCATAGTCTTTTCCTCCAATCAAGTTAGCATATTCATTTGATTTAAAATCTGATAAACGAACAATAACATCTTTTGGATAAAAAGCAGCGGCAATCATAGCTAGACCCTCAGACAGTTTATCTACAAAAAATTGGCTTTTGTCTTTATATCCCACAGTTATTTTGTCTATTTCTTTTTTTACTTTTTTATCTTTCAAATTTTTATAATTTATTAAAGCTAAGGGATGAACTTTAATATAGTTATTGATTATGAATTCTAAACGAGCTAATCCAACCCCATCATTAGGAATAAAAGAATTAGCAAAAGCGGTATTAGGCTCGGCAATATTCATCATTATTTTTGTTTTTGGTCTTTTTATTTTTCCAATATTTGTTTTTTCAATTTTAAAATTTAATTTTCCTTGATAAACAAAACCAACATCTCCTTCCGAACAATCAACTGTTACCATTGATCCGTCCTTCAATTTTTTACTACCATCATTAGTTCCAACCACACAAGGAATTCCCATTTCTCTAGAAATTATAGCCGCATGACAAGTTCGTCCTCCTTTATCAGTTACTATAGCTGAGGCTATTTTCATTATTGGCTCCCAATCAGGATCAGTCATATCAGTTACTAATACTTGTCCGGGCTTAAATTTGTTTATATCTTTGACATCCATAATACGACTAACTTCTCCTTGACCTATTTTACTACCAACACTTTGTCCATTAACAATAATTTTACTCTTTTTTTGTAGTTTATATCTTTCCAATACATTTAAATTTTTTGTACTTTCTACTGTTTCCGGTCTGGCTTGAATAATATATAATTTTTTATCTAGACCGTCATAAGTCCATTCAATATCCATTGGTTTACCGTAATGTTTTTCTATTATCATTCCCCATTCAGCTAATTTTATTACTTGTTCATCAGAAATAGAAAACTTTATTTGATCTTCATGTTTTACAGGAACATCTTTTACGGGTTTAGAACCTTTAGTATTATATATCATTTTTATTGATTTTTTACCGACCGAACGATAAATAATTTTTTTAGTTGGTTTAAATACAAAAAATTGATCAGGATTAACTTTTCCTTGAACAATGTTTTCCCCTAAACCATAAATAGAATGTATTAAAACTGCATTTCTAAAACCAGATTCAGTATCAATAGTAAACATTACTCCTGAAGATCCAATATCGGAACGAGACATTTTTTGAACTCCAACTGATAAAGCTATATCAAAATGATTAAAGCCTTTATCAACCCGATAAGAAATAGCTCGATTAGTGAATAAAGAAGCAATACATTTTTTTACCGCTATTAATAAGTTTTTTTCTCCTGATACATTAAGATAGGTTTCTTGTTGTCCAGCAAAAGAGGCATCCGGTAAATCTTCGGCCGTAGCTGAAGATCTAACAGCTACACTAATATTATTTTTTTTATAAAAAGCTGATAATTTTTTATAAGCTGAAAGTACTTCTTTAGCTAAATCTTTTGGTAAATCTGTTTTTAATATTTCTTCTCTAGCCTTTTGGCCTCTAATCATTAAATCTCTAACATTATGAGTATTAAGTCCTTTTAAAATTTCTTTTAATCTATTTTTTAATCCACTTTTTTCTAAAAAGTAATTATAGGCATTTGATGTAGTAGCAAAACCATAGGGAACATTTATTCCCTGACTACTTAATTTTTGATACATTTCTCCCAAGGAAGCATTTTTACCCCCCACGACAGGGACATCCTTTATTCTTAACTCATTAAAGAATTTAATAAAATTTTTTGATGACATAAAATAAATTTAAATTTTAAATAATTTGCTCATTTATTATATCATCTTTTTTGTTTTTTAGAAAGGGAAAAAATAAAAAAATATATTTTTATAACTCTTGAACTAATTAATCTTTTATATTATGATATTGATGTATTTGCGGGTGTGGCGAAACTGGTATACGCACTTGCCTTAGGAGCAAGCAGAGCAATCTATGAGGGTTCAAATCCCTCCACCCGCACTTTTTTTAATACTCTAAATATATTAAATTATGTTTAATCTATTGCATAATTTTAATCCTGATCCTTTATTATTTTCTATAGGGTTTTTTAAAATTTATTGGTATGGTTTTTTTATTGTTTTAGCTTTTTTTATAGCTTTTTTAGTTGTTTTGTTTTTAGCCAAAAAATATAATATTGATAAAAATATTATTATTGATTTAGTTTTTTATTTATTTATATTTGGAATTATTGGAGCTAGGATTTATGATATTTTTTTAGAATGGCGTTATTATTTGAATAACCCTATAGATATTTTTAAAATTTGGGAAGGAGGTTTGGCTATTCATGGAGCGATATTAGCTGGAATTATAGTTGTTATTATATTTGTTAAAAAATATAAGGTTATAAATAAAAAAGAAACAAAAAATAATTTTTTTAGGATAGCATCAATTATTGTTCCGGCTCTAGCTTTGGGGCAAGCCATAGGTCGTTGGGGAAATTATTTTAATCAAGAACTTTTTGGTTTACCGACTTCTAGTTTTTTGGGAATTTTTATTGATCCGACAAATAGACCAATTGAATATTTTTCTTATTCTTATTTTCATCCTACCTTTTTTTATGAATCCTTGGCTTGTTTTATTATTTTTATTATTTTGATGATTTATCATTTTGTTATTATTAAAAAAAATAAAATAAGTTTTAAAAATGACTTTATCATCGTAGCTTTATATTTTATTTTATATTCTATTTTACGTTTTAGTTTAGAATTTATTAGAATAGATTTTGCTCCAATATTTTTAGGTTTACGTTGGCCACAAATTATGAGCTTAGTATTAATTTTGGTATTTATTATTTTATATGTTAAACTTTATTTATATAAAAATTGTAAAAATAATATATGAAAAAAGAAAAAAAAATAAAGAAAAAAACCAGTTTGTTTATTTTGTATGTAGCTAGTTTTATTTTAGCTTTATCAACTGCTATTCCAGCTTATATTAACTCTAGTTTTATTGAATCTTTTGTGGGAGTTAAATACGTTGGTTATTTTTTTATAATTTCTAACATTCTTTTATTATTTTTCATGTTGAAATATCCTAAAACCATAAAAAGAATAGGTAATTTTATTTCTACTCAAGCCATGGTGTTTATAAACTTCTTATCTTTATTCTTTTTAATTTTTAGTTCTAATACAGTTATTTTATTAATATCTTTTGTTGGTATGTGGGTAAGTTCTCAGTTGATCTGGAATAATATGGATATTTTTGTAGAAAGTTTTACTAGTGATATTAGTACCGGAAAAACCAGAGCTATTTTCTTTACTTTTATGAACTTAGGTTGGATATGTTCTCCTTTTATAGCTTCTAAATTAGTTATTAATGATAATAATTATAATGCTATATATATTATGGCCGCTCTTTGTTTAATTGTTTATTATACTATAATAATTTTGAATAAAAAAAGAGTATCAAAAGAAGTAAAATATAATGAATTTTGTATAAAAGACACCATTTCTTTATTTTGGAAAAATTCAAATTTACGTGGTCTTTATTTTTCATCATTTTTTTTAAATTTATTTTATTCAACAGCCGTAGTTTATTTACCAATCTATCTTCATAATACTATTGGATTTAATTGGACAGTATTGGGTATTATGTTTTCTTTAATACTTATTCCTTTTGTTTTAGTTGAAATCCCAGCTGGTATAATGGCTGATAAAAAATGGGGAGAAAAGGAACTTATGAGTGTCGGTTTTGTTATTTTAATTATTTCTTTAATTTTATTTTTTACTACCAAATCAGCCAGTCCTTTAATTTGGGGAGCTATATTATTTTTTAGTCGTATAGGAGCGGCTTTGATAGAATCAATGAGAGAATCTCGTTTTTTTAAGATTATAGATGTTGAAGATGTTAGTCACATAAACTTTTTAAGAACTTCTTATCCGCTTGGTTATATAATAGGGCCGCTATTAGCTAGTTTAATTTTAAGTTTTTATGAGATTCAATATTTGTTTTTATTCCTAGCAGTTTTGTTCTTATATACTTTCTATTTTGTTTATATTATTAAGGATAGCAAATAATTTGAGTAATTATATACAAAAAAGAGAGTTTAATAGACTCTCTTTTTTAGATGATATTGTTTATTTCTTTTTACCCCATCTCCAACTAGCCTTTTCGCCTTTTTTATAACTAATATATACTAGCGATGATGAAAGAATAATAATAGAAATGATATATGGAATTAAATATTTTTCAATATTAGTTTCAAAAACATATACCAAAATACCAAAAATTACAACATAAATTAAAATTACCAACCATCCTTGCCAGGTGGAAGGATACCATCCAAATCCATATTTTTTAGCTTTAAACCAAAGTTTTGACATAGTATAATGTATTATTAATTAAATTTATAAAATAAAAGGGATTCTCTAAAACTGTATATAATTGACAGTTAACTGTCAACTGCCAACCTATAAAGCATTGTTGTTTTATGCGGAGAGATAGGGATTTGAACCCTAGAAGGTTTTCACCTAAACGGTGTTCGAGACCGTCGCCTTAAACCACTCGGCCACCTCTCCTTAATCCTATTATTTCTTGTTCATTTAAATCTATCCATTGACCTTCTTTTAAATTTCCCAAAGTTATTCCGGCAAAGTTTATTCTTTTTAAAAATTCAACCTCTAATTCAAAATATTTAAACATTTTTCGTATTTGTCTTTTTTTACCTTCAATTAAAGTTATTTCAAATTCCCTATCTTTTATTTGCCTTATTTCTTTCATTTTAGCTGGAGTTTTTTCGTTGATATCTATACCTTTTTTAAATTCGTTTGTCAATTTATTTATGAAAGAGGTTTCTTTTAAACGAATATCATTTTTTAATTTTATGATATATATTTTTTTATGTTCAAATTTAGGATGAGTTAATTGATAAGTTAGATTACCATCATTAGTTAGAATAATTAAACCACAACTGTTCTTATCTAGACGACCTAGAGAAAATAATTTTTGAGTAGTTTTATTTTTTACTAAAGAAAAAATATTTTTTTCATTTTTAAAAACCTTATTAGTACATACATAACCACAAGGCTTATTTAATTTTATATAAATTTTTTCTTCGTTTCTTTTTATTTTTTTATTATTTATAAATACCTCTATGTTTGGGTTCACTTTTTCTCCTAATGTAGCTGGGCGATCATTAATCTTTACTTTTTCATCTCTTATTAATTTTTCAGCTTGTCGACGAGAATAATTACTATTATCAGCGATTAATTTAGTCAAATTTATTTTTATCATAAAGATTGTATTTTTTAGAAATTATCATTATAGCTAACAGCGAAATTATTATCCAAAAAAGAATTGATAAATCATTTTTAAAATAGGGAACATCTACTAAACCATGAATAATTATTACTAACATAGATAAAAATAGGGCTAAGCTTAGATTTTTATTTCTTTTATTTTTTTCTTTTCTATAAAAATTTAAAGATATGATCATAAATTTTATAATTATATATGAAAATAATAAAGCTCCGATTAAGCCAATTTCTGTCCAAAAGTTTAAGAAAATATTATGAGGATATAGATATATTTCTAATGGTTGCCATCTTTCGTCACGATAATTTTGGTCTTCACCAAAAACAACCTTTAGTCTAAATTTAGGATCGGCATCTTTATTAAAGAAAAATCCTTCTTGATGATAGGGTTTTATTTTATTTTGATAATTAGCTAATCCTGATCCTTGAAAAAAATTACCGTCTTTTAACATTTCCATAGTTTCCTTCCATTGTAATTGTCTTATTTGCCACGATAAACTAGATGATAATTTTAGATTAATAGTGTCTCTTTGCCAATAAATAATAATAGGAGTTATTATTACTAATAAACTTAATACAATCAATTTTAATTTAGTTTTTAATTTTATAAATATAATTAATAATAAAACTAATAATAAAGCCAATAAAGCTCCTTTTGATTTGGCAAAATAAATGGCCAATATTCCAGAAACAGTACTAAATAGCATGAACAATTTATAAAGTATAGTTTTAATTTTTATCTTGTTTTTAAAATCAGAAATTATTTCATTAAACATTAAAGGAATTATCGGTCCGATAAATAAGGCTACGGCGTTTGGATAGCCGTAAAAAGAAACTACTCGACGTGTTTCAGTTTGAGCCCAAAAATCATTAGCTATAAATTGTCCTGTAATTTTTTGCCAGATAGCCATTAATGAAACCATTACAGAAGATAAGGCTAACATGAATATTATTTTTTTTATATCTTTTTCATTTTTAAAATTATTTAGGATAAGAATAAATAATAAAGTTGGTTCTAAAAAATAAGCCTTGAAGATTCCTAAGGCTGAAGATGTTGTTCCTCCTACAAAAATAGAAATAAAAGCTATTGTTAAAATTAATATTATTTCCCAACCAAAAGGATAAGCTTGTCTATTTTCTTTTTCTTTTCTTTTTTTTAATAGATTATTAAATAAATTTTTTCTATTATTAAACAACCAATTTAAAAAAACAATTAAAATAGATATTTCCAATAAAGTAAAAGGAATACCTAATATTTTAAAACGGATTAAATAAGTTGGTAACATGAAAATCAATAACAAAACTCCCGATTTTATATTCAAACGGTTTAAAATAAAGAATAAAATACAATAGATTATTATTAAATAATTCATATTTTTGTTTTTATATTATACCACTTTATTTTAAATTATTATACTTTATTTTACTGTTGTTAAAAATTTGCTATAATATTAGCATATTTTAATAAATTAAATTAATAAAAAAATATGCCTACAATTAACAAAAAAACAAATATTAAAACCAAAAAAAATGTTAACAAAAAAATAAGTAAAGAACCTAAAAAAAATTCTTTTTTATCTTTTATTGAAGAATTTACTCGTGCTCTAGTTATTACTTCTGTTATTATTTTATTATCTATTAGTTTTATTATAGTTGGGAGTGGAAAGCAGTCTAATACCGATACCAATAATAATTTAATTGTTAAGAGTTATTTGGATAATTTAAAAGACATTACTATTATTGATAAGGGAGAAAACTTTTTTGGTAAATTGAATTTAAATAATAATGTTTCGGAACCTAATTCTTTAAGTTCTAGAGAAATAGCTGTTTCTCAAAGTGCTTATGGGGCAGGAGATATTAGTACAGCTGTTTCTAATTCTAAAATAGCACCAATTGATTCTCGGGTTTTAAAATATAATTATAAATATAAAGGAGAAAATTTTCTTTTATTTCCATCTGAAGTCCAAGTCTATAAAAAAGTTAATCCTGATTTAAGTAAAGAATTAGTGGGAGATTTAAAAAATAAAGATATTTCCCTTTTAAATATTAATAATTTAAATAATATTGGAATTAATAATATGACCATTTTTGAAGACAGAGATTATGGATATTATTTTTATTTAGGATTAATTGATGGAAGTTTTTCTATATATAAAAATTGGGATAGATGGCCAATTAGTAATTCTATTGTTGCTTGTGATAGTAAAGGTCTTTGTTCTTCAGATAATGGTTTAACGGTTGAAGATATACCAAGTGATGAAAAAATTTTAGAAATCAGTAATAAATTCTTAGCTGATTACGGAGTTAGTGTAAAAAACTATGGATTAGGTGAAGTTCAAAAATCATGGTTTAATAATTATTTATTAAGTTCAGCCAAAACCTATATTCCAGAAACTATGACTGTTGTTTATCCATTAATGATAGATGGGCTTACAGTTTATGAACAATCAGGAAATAAATATGGTTTAACGGTTGAAATTGATATTAGAGAAAAAAAAGTTAGTGGAGTATATAATTTAATGTATCAATATTTTGAAAGTTCTTCTTATACTACAGAAAATAATATTGAAAAT
>CAYYXD010000012.1:0-20040 GCA_964475575.1 uncultured Gammaproteobacteria bacterium
CCTCCGACCTCAACATTATCAGTGTTGCGCTCTAACCAACTGAGCTAATTGCCCATTTTAGAGGAAAAACATTAAAAAATAGATATAGAAATCTATTTGAATTAAATATATCAAATAAAATTAAAAAAGGCAAGAGTTTTTTATATTTTTGTCAAAAGCTTATATATCGGCAACTAATAAGTTTAAATGTACTTTTAAATCTACAGAGGAGCTTCTATTAAGTTTTTCTAATTTTATAAGGGTATTCAAAATATCTTTTATAGTTTTTTTACTAAAATTCTTAGCTTGATTTATTCCTTTGTTTATTACAAAAGGATGAAGTTTAAGGGATGAAATAATTTTTTGAGAATTATAATTAAGATCTAATAATTCTCTAATTTGTAATAATATTTTAAATTGACGTAATAACATTAATAATATGTAATCAGGTTCTGATCCAGCTAAATATTGTTCTTCTAATATTTTTAAAGCTAATCTTGTATTTTTAACTGAAATAGCATCAGTAAAGTTAAAAATATTTTCAGTAAAAATTCCAGTCACTATTTTTTCAATATCTTTTTTTTGTATTTTTTCTATTGGTTCTGATGATATTTTGTAATAAGCTAATTTTTTTATTTCATGGTATAAATTCCAGGGATTATTTCCAATTAAGGCTATTAATAATTGAATATCTTTGGTATCTATTTTTAAATTATATGACTCTATTTCTTTTTTTATAAAAGAATTTAATTCTAAATTATTAAAATTTTTTATTTCTTGAGTATATTTTTGTTGAGATAAAAAATCATAAAATTTTTTTTCTTCTATTTTTAAAGTAGTTTCCCGATCATTAGAAATTTTTATTAGTTCTTTTTTATTTTTGCTTTTTAAATCATTTTCTATGAAAATAAAAATATCATCGCGTTTATCTAATTTATTTTTTTTAAAATAATCAAGTAAATTTGATAAAATGTTTTTTTCCTTATTTCTTAAAAGATTGGAAATGATAAGCATTTTTTTAGAGCAGAATAGGGAACCACTACTTAATTTAGAAGAAAAATCATTAGAATTTATTTTTTCTCCATCTAATCTAAAAATATTCTGACCACTGGGGTCAACATCTTTTATAAATTTATTTTCCAGTTCTTTTATTTTTTGTTTGATTTTAAAATCGTTTTCTCCGTAAAAGAATATTATCATATTATTTTAATTTTTTTACTTCAGTTTGGAATAGATTACCACGTTCTTTATAATTTTTAAATAAACCAAAACTAGCACAAGCTGTGGACAGAAGAACAGTATAGTTTTTTTCAGCTTTATCTTTAGCTATTTTTACTGCTTCTGGCATATTATTTGTTTCTTGCCATTTATTAATTGGATATTTTATTTTTTTTAATTCTATTTTTATTCTATTGGTTCCAAGTCCAGAAAGCAATATTAAAAAATTAACTCGTTTCTTTATTTCTTTAGCTAATTCTTTAAAATTAGCTCCCTTATCAGCTCCACCAGCAATAAGTATTATATTTTTTTTAAAAGATTTTAAATCTAAAACAGTACTTTCAGGAGTAGTAGCAAAACTATTATCATAATAATTAACTTTATTAAGTTCTCTAACAAATTCTAAACGATGATTAAGGTTAGAAAAATTATTAACAACTTTATTACTAATTTCTTTTTTTATTTTTAAAATACTGGCTACTTTTTCAGCAGCAGCTATATTTTCTTTATTAAAATCTCCAACTAAAGAACTTTTAGTTTTAGATTCATAAAAATATATTTTTTTTCCAAGTAAATGATAAGGAGTTATTTTATTTTTTAATTTTTTATTTATTACCAAATAATCATTTTTATTTTGATGAAAAGCTAAATTCAATTTAGCTTTTAAATAGGCAGAAATATTTTTGTGAAAATTAGGATTATTAGGATCGGCGGGAGATAAATGTTCTTTAAATAAATTAGTTAATACCCCTATTTTGGGACTAATATTTAAATCTTCTAATTGAAAACTAGATAATTCTAAAACTATCCAATCATTTTTCTTTATTTTACCTAAGAAATCTATAGGAGCTATGCCAATATTACCACCTAAAAAACATTTTTTTCCTGATTTTTTTATAATTTCATAAATAAGGGAAGAAGTTGTTCCCTTACCCTTGGTTCCACTAACACCGATAATATTTTTGCTAGGGCATCTAGCAAAAAAGAAATTCATTGGACTGGAAAGTTCAGTTTTTTTATCTTTTAAAGCTTTTTGAATTCCGGGGCAGTTTATTGGCCAACCAGGGGAACGAAATAATATATCAAATTTATTTAGACCAACATTAAAACTTTCCCCACTTTGCCATTTAATATTTTTATATTTTTTTATTTCAGGCGAAGATTGAAGTATTATTTTTTTATCTCGACGATCACAAATAGTGATGTCTATATTTTTGTCTTTCTTTTTTAAGAAGTTTAATAAAGATTTATTTTCTAAACCTAGGCCTAATATGGCAATTTTTTTGTTTTTTAACATACATTTTATTTAATTTTTTTCATCTGTCCCCAATTTTTTCCTTTAGAAATTTCTACTAGTAGAGGAACTTTTAAAGTAATAATATTTTCCATTATTTCTTTTATTTTATTACTATAATAATCAATTTTATCTTCATTGACTTCAAAAATTAATTCATCATGAACTTGTAATAGCATTTTAATATCTGATTCTTTTTTTATAATTTTATCATATATTTCTATCATCGCCATTTTTATAATGTCAGCGGCACTTCCTTGAATCGGACTATTAATAGCCATTCTTTCGGCTGCTTTCTTTTTCATTATTTCATTAGAATTTATTTCAGAAATAAAGCGTCGTCGTCCAAACATAGTTTCAGTATAATTAGTAATTTGAGCTGATTCTATAGTTTTATCAATAAATTTTTTGACTCCAGTATATGAAGCAAAATATTTTTCAATAAATTCTCGAGCTTGTTGATAGGTGATACCAGCACCTTGGCTTAATCCATGTGGTCCTTGACCATAAAGTATTCCAAAATTAATCGCTTTAGCTTGTCGTCGAAGTTTATTACTAACTTCTTCTAAAGGAATTTGATTTATAGCGGCGGCAGTAGAACGATGAATATCTAAATTATTTTTAAAAGCTGAAACTAGACTTTTATCTCCTGATAAATGAGCCATAATTCTAAGTTCTATTTGAGAATAATCTGAGCTTAAAAGTATCTTTTTGGGAGGAGCTATAAAAGCTTGTCTTATTTTATTACCTAAATCAGTACGAATAGGAATATTTTGTAAATTAGGATCAGATGAAGATAAACGGCCAGTAGCTGTAATAGTTTGATTATAGTTGGTATTTATTCTTTTGGTTTCAGGATTAACTAGTTTTGGTAGAGCATCAATATAGGTAGAAACTAATTTACTTAATTCTCTATATTCTTGAATTAATTCTAAAATAGGATGAAGATGTTTTATTTTTTCCAATTCTTCAGTGGCAGTAGAATAACCGGTTTTTGTTTTTTTTAATCCAATTGGATTTATGGCCATTTTAGTAAATAATATTTCTTTTAATTGTTTAGTGGAATTAATATTAAACTCTTCATTGGCTAATGTATATATCTTTTCAACTATTTTTTTTATATCTTTTTTTAAATCTTGACCTAATTTTTTTAAGAAAGAAACATTTAATAGTATTCCATTTCTTTCCATATTGGCTAAGATTTCTATTAAGGGTAATTCAATGGTATTAAATAATTTTTCTAATTTATTTTTCTGTAGTTTTTTTGATAATATTTCTTTTAATTTAAAAGTAAAATCAGCATCTTCGCAGGAGTAAATAGCTAGTTTTTCCAAATTAACTTCGGAGAATTTCTTTTCTTTAATGTCTTTTTCAAACAAATCATCAGAGTTTATTTTTTGCCAATTAAGTTCATAAAAACTAAGAGCATCTAGATTGTGTTGTCTATTTTCGGGATTTAATAAATAAGAGGCTATCATGGTATCAAATATTTTACCCTTAATTTCAATATTATAGTTTTTGAGAACTTGTAAATCATATTTTATATTATGACCAATAATAGTTAAATCTTTATTCTCAATTATTTTTTTTAATTTTTCTAACCATTGTTTCCGATCTTCATTTTGTTGATTGAATAAATCAGCTTTTTTTTCTGTTTGTCCAATGTTTATATAATAGGCCTCATCTTTTTTCCAACAAAAACTTATTCCTAATATTTTGGCTTCTAAAGCATTAAGTGAAGTAGTTTCGGTATCTAAGGTTATAATTTTTTCTTTTTTTATTTTATTTAGAAAAGATACAAAACTTTTTTCATCATTTATGAGAGTATATTTAAATAATTTTTTATTTCGTTCAAATTTATCAATGCTATTATCGGGAACATCTTTATTTTGTTTTAAATTTAAAATTCTATTTAAAAGAGATTTGAATTCTAATTCACTAAAGATGGTATTAATATCTTCTTTGTTAAAATTTTTTATTTCAGCTTCTTCCATATCAAATTTAATTGGAACATTTAAATCAATAGTAGCCAATTTTTGGCTCAGATAGGCTGAATCTTTATTGGTTAGTAATAAATTTTTAGTACGATCTTTTATTTTATCACTTTTTATATTTTTATAAATACCATCTAGAGTGGAAAAATTTTGTAATAATTCAATAGCAGTTTTTTCTCCTATGCCTGGTACTCCGGGGATATTATCGGAAGCATCACCCTTTAAAGATTTTAGATCTATTATTTGTTTAGGACTTAAATTAAATCTTTCTTTTATTTTATTAGTATCGTATAGAACGGAATCATTTAAACCACGACTCATAGTATATACTTTTGTTTTATTGTTAACTAATTGTAGGGTATCTAAATCTCCAGTAATTATTATTACTTCCATTTTTGGTTCTTGTTTATTAATAATACTAGCTATGGTTCCTATTAAATCATCAGCTTCATAACCGTCCATTTCAAAAATTGGTATAGAAAAAGCTTGAATTATTTTTCTAACCATTGGAATTTGATCGTATAATTCTTGAGGAGCTTTAACTCTAGTCGCTTTATATTTATCATAAGAAATATGTCTAAAAGTAGGAGCTTTTCGATCTAAAGTTAAAACAGCATAATTAGGTTTTATATCATTTAGAGCTTTAATTAAAAAAGAAGTAAAACCATAAGCCGCATTGGTTATTTGACCATTCTTAGTCTTTAAAGTAGTTGGTAGGGCATGAAAGCTACGATGAATTAAAGCATTACCATCTATTATTATTATTTTTTTATTCATATACTTTATATTATCATTTTTATATCCTTTTTTCAATGATGATTATTTAGAGAAAAATAAAAAAAATCCCTGTTGATACCGGGATTTTTGTTTCAAAGATTAAATAAAATATTTTTCTAAATTAAGGTTATTCAGTTCTTCTTGAGAAAACCAGATAGGAATTTCTCTTAAAGCTTCTTTTTGGGAATCTGAACAGTGTATTAAATTTCTTAGAGCTCTGTTTTCTGAAACAGCTTGATAATAGGAATCAGTTCCTAAATCTCCTCGAATTGTTCCTTTGGGCGATGTAATAGGTTCAGTAGTTCCTACGATTTTTTTGATGGTATTGATAGCATTATAACCTTCATATATCATAATTATCATAGAATTAGAGGTTAAATAATCAACCATTCTTTGAATGATTTCTCGTCCGTATTCAATAGCTTCTTTTTCTATCAGTTGACCATCTTTTTTCATATTTTCAATTATCCTAGCTCCTTTTTCAAAGAGCCATTTTTCATCTTTATTATAATGAGCAATGCATTGTTCGGGAGTAGCCATTATTATTTTTAAGGCCGATCTTTTTAAATTAGTTTTTTCAAGTCGGAGAAATATTTCTCCAATAGGTAATTTTGTGCCATCTGGTTTGATAATTACTAAACTTAATTCTTCCATTTTTTATATGTTTTTTTATGTGTTTGAGATTGTAAAAGGGCTAAATAGTATTTTAAATTATCACATGATAAATATTTTGTAAAGAACCTGATTTGATTAGGTCTTTAAATGTGATATAATCAATAAATAATGAGTATTTATAATAAAAAAGATGAAATTTGATTATAATAAAAATGGCGATCCTTTTGTCGTTAAAGAAAAAAAATTTAGTTTTGGTAATCTAAAAGATTCCTATTACCATCTGGGTTGGATGGAAGATTCTTTTTTATTTGGTGAACAAGATAAAGAAGTTTTAAAAAGAACTTTTGATTTTGAAAAAAATAGAAATATAATAATTGTTTTAATTTTTTCTTTTTTTCTATTATTTTTTCGTTTGTTTTGGTTACAAATAGTAAAAGGTAGTGATTATCGTTTATTGGCTGAAGGAAATAGAATAAGGGTTGAAAATGTTGAACCTCGTCGGGGAATAATTTATTCTTCTAATATGACACCCTTGGTTAAAAATGAAGCTAACTTTGTTTTATATTTAACTCCAATTGATTTACCAAAAGATGAAGTGGACAGAGATGAAATAATTAGAAAATTAGCTAATATTTTATCTAATTTAGAAAATTCTACTTCTAGTTCTGAAAAATCTGGTCTTTTAGTATCAAATGATAGTCCTTATTTTTATGAGATAAAAAATCAGTTAAATAAAATAGAATATGGTTCTTTAGAATCTTATCGCCCTTTATTTTTAATGGATAATATAGATTATAATTCGGCTATTAGTATTTATTTAGCCGCTGAAGAAATGCCAGGAGTTTCTATCTCGGTTAAAATGAGAAGAAAATATTTAAGTTCCGAAGATAATTCATTAAGTTTATCTCATTTTTTAGGATATATTGGTAAGATTTCAGAAAATGATTTAACAATTTTTGGTGATGAATATTCTTCTATTGATTATATCGGAAAGTCAGGTTTAGAATATTTTTATGAAAATGAATTAAAAGGAATAAAAGGAAAGAAGAATATTGAAGTTGATGCTTTGGGTCGAGAGAAAAAAATTGTTTCTCAAGTTAATCCAGAAGATGGACATGATTTAGTTTTAAGTATAGATATTGATTTACAAAAAAAATCAGAAGAAGTTTTGAAAAAATATTTATCTGATAATAATATGGAAAGAGCCTCGGTTGTAGCTCTTAATCCTAATAATGGAGAAGTTTTAACTTTAATTAGTTGGCCTTCTTATGATAATAATATTTTTTCTAAAGGTATTAGCCAGACCGATTATGAAAATCTTACTAATGATTCTAATAAACCATTATTTAATAGAGTTATTAGTGGAACTTTTCCTTCGGGTTCAACTTTAAAACCAACCTTGGCCGCGGCTGCTTTAGAAGAAAAAATAATTACTGCCAATACTACAGTCATGAGTACTGGTGGTATAAATGTGGGAGCTTGGTTTTTTGCTGATTGGAAAGCAGGAGGACATGGTTTAACTAATGTTCGAAAGGCTATAGCTGAATCAGTCAATACTTTTTTTTATTATATCGGTGGTGGTTATAATGATTTTAAGGGATTGGGTATAGATAAAATTGATGAGTATTTATTATTATTTGGTTTAAGTCAACAAAGTGGTGTTGACTTACCTCAAGAAGGCGCTGGTTTTATTCCGAGTCCAGAATGGAAAAAAGAAACTCAAGGTGAAACTTGGTATATAGGAAACACTTATAATGTTTCTATCGGTCAGGGTGATATTTTGGTAACTCCTTTACAGGTAGCTAATTTTACCGCTTTTTTTGCTAGTAACGGAAAATTGTATCGACCTCATTTAGTAAAGAGTATTTTACAAGATAATAATGAAGTACTAAGAAATATTGAGCCAGAAATTATCAGAGAAAATTTTATAAGTTCTGAAAATATTACTATTGTTAGAGAAGGTATGCGCCAAACAATTGAAAGTGGTAGTGCTCGTCGTTTAAATTCTTTACCGGTTAAAGTAGCTGGAAAAACCGGAACAGCTCAGTGGGGAGTAGATAAAGATAATCATGCTTGGTTCACTTCCTTTGCTCCTTACGATAATCCGGAAATAGTTTTAACAATTTTAGTAGAAGAGGGAATTGAGGGAAGTGGAATTGCCACTTCTATTGCTGGAGAAATACTTAATTGGTATTTTACTAAGGATCAGATTAATACTTCAACTGAAAATAATAATGTTTTAGATAATTAAAATTTTCATTGATTATCTATATTTTTTTTGATAGAGTGAAATTTATGAAAATAGTATCAAAAATAATTGAAAATTTTAAAGAAGATAAATTTTTATTACCAGTTTTAATTTGTTGTTTTATTTTTTTTATTTTAGTTTCAATTTTACCTTTTTTTCAAATAAAACAGGGATTTTTAAAATTCTTTTCACCCGATGAAAATGCTAATTATATCTTTACACAATTATATCAAGAAACTGGAGATTTATCTTTTTTTGAAAAATATAATTTAGTTTCAGAAGACATTATTAAACCTCGAAGTTATTTTAGTTATTTAGGAATTATAAAGCCAGTTAGTTTTTTAGGAATGATTATTATTTATGGGAATATGGCCAAAGTCTTTGGTTCAGGATTAATACCATTTTTAACTCCAATCTTTGCTAGTTTAGCTTTATTCTTCTATTATTTATTAATTAAATTATTATTTGGTTCTAAAAACGCTTTTATTTCTTTTTTATTATTTTTTTCTTTTCCAGTTTTGATTTATTACTCAGCTCGGAGTATGTTTCATAATGTCTTATTTCTTTCTTTTTTTATTATAGCTCTATACTTTCTGGTTCTTCTACAAAAAAAGAAAATTCCAATTTTGAAATTAAATAGAAAAAATTATTATCGTGAAATTTTTCTAAAAGATTTTGTTTATGCTATTTTATGTGGTTTATTTTTTGGTTTAGCTGTAGGAGTTAGATCTTCCGAACTAATTTGGTTATTACCAGCTGGCTTTTTGTTTTTTATTTTAAATATTAAAAAATTTAATTGGTCAAGAATATTAATGATTTTAAGTGGATTTTTTTTAGCTCTATTACCAGTTTTATATTATAATCAATTTTTATATGGCTCTCCTTTTTTTGGCGGGTATCGTGAAATGAATACTTCCATTGAAACTATTTCTCAGGCTAGTGGTGGATTCTTTAAATCATTTTTTTCAGGTAATTTTGAAGAAGCTGGAAAAATGGTAAAATCAATTTTTGATACTTTTTTCTATTTTGGTTTTTATCCCAAACAATCACTAATAATGTTTTTTAGATATTGTGCTCAAATGTTTTGGTATATATTTATTCCAGCTATTATTGGTTTCTTTTGTTTTTTATTTTGTGATCATAAAAAATTTAAAAAAGTTTGGACTTATGGACTTTCTTGGTTATTATTATCCCTAATATTAATATTCTATTACGGTTCTTGGAAGTTTGTTGATAATCCCGATCCTCATAGTTTTACGATTGGAAATTCCTATACTCGTTATTGGTTGCCTATCTATATTGGTTTATTTCCATTGGTTTCTGCTTTTGTTTTAGAAATTAGAAGAATATTTGGGTTTATTAAAAAAACTAGGGTTAAAAAAATAGCTGCTAATCTTTTGTCATCTTTCTTATTGATTATAATAATGTTTTTATCATTTAGATTTGTTTATGCTGGCTCGGAAGAAGGTTTAAAACATTATTTTTTAAAAAGTAATGAAGCTCAAACTGAAGTTAGAGAAATCTTGGCCCTAACTGAAACTAATGCAGTTATCATAACGGAATATCATGATAAGTTTTTATTTCCAGAAAGAAAAGTTATTGTTGGTTGTTTTGATGATAATAATATGAATAAAAATTATTATAATTTAGTTAAATATCTCCCGGTCTATTATTATAATTTTACTTTGCCCGAAAAAGATATGAATTATTTGAATAATAGACGCTTAATAAATTTTAATTTAAAGATAGAATTGGTTAGAAATATTGATGATACTTTTTCTTTATACCGACTTATTATTGTTAATTAATATATTTTTATGACATATAGTATTATAGTTATAGGTTGCCAAATGAATAAAGCGGATAGTGAACGCTTATCTTTTTATTTGGATAGTTTAGGCTTTAAAAGAATAGACAACTTTCTTAAAGCTGATTTTGTAACTATTATTACTTGTGGAGTAAAACAAATGGCTGAAGATCGTGTTTACGGTTTAGTTGAGAAAATGGTTCGTAATAATAAAAAAGGGGTGATTGCTATTAGTGGTTGTTTAAGTGATAGAGTTGATGTTCAAAATCGTTTAAAAGATAAAGTTGATATTTGGTTTAATATTGCAAATTTAATGACTTTGAATAAAAGTTTAAAAAAATATTTTCCAAGTATAAAAAAAATTTCTTTAACTAAGTTTAAAAATTATCTCAATATTCCAGCTGATTATTCATCTTCTTTTTCGGCTTTTGTTCCAATTGGAAATGGTTGTAATAATTTTTGTTCATATTGTGTAGTTCCTTATGCTCGGAACAGAGAAGTTTATCGTCCAGCTGAAGATATAGTAAAAGAAGTAAAAGATTTAATAAAAAAGGGCTATAAAGAAATAACCTTAATAGCTCAAAATGTTAATAGTTATAAATCTAGTATTGATTTTCCTGATCTATTAAAAACTATTGATGATTTACCGGGTGATTTTTGGTTACGTTTTTCTACTAGTCATCCTAAAGATGTAGGTTCTAAGTTAATAAAAGTTTTAAAAGAAGGAAAACATATTTGTGAACATGTTCATTTAGCTGTTCAATCTGGTGATAATGATATATTGAAATCAATGAATAGAAAGTATAGCGTAGAGAAGTATAAAAAATTAGTAAAAAATATTCGTTTAGCTATGGATAAAAAAAATAATTTTCCAGTAGCCATCACCACCGATATTATAGTTGGTTATCCGGGAGAAACAGAAAAAAACTTTTCTAATACTAAAAAACTTTTTCAAGAATTAAAATTTGATTTAGCCTTTATTTCTAAATATAGTCCTCGTCCCTTTACAGCTTCTTTTAACTTACCCGATAATGTTTCTTTAGATGAAAAAAAGACAAGAGAAAAAGAATTAAATAAATTATTAAAAAAATATGCTTTAGTTAATAATAAAAAATATGTAGGTAAGAAAGTTTTAATTTTATTAGAAGGAATAACTCGTAAGGGAGAATTATTTGGTCGAACTAGAACTTCAAAATTAGTTAAGATTATCAATAATAAATCAATTAATAATAGTCGTTGTTTAATGGGTCGGTTTATAAAAGTTAAGATAACAAAAGCTAAGGAATTTGAATTGATCGGAAAAATAATTACTTAGAATATGAATAAAAAAAATAAAGAAAAGGTTATAGTAATCTTAGGTCCAACAGCTAGTGGAAAAACTGCTTTAGCAGTTAAATTAGCTCATAAATTTTCAGGAGAAATAATTAGTGCCGATAGCCGACAAGTCTATATAGGGATGGATATAGGGACGGGAAAAGATTTAGCTGAGTATTCTATTTTTAATAAATCTATTCCTTATCATTTAATAGATGTTTATGATCCTAAAAAAGTTTTTTCTTTAGCTAAATATCAAGCTATGGCTTTTTTATCTATTAAGGATATTTTAAAAAGAAAACAATTACCTTTTTTAGTGGGAGGTAGCGGTTTATATTTACAAGCGGTAGTTGATAATTATTTATTATCGGCTATTAAACCGGTTTTTGGTCAAAGAATGGAATATGAAAATTTAGAATTAGAAGAATTACAAAAAAGAATAAAAAAAATAAATTTTAAATTTTTTAAAAGTATAAATAATAGTGATTTAAATAATAAAAGACGTTTAGCTCGTTATTTAGAAGTTTTATCAATAGAAAAAGATTTTTCTCCTAAGAAAGGAGAAAGTAAATATGATTTTTTAATTTTAGGTTTAAATCCTAAAAGAGAAATTATAAAAGATAAAATATATAATCGTTTGGTAAAAAGATTGGAAGATGAAGACATGATTGGAGAAGTAAAAAAATTAAATGAATCAGGGATAAGTTTTTCTAGATTAGAAAGTTTTGGTTTAGAATATAAATATATTGCTTGGTATTTGCAAAATAAAATAAATTATAAGCAATTAGTTGATCAATTATTTTTAGCTATTAGTCGTTTTTCAAAAAATCAAGTTTCTTGGTTTAGACGCTGGGAAAAACAAGGAGTAGAAATAAATTGGGTAAATAATTATGATGAAGCTGAACAAAAGATAAAGGAATTTATAGAGATGGGCAATTGCCAGAACTAATTCCAGAGAATGAGGCACAGTTATATCCAGCCGGCATATTTTCTTTTTCTTTTTCTAGGCAAAATTCTAAATAATAATATTTTCCATCTGATTCGTAAGAATATTCAGCTGCGGGGCAAATTTCAGTACTTTCCGGTTTTGGATTAGAAGGTATTTTTTTTAAATAAATTATTTGACTATTAGAAGGATCAGTTAATTTTTCACCAAAATCAAGAGTATCAGGATAAGCTCCAATATCACGACGATATAATTCTAAAGCTAATTGAAGTTGCTTTACAGAGTTTAATCTTTTAGCATCCTTACTATTTCTTCTAACTTCTGACGAAGAAATTATGGAAATAGTTACTAATAATGAAATTATAGTAATACTAATTAATAATTCTATTAAAGTAAAAGCTGTTTTTTTTCTAGTCATTTTTTTATAAATTATTTTTTATTATTTCTTCTATCTTAGAAGCTGGAAAACGACCTTTGGTCTCGGCCATAGTTTGTCCAATAAAAAATTTTAATAAAGCTTCTTTACCATTTTTATATTCCAACCATTGTTTTTCGTATTTTTTTATTATTTGTTCTATATTTTTTTCTAATTCTTCTAGATTATCTTCAGTTTTTATTTCTAAATTATTTTCTTTCATTATATCTTCTGGATTTTTTCCAAGTTCATACATTATTTTTAGTATTTCTTGACCGGTTTTAGGAGTTATTTTTCTCTGATGCAATAATATAATTAATTTAGAAAAATCCAATGGAGTAATTTTTATTTTATCAATATTTTTTTTATCTTTTTTTAAAAATTTAAATAATTCTCCATTTATCCAATTAATACTTAATTTACTTAATTTTATATTTTGATTTTCCCAAGATTCATTATTTGATTTTATTAATTCATGTAGTTCTGAAATAACTTTTTCCGTCCAATCAGCTATATTTTTATTGTCTATTAAAATTTCGCTTATTTCTGGAGTAATACCATATTCTTTTATAAAGCGATCTTTTTTATTATGAGGTAATTCTATTAGCTTTTTCTTTATTTCGGTAATTTTTTCTGAGCTTATCTTTATTGGTTTAATATCAGGTTCAGGAAAATAACGATAATCAGAGCTACTCTCTTTTATTCGTTGTCTAAAAGTTTCATTTTTATTTTCATCAAATCCTCTAGTTTCCATCAAAATTTCTTTGTTGTTGTTTAATAATTTTTGTTGTCTTTCTATTTCGTAATTTATAGCTTTTTCAATTGATTTAAAAGAATTAATATTTTTTATTTCTACCTTATTATTCAACTTTATATTCTTTATTGTTTTTATTTGTCCATATTCATCTCTAAACCAGTGTCCCTTTTTTTGTAAACTTATATTAACCTCACAACGCATTTCTCCTTTTTCCATATTAGCATCACTAATATTTAAATATTTTAAAATTTGTTGAAAGGTTTGACAAAATATTCTAGCACTTATGGCGTCATGAATTACGGGTTCGGTAACTAATTCTAATAAAGGAACTCCAGCTCGATTAAAATCTATAAAAGTATAGTTTTTACCACTAGGATGAATAAGTTTAGCAGTGTCTTCTTCTAAATGTATTCTGGTTATTTCTATTTTTTGTTTATTTATATCTAAAAAACCATGATGGGCTATTGGTAAATCATATTGTGATATTTGATAACCCTTTGGTAAATCAGGATAAAAGTAATTTTTTCTATCAAATTTACTTAGTCTATTTATTTGGCAATTTAAAGCTAATCCTAAAAGAATAACTTTATTAATAGCTTCTTGATTAACTAAAGGTAAGGTTCCAGGGTGCCCCAAACAAATAGGGCAAACAGTAGAGTTTGGTTTTGGATTTAATGTTTCATTGCGACAAGAACAAAACATTTTACTATTTGATTTTATTTCGGCATGTATTTCTAGACCGATTATAATATCATAATCCATAATTATTTATCTAATAAATCTTGTATTATTTTAAATAATTTATCGTTTATTTCTTCAATGCTTAAATTAGCATTAATTTTTGTCCAAGCATGTTTTTGTCCTAAATCCAAATGTAGTTGCTTAACTTTTTTAAATAATTCTTCATTAGTTTCATGTTTATGATTTTTTTCAATAGAGTTTTTAAATCTTTCACCATCAAAAAGTATAGCTAAATCTTCTTTCATTAAATGACTATTTATTTTTTCTAAAAAATTAATATCAACTCCAGCTCCCATGCCCCAAGCCAGACTAGTACCGATATAATCTTCGGCTATGATATTTATTCCTTGATCCATTTTTTTTTGTAATTCTGGCTGATATTGAGTTCTGTTTAAAGCATAAATTATTTGAGCTTCTCGGGGATTTAAATTATATGGATTATCGTTTCGTAAATAATCATTTAAAATGTGACCGCTAGGAGCTAGATCGTATAAAGGATATTTAATATATTCAAAGGGAATATTAAGATTATTAAATCTTTCAATTAAAAGTTTAGCTTGAGTACTTTTTCCTAAATTATTTGTTCCATAAAAAACTATAAAACGTCCTTTTTTTGTTTTCATATTATTAACGATTATCTCCATTGCCGTGTAGGCGATTTCTTTCTTGTCTAGATTTTAATTTTTCTAAATTTTTTTCAGCTATATAACTGAAATCTAATTTTAATTCTGTACTTAATTGAGCTAAATACCATAAAACATCACCTAATTCTTTAGCAATTTCTTCTTTTTTTTCTAAATCTATAATTCCATCATTATCTCTTATAATTTTTTTTATTTTTTCAGCCACTTCACCAGTTTCACCAGCTAATCCTAGAGTAGGATATATATAATTATTACCAATATTAGGATAGGTGGCAGTAGTTTTAGCTAAATCTTGATATTCCTTGAAAGTCATAATATTAATCTAAAGTATTTATTTTTTTAACTAATTGATGAATTTGTTCCCAAAGTTCTTCCCAGGTACCATTATTATCTATTATGAAATCAGCTTTTTTCATTACTTTTGGAATTTCCAATTCTGTTTCTTGTTTTTCGTCATTTAAAAATTGAGCAAATGTTTTTTTATCATCTCCTGGATTTTCATTTCGTTTTACCACTCTTTCATGTCTTATTTTTTTGTCAGCTTCTACACTTACTAAAAAAAATCCTTTTACTTTTCTAAGATATTTAATATCAGCCATTCGTCTAATTCCATCAATAACTATGAAATCATCCTTATCTTCTTTGGCATCATTAGCCATCGCCTTGGCCAAAACATCTTCTCCAAAACTTTTTCTTAATATAATAGATATTTTTTGCATGTTTTTTCTGCTTTGTTCTATATCTAATCTAGATAAGGTGTCTCTTAAGATAGTAGAGAAACGATAATCACTAGCTTTATATTTTTCAATTAAAAATTTTTTTATTACTCCTTTACCACAAGCAATTTGTCCGGTTAAACCAATTATTATTTTCTTTTTTTTCTTTTTCATAGTTTTTATTTTTATTATTTTTTAATTATATCTTGTAGACCACGACGGTAATCCCATTGATCTGGTTCTAAGTCACAATTTAGTTTTAAGGCTGGTAATTTTTCATTTAGAACTTGATACATTTCATGAGCTACTTTTCTTAAAGTGGGGTGAACTAATTTACCGGATCTTAATTCTACTACATAAGCGGTAGCTGGGAGATTATAGGTATTACGACAAAAAACATTAAAGCCCATAGCAATATAGTATTGTTTAATTTCATCAGAACAATCTAAATTATTTATAGCTTGAATTTGTTCGGATATTAATTTTTCAGCTTCAACTCTAACTTGTTTCGGTAATTGTTCTAAATACCAATTATTAAAGCCAATAGAAGTGCTTAATAATGGCATGCGACAAATTCCATTACGATGTCTTTGTATATCTCTAAAAGATCCAAAGTCTAATATAAATTCAAAAGTTATTGTTCCTAATTCACCTAAAAAATTTGGTAGTCCAGTTTTTAAGGGACGATTTTCTAATATATAACTAAATTCTTCTAAGTCTTCATTTTTAATATTGGTTTTAATTTTTATTCCAGAAATATTTTCAGGTTTTAGAAAATTATATTTAGTCATTATTTTTTTTCGATAATTTTCTTGTTCGTCTATTAGTGGTTGGCAAAAACTATTAGTATATTTTTCTTTTAGTTTGTTAGATATTATTTCAGCTATTTCTCTAACTTCATTTAAAGGATTATGTTTTAACCAACATAGTTTATCGTAAGCTTGTCGTAAATTGGTGTGCCAACTTAATTGAGTAGTAATTCCAGCTGGTAAAAAACCACGAGTAATATCAAAACAACGAGCTTTTATGGCTTTATTGTATATAGTTTCATCTTCATCTTCTTTTTTAGGATATTTATTTTTTAAATGGTTTTGAACTTCTTCTTGATTATTATTATAGAAATCCATCCATTTTTTTATAATATTTTTTGATTCTTGATTATTAAGGGGATCAATTATTTCTCTACTTCCCATATCTATATAACGAGTTGATGTTTCTTGACCAGAGTATAATTGCCAATCCTGAATGGCCTTATCGGCTAGCATTGATATATTTTCTATAAATATAGTAGTGCTTCCACAATCAGCAATACTAGCATGTCCATAACCTACATAAAATGTTTTCATAAATTTACCTGAACCACTACTTTTAACTTTTTCAACATGTTCAGTTACACTTTTAGCACTACGAGAGTAGAGAGCTTGCATCATAGCAGTATCTTCAGGTGAAAATTCATCATAAATATAAATATCTTTCATATTTTTTGTTAATTTATATTAATTACATTTTTATAATATCAAATATTTATGGGCTTAGCAAATAAACAATATTTAATTTTGTTTTTTGTTTTTTAAATGATATAATGGATATAAATTTAAATTATTTTATGAAAATAAGTAAATATTATATCTTTTTAGTATTATTTTTATTATTTTTTCCAATAATAAAGGTTCAGGCTGAATCTTTAGGAGAAAAATTATCAGGTAGAATACTTTTAGATGTTGAAAGAAATGGGGAAGCTTGGTATATTTATCCAGAAAATAATAAAAGGTATTATTTAGGACGACCTAATGATGCTTTTAAAATTATGCGAGAATTGGGTTTAGGAATTACTGAATATGATTTTCAACAAATAGCCCAAGCGGGGATGCCAATTGATGGCAATTTAGAATTAACTCAAAAGTTAGCCGGTAAAATAGTTTTACAAGTAGAAAAAAATGGTGAGGCCTGGTATATAAATCCATCTGATTTAAAAAAATATTATTTAGGACGACCGGATGATGCTTTTCAAATAATGAGAGAGCTAGGTTTAGGCATTAGTAAAAATGACTTAGCCGTAATACATAAAAATACTTTTTCAGAAAGCATTGATGATTACAGTTCTTATAAGTATAAGCAATTAATTGTGGTTGATAATAAAGAATATTTTATTGATGTGGTTACTATTGATTTAAATAACCCTAATTTAAAAATAATAACTGATACGGCTAATTCTGAAGATTGTTTAACCCAATGTTTAGCTAAACCCCTTATAGATTATGTTATTGATAATAATGCTTTTGCTGGCATCAATGCTTCTTATTTTGATACTTCCTCATCAAAATTGAATTATTATTTTTTTCCAGTGTATAATTCACGGCTACAAACTTTTATTAATAATAATCAATTAAAATATCCAACTACTGGTCCTATTATGGCTTTTGATATTAATAATAATTTTTATTATTTTAAAGACAGTCGTGATTTTAAAAGTGTTGATAATTTTGAATTAGTTTATGGAACTAAATTACAAGCAGCTATTGGTAATAAACCACGTTTAATAGAAAATGGTAAAAATTTATTAATTGATTGGGAGGTAGATAAAAGTCAATCGGAAGTTAAAACTTTACGTAATGCCATTGCTTATAAATCTGATAATAATGGAGGTAAAGGAAAGATATATTTAGTAGTTGTTCGTTTAGCAACAGTAATTGATTTAGCTGAAATTTTAAAAACTATGGATATTGATTATGCTGTTAATTTAGACGGTGGTTATTCTTCAGCTTTATATTATAATGATGAATATATGGTAGGACCGGGTAGAAATATTCCTAATGCTATTTTGTTTTCAATAAAATAATTTTTATGTTAGATAATTACATAAAAAAAATAAAACAAGAAGGACAAGTATATTTATTATGTAAGGTAATTCCTAATTCTGATATTACAGCTATAAAAAGTATTGATAAGAATAATATTGATGGTCAAGAAACGGAAATAATTACTATAAAAATAGCGGCCGTGGCTGATAAAAATAAAGCTAATAAAGCTTTAATTAATTTTTTAGCTAAGGAATTTAGTGTTTTAAAAGATAATGTTGTTATTATTAATGGGAAAACCGATCGTCTTAAATTAATAAGAATAAAAAATAATTAAAATTTATATATGGAATTATCTATTATTATTGTTTCTTATAACGTAAAAGAAAAATTAAAAAAAAATTTATCAGCTATTTTTGAATTTTACAAAGATTTTCCTCTAGAGGTTTTTGTAGTTGATAATGCTTCTATTGATGGTTCGGCTGAGATGGTAGCCGAAAAATTTCCTCAAGTTAAATTAATAAAGAATGAAAGAAATTTAGGTTTTGCTAAAGCTAATAATATAGCTATTCGTCAGGCTAAAAGTAATTTTATTCTTTTATTAAATCCTGATATGTTAATTTTTCCAGAAACTTTTATTAATTCCTTAGTTTTTGCTAAACAAAATCCACAAGCAGTAGTTTCTAGTTGTTTATTATTAAATGGTAATAATGAAACAATAAAACATGTTCGTCGTTTTCCTAAATTAAGTGATCAACTATTAATCATATTAAAATTACCTCATATCCTTCCTAAAATTTTAAAATCTTATTTATACCATGATTTTGATTATAATTTAAGTCAAAAAGTTGATTCAGTTCGTGGTTCTTTTTTCCTTATAAATAAAAAAGCTTATCAATCTATAAGTGGAGGCGAAGATCCGTTATTAGATGAACGTTATTTTGTTTGGTTTGAAGAAGTTGACTTTTGTCGTCAAGTATATAAAATGGGGGGAGAAGTTTGGTATAATGCCAAATCTTTCTGTATTGATTATATTGGACAAAGTTTTTCTTTATTAAAAAGGGGTCGAACTCAAAAATATTTTTCAGAATCAATGCTTAAATATTTTAAGAAGTGGCAACCTAAATGGCAGTATTATATTTTAAAGTTTTTTTGGCCTCTAGGAAAATTATTAACCTTTATTTTTTCTTTTTTTGTTAAACCTAAAAGTGGTTTTAAAAATTAGATTTATGGATAAGAAAGTCGCTATTATTTTAATAAACTATAAAGATTATGCTAAAAAATATTTAGTTGATTGTTTGAATGGTTTAAGAAAACAAACTTTTACCGGACAATCAATTTTGTATATCGTTGATAATTCTAGTTCGGATGATTCTTTTAATTTTCTGAAGAATCAAGCTTCAGAAGCTGTAATTATTAGAAATGAAGACAATGATGGTTTTGCTAAGGGTAATAATGATGCCATTAAACAAGCTTTTAAAGATAATTGTGATTATATTATTCTTTTTAATATGGATACAGTTATAGATGAACGGGCAATAGAAGAATTAATAAAAATGGCTGATAGTGATTCTAAAATAGGAGCCGTTCAAGCTCGTTTAATGCTGTGGTCTCCAAAAGATGAAATTAATAGTTTAGGTAATAGTACTCATTTTTTAGGTTTTGGTTATTGTTTAAATTATCGTGATAAATATGAGAAGATAAGAATAAAAGATGGGGCTGATATTTTTTACCCCTCGGGAGCAGCTGTTTTATTTAAGACTGAAGTTTTAAAAAA